>CAZVFQ010000016.1:0-41086 GCA_964626455.1 uncultured Desulfobacteraceae bacterium | reverse complement strand
CTGCTGTATCGAGTTTTTGGACCCTGCGCGAATTGTCTACCAGCAAAATGGAGATATTGATATGATCTTCTATGCCGGGCTGTTTTTTAGAATCTTTGAATGAATCCATACCGTTTCTTTACCTTTTTTATTCTCCTGAATAAAATAAATAGACGGCTGATGCCTTTATTTCTACATTATAATCAAGCATAAGGTCAAAAGATTTTTAACAATGCCGGGTAAATGTATTTGTAAAATTTGAAAATAAAGGCGATCGGATTATTATTAAAACCCGCGGCTTAAAATACGGGCCGGCAACTGCAAAGCCGCCTTGTAATCTGTTGTTTGCAAGGGCAGCACAGGGTGCCAGGCAAAACTGTGTATGATCTTTGAAAAAGTAGTATCCAGGGCGGCATGAATGCTTGTTTTTCTGGCTGTGTATGGATGATTGAAAACCAGTTGCACTGCTGCAAGCAGCAGGCGGCTGCAGTTGAAAGCATCTGAGAAAAAACGGTTATGGGCTGAATCCCCGTGGACTCTGTCTCCTATAACCGGATGTGCAATATGCTGCAGATGCCTTCGTATCTGATGAAACCGGCCGGTCTCGGGGACCACAAGCAGCAGGGAGTATCTGGCAGTTAAATAGGGGCCGACCGGATAGGGCAGTTCAATTGTGCCTATGCGCATATATCTGGTTATGGCCGGCCGGGAATTTTTGGTTCGGATTTTGTTTTCCCGGTATTTTACGAGCGGCTTGTCGATAATGCCCTCCCGGTGGGCATGGCCGCGTACAACAGCCAGATAGCATTTGTAAACCCGGCTGTTGGAAAATGCCTGCGCCAGCAGGGACGCAGCTTCCGGATGCCGGCCGAAAACCAGCACTCCTGAAGTGGGTTTATCCAGCCTATGGACCGGATAAACCCTGTGCCCGAGCATGTCACGCAAGATTTGCATGGCAAAATTGGTTTCCTGCGGCGCTCCGCGCGCTCTGTGAACCATAAGGCCGGAAGGTTTGTTGACTGCAACCAAATCCCGGTCTATGTATAGTATTTCAAGCATTAAAAAATTTTAGCAACCAGAAGCTGATTTTTCCAGGGTAAAATATTTTTAAAGCAAAAGGGAGCTTAAAGATGAATATTCTTTTGACCGGCGGGGCGGGCTACATAGGAAGCCATACTTGTGTTTCGCTGATGCAAACCGGGCATCGCGCTGTGGTGGTGGACAATCTTGCAAACAGCAGCGCCGCTGCCATAAAAAGGGTGGAGCGGATAACCGGCGGCAGGGTGATGTTTTACCAAACCGATTTGCGGGACAGGCCGGCTTTAAACGAAATTTTCAAATCCGAAAAAATAGATTGCGTAATTCATTTTGCAGGATTAAAAAGTGTTTCAGAATCGGTTAAAAAGCCTCTTGCCTATTATGAAAACAACCTGGGGGCAACGTTTTGCCTGTGTGAGGCAATGCGGCAATTTTCTGTAAAAAATCTGGTTTTCAGCTCCTCTGCAACAGTCTACGGAAATCCGAAAAGCGTTCCCATAAAAGAAGACGCCCCTGTTGCGCCCTTTAATCCATATGGCAGGACAAAGCTGATGATAGAACAGATTTTAACCGATCTGCACGCCTCTGATCCCGCCTGGAACATAGTGCTTTTAAGATATTTCAACCCTGTTGGCGCACATCCAAGCGGCCTGATAGGCGAGGATCCTGCAGACATACCAAATAATCTGATGCCTTATATAAGCAGGGTGGCTGTAGGCCAACTCGACGAAGTCCGCGTATTTGGAAAAGATTACCCTACCCCGGACGGCACAGGGGTGCGCGATTACATCCATGTCATGGACCTTGCAGAAGGCCATGTACGAGCACTGGACAAAATCGCTTCGGGCTGCGGACTGTTTACATGTAATCTGGGAACAGGACGAGGCTATTCAGTCCTTGAAATGATAGCAGCCTTTGAAAAAGCCTGCGGCAAGAAAATCCCCTGGCGCATCACAGATCGCCGGCCCGGAGATATCGCCGAATGCTGGGCAGATCCCTCCCTTGCCCAAAAAGAACTCCAGTGGCGGGCAAAATATGGTTTAGAGGACATGTGCGCCCATGCATGGCTCTGGCAGTCCATGAATCCGGAAGGTTACGGAAATAATTAAAAAAAATCATTCTATCACTTTCCTGCGCAGGCTTGCCGTGCACTCTGTGCATCTGTTAACTCTTCGAATTCCATACTCAGAAGGGCATTTCAGCATAAAAACAAAAGTGCTTTTAAAGCCTGACTCTACGCCATGGTCGTTTAGACTTTTCAGCATGAACATTTGTTCATATTATCATCCAAATACCTTGCCCCTGGATTTCAAATCAAGGAAAAATATTTGAATATCCCCCTAGATAGTAGTATTATTCTTAAAATTTAAACCATATCCCGATATTCATGCCGAACAGGCGTATTATTTTACGCCCCTTCGGGCAAATAATCATTGGCCGGCAAAAAGAAGGTTTTGCACTTGACAAAGCCCCTTTCTGGTTTCATAATGGTTTCAAATTGAAAACGTTTGGAGGTGTTAATATGGCAACTGTTACGGTAAAAAATATACCTGATGAGCTTTACGAGCGACTTAAGTCAGCCGCAGAAATTAATCGGCGTTCCGTAAATAGTGAGATTATCATGTGCATTGAAAATACTGTTATAAGCCGCCGCGTTAATCTTGACGAGGTGCTTGAGAATGCTCGTCAGCTCCGCCGATTGACAACCGGACATCCGATCACCCACGAGGAATTTAACCAGGCAAAATCAGAGGGTCGGCTGTGATTGTAGTTGATACAAATGTTATTGGCTATCTCCTCCTATCGAGCGAGCAATCGGTTTTAGCGGAACGAGCCCTGCAAAAGGACAATGAGTGGGCGGCACCGATTTTATGGCGCAGCGAATTTAGCAATGTCCTTACTCTTTATATGCGAAAAAACATATTGAATCTGGAGCAGGCTCAGCAGATAATGAATAGTGCCCTGAAATTACTGAAGGGACGAGAATATGGAGTTCCATCATATGAAGTTTTAAGGCTTAGCTCAACAAGCAATTGTTCTGCTTATGATTGTGAATTTATAGCTACGGCAAATGATCTGAAAGTCCCTTTAGTAACTGTTGATAAGCAACTGCTGCGTGAATTTTCTTCAGTGGCAATATCATTAAATTCCTTCAGTCAATAGTTGCTCCATGATGCCGGCCAACCCGTCACTGCACTTGACCGCAAAACGCTGGCGCGTTTGCGTCAAGTGAGTTCTTTGATGAAAAATATTTGATTTATTAAAAATTATGTATTATCCTTACCAGTAATACTTAATACTGGAGGTAAAAATGAGAGTGACGACAAAAGGGCAGGTTACAATACCAATTAACATACGGGAAAAATTAGGGATAACCCCAGATGTTGAGATTGATTTTTTACAAGAGGGAGACCGGGTCTTTTTGGTAAAGCGAAAGGGAACAGCCCGTGCAACGCGCAAGTTTAAAAAACTTCGTGGTGTTGCGACTGTCAAAATGACCACAGACGAAATTATGGCACTCAAAAGAGATGATTTATGAAAGGCCTTCTTGTTGATTCCAATATTATCCTGGATGTTTTTCTCGATGATCCTGTTTGGGCTGAATGGTCGGAGGCCGCTCTTTCTGAATATGCCCATCATACTCCTTTATACATTAATCAAATCATATATTCCGAAATTTCCATTGGATTTAATAAGATTGAGGAGTTGGAGGCTGCTGTTTCAAAAAGCGGATTTCAGATGTTGGAAATTCCAAAGGAATCCCTTTTCCTTGCTGGTAAAGCTTTTCTCGACTATCGAAAGCATAAAGGTGCAAAAAAGTCCCCATTGCCTGACTTTTTTATCGGTGCACAAGCCGCTGTATTAGATCTTGAATTAATCACACGAGCTAAAAACAGGTACCAAACCTATTTCCCAACTGTTAAAATTATTTCTCCGGAATAACTGAGCTCATCGAACCAGCCGGTGAACTTGACCGGGCAAAACGACGCGCCCGGCAAGTTACCCGCGGCGTTATACTCCTTTAAGCTTTTTGCTTGACATAATACTAAACTCGTAATACGCTTAACATATGATAAGATCTTTTGCCTGCAAAGATACTGAGAAACTATTTAGCGATAGGCGGGTACGTCGGTTCCAATCCTTTGAAAGACAGGCACGAAAGCCACTGATGGTACTCAATGCCGCACCAAGCCTGAATGCGTTAATGTTAAATCCCGGAAATATGTTTCACTCGTTGGAAGGCAAAAGAAAAGGTCAATATGCAATAGGCATTAACAAACAATGGCGAGTCTGCTTTGAATGGCATGACGGCAATGCATTTAACATAGCTATCGTCGATTATCATTGAGGTGAAATGATGAGTAAAAAAGATTTTCTTGATCCTATTACACCTGGCGAAATTTTGCGTGAAGATTTCATGGAACCCATGGGGATAAGTATGAATAAGTTATCTCGGGATATTGCGGTTCCTCCAAACAGAATAAGTGAGATTGTAAACGGCAAGAGAGGCATTTCTGCTGACACTGCGCTCAGGCTTGAGCGATATTTTGGTGTTGAGGCACAATTCTGGATGAACCTTCAGTCAGAATATGACCTGCGGATAATAAAACGAAAAATCGGTCCGGATATTGAACAAAGGATTCTCCCCGTTAAGAAGATTGCCGCGCACTCTATGCAAGCGGGGGTATAACCATTCTCTGCACCAGACCGCTTACAGCCTCTGGTGAGAGAAGACGTTGGCCTGACCTGACCACCAGATTATGCATCGATAAATGTATGAGGATGTCATGAGTATAAGCAAGGTCATTAAAAAATATAAATTAAGCGAACAGCCGAATGATTTTATCTTTTGGCAATCAAAAACATATGAGGAGCGCTTGAAGGCTTTAGAGCAGATCCGAAAAGAATATAATTTATGGAGATATAATGCTGAGCAAGGATTTCAAAGAGTTTATCGAATTGTTAAACGGGCATAACGTCAGATATCTTGTGGTTGGCGGGTATGCCGTGGCATTTCACGGATATCCGCGCTATACCAAAGATCTTGATGTATGGATTGAGCTATCGCCGGAAAACGCCGATAATATTATAAAAGCACTTGAAGAATTTGGTTTTGGATCACTGGGGCTCAAATCTGAGGATTTCCTCGAAACTGACCAGATTATCCAACTTGGTTATCCTCCGAATAGAATCGATATTTTGACGACATTAAAAGAAATAAAATTTGAGGACTGCTATAAAGCAAGAGTTGAAGTTGATATCCAAGGTCTCAAGATTAATTTTATTGATCTCGAAAATTTAAAATATAATAAACGGGTTACCGGTCGTCCCCAAGACGTGGCCGATGCAGAAAATTTAGAATAATCACGGAACGGCCAACCTGTCGCTGGTCGGGACGGCGAGGACTACGCCGCCCGACAGCTCTTTGCTGTGTGTAAAAAAGACGATGTGAAAAAAAGCATTGATATATCATGCCCATTGTATTACATTATGTATTACGGAGGTAATTTTATGATTACAATAAGACTTAATCCAAAGCTTGAGCAACAAGTTAGTCACACAGCAAAACATCTTGGCCTGTCAAAATCTGAACTTATCCGCAAAAGCATTGTTGATTATATTGAGAAACTCGAGAAACAAAATCCGTGGGAATTAGGCCAGGACTTGTTTGGCAAATACTCCAGCGGTCAAAACGATTTGTCTTTAAACAGAAAAGAACTTTTAAAAGATAAACTTCGGGCAAAAAAGAAATGAATAAAATTCTTATTGATAGTGGCCCCTTAATCGCACTGTTCGACTCATCTGATAAATATCATCAAAAAACTGTAAAATTTATCAAAACTAACCAGTTTTTACTAATTACCACCATCGCATCAATAACAGAAACCCTGCATTTACTTGATTTTAACCGAAATGCTCAATTAGATTTTATCGAATGGGTTTACAGAGGCGGGGTTGAAATCGCAAATATCAACAATATTGACTTTCTAAGAATCAAAGAATTAACTGAAAAGTACCGAGACCTGCCAATGGATTTTGCAGACTCATGTCTTGTCTTACTGGCTGAAAAAATGGGCATAAAAACAATTGCAACTATTGACCGGGATTTTTCCATTTACCGGATAAAAAATAAAAAGGCATTTAAAACAATGTTATTATAAAAGCTCACAAAGCCACAACGTGCACAGGGCGCTCGTAACCTTGCGCCTGTGACGTTGAACGTCCGCCCGCGGGGATGAGATATGGTGGAGATTCTGCCGGATTGCGCTCAGATTTATCAATCTCCTGCAGAAGATTCCTGTATAGCAGGTGCAAATCCGCCTGACATTACTGCATCATCCAGGCGGACGGCAAAATCGTCAAAATAGATATCCGGATGGTCGACATCGAATTCTGGTTCGCCGTCTGAAGAACCCCACCCCCAGGTATGAAGGCCGAGTTCAGGACGTGTTTGATCAAATCCGTCATCTTCAGGAGGAGTTGTAACGATGGGGCTGTTGCTTCTGATTACCGCATCTTCTTCGTTTCCGTCGCCCAGTTGTGCAATTGTTGTTCCATGCTCATCATAGTTAAGCTCATCCCATTGTACCAAGGTGAAATAATCATTGTCAGCATACGTATCATCAACATCCCGGGGCGGCCAGTTAACCTCTCCACGGGGGTTTGCAAGTCTTTGCCGGTCAAGGGGGTCTGTGCCGGCAGTGCCGTGTTCCTGCTGGTCTCCTATGTATGCGCGGATGTAATTCTGTTTGTTGTTTAGCGATGTGAGGTTTGCACAAACTTCTCCGTTGACAAGCAAATCCTCTCCTGTCTGAAATGAGCCTGAAATGTCTCGAAGTAATATATCTCCTTGGGCTGTCCCGCCGCTCCAGGTGCCTTGTGCTATCACAGGGTCTGTGTAGACGATTGCCGAAGCGGTGACTCCAGACGCATCCTCCTGGTAGACTGTGTCGCCGTTATTTATTGAGTTGCTTCCATTGTCAAATGAGATTGATTCCGCCTCTTTTACGCTTACCATTAGGGTAGGCCAGTCCACCCCTTCTTCAGCCACATACACATCGTCCACATACCAGTCATATGCCTGCTGATCCGGATTGTTTGAAGTCCTTAAATTGAATCGTATCCAGACATCCGAACTACCTGCATAATCAGAGAGGTCGAATTCTTCCTGATCCCAGCCGTTGGTGTCATCATTCTGGTATCTGGCAAGTTCCTGCCAGTCTTCCCCATTTTCAGATATTTCTACTCGCGCCCGGGATCTTCCCTCCATTTCGCAATCGTGCCAGAAAGTCAGCGTCGGTTCTGATGCATCCCTTAAATCAAAACTTTCTGATTGAAGTGTTGTGGTGGTGTTGGGAGAAACCGGGCCTTCGGGGGACATCCAGGAGTGATTACCGCTATGGAAATAGTGGGAAGTGCGAGTCCATTCATCTTCTTCTTCGTCTGCAATTGTATTCCACTGGTCCTCGGTTTTTTTTCTGTCTTCCATGTTATCTCTGAAAAACACATTGTTGGTAAGGTAATTATATGCTGGTAGTGCATGATACGCTACCCACGTCCTTGAAGGCCAGCCGGATACGTCATTTTCCCATAATACTATCATGGGCTGGCCATACTCAGGAACGGTGCCGTTAGGTATACCATCTGTGGAATCATCTGTGTATAAAAGGGACAGGCCGTAATAACTTCCTTCTTCATCCAGTCGAAAGGAGATCCCGTCCATATACACGGGCTCGTCGTCCACCAGGATTTTAACCTGCGCGTCATAGCTTAAGCAACCTCCATCGCTTGACCATGCGTCTTCCAGGTCCACGTTTCTCTCCGGATCCCAGTCAAATTCAATCAGGCTGGTCCTGGTAAGAGGGTCAGGTAAAAATTTTGGAGTTGTACCATCTACTGCAAGGGCGCTGTCGCCATCCACATCATCATCTATTCTGTAGCCCCCCTCTGCAGTGTCGCCGTCATCTTCAATCCAGTGGTTCATGTTGTCAAATGTGTCGAGAAAATCGCTGCCGGCGGCGGTCATTAAAAATGGAATATAATAGGTAAGACGACGGTTTGCACCGAAAAATCCCTGTCCGTACCTGCCGGTGGAGATAACAGTAAGAAAATCGTTCAGTATGATTTCGTCGCCATCCTCCAGGGAAAGCTCCTCCCAGTCGTCGTCCACGCGGGTTATTCCAAGGAGTTGGCTGTATTCGGCATCCCTGCTTCTGTACTGGTAAATCTTGCCCTCTGCAGCAAAACGGCCGTTGTATTTAGGGAAGAATTCAATTGTGCCTGTGTCGGATTGAACCTGCAGATCCCCGCCTTCTTCTGATACAGAAGATTCGTTATTAAAAACTATAGAAAAGCGTGCCTGATCGCCTGTTGAGGCATTCCATTCTTCGCTGCCGGCTCTTTCAAAATTAACCGATACCCCCTCTTCTTCGTCCGGGATTGTCACACTGCTGAATTCCTGCGCCGGAGTGTCTCCGATTTTTAAGTGGCCGGTTATATTGCCGGTTTCAAAGTGGGGCGCGTATCCGAAGGGAACCGCAGTGTTAAGAGTATCAGAATCGCTGCCGCCTGTCACTTCCAGCTTATGGGGCCTGAATTCAAGGCTGAATTTCTGGTTATTATCCACCTCAAATGTCTTTTCGCTGTTTAAATCATCAAGCATTGATTCCCCGCCCTGCTGAAATTTCAGGGCAGCGTATCTGTAGCCGGATTCGGCCAGGTAATAGGCCCGGTCAGCGCTGTTTCCCAGGATAGGGTTAAAGGTGCCCACAGCGGAAAGGGATAAAATTGCCGCGCCGATAGCGCTGATAACCACTATTGCTATAATTATAGTGATAAGGGCGGCGCCCCTGGATTTCTGAAAAATCCGGTACTGGCAGGTGTTATCCTGAGTATTTTCTGTGCCGGATTTTTTCAATGTATCCCTCCGTTATTCGGTGCTTCCCGGGGCATTTAGCCTGCCGTTGTTGCGCGGGTTGACAACGAGATCAAAGGTTTCGGTTCGGTCAGAGTCAGCCCTGGTAACAGTGAGAGTAATATCGATAGTGTGCAGATTTTCCAGATCATCCACCCCGTCGGGTTCATAAGAGATTAAAAAATCAGCCACGTTGCCGATAAGAATATTTCCATCAACAGGGCAGTCTGCATCTTCGGCGGCATCCATTTCAAGCCGGTTTTCGTTTTCATTCCAACCGATTGTTCGATAGTTCTGGTTGGCGGTTTCCCGTTTGTACCGGATGCAATCATTACCTGAACGAAGGCTATCAATGGCAGTAATTGCCTGTAGTTCGCGTTCAATTCTTGCAACTGCGAGCTGGGCTTTCTGGCTGATCGAAACATTGCTCCTGGCAAAAACGTAAGACTTTGCCCCCTGGACTATGGCAAGCCCGAGCACCGCCGAGATTATTCCGACAAGCATAATAACAGCGATAGTTTCAATCAGGGTAAAGCCCTGGTTATTTTTGCCCTGCTGTTTCATTGGAGCCCGCACCTATTTTGTAAAAAGGGAGACCAATTCCCTGTCTCCCCGGGTAACCGTAACCCTTAGAATTGAATCGTCCGGGTCATCGTCCCGCAATTCCCCGGGGGCGATGATATCAGTTTGTATGCCGGAATAATCGTCGGAGTTTATTATGTTTGTTTCAAAATCCAGAATTGTCTCATCTGGACTGTCTTCAAGCCAGTTGCGATAATCCCGGGTGATTTGTTCCATCAAGCTGACCGCGTCTGTATTGTTATGGGTGGCAACAAGGGATTTTACGGTGGCGGTCAGGTTCGTTCCGGTGTGCTGGATAATCATTGCGCCGAGAAGGGCTGCAATAATAATGGCAATAATTACTTCAATAAGCGTAAAACCATTGCTATACTTACTTCGGTTATGTTTTATTTTTTGACTCATTGAACAAAACCTGTGGTCGGAGTTACACTTATTGTTTCCGTATCATTTGACGAATCATCTTCCAGTGTAATGATAAATTGAGTTTCCAGAAGATTTTCCAGTACTTCATTATGACCTCCCCAGTAAGGAGTGCCGAAATTGTCGAATGCAAGGGTGACTCGATTGTCCCCGTGGTTTATATTGTTGATGTTTATATCGTACTCTCCGAGATCAACCTTAGTCTGGTCAGTCTCGGTTCCCGGAATATGTGTTTGGTTTTCTCCCCAGTTGCAAGTATCACCACTGTTGCAGTAGAAAAGCCAGTAATGATTGGGGTTGGTATGAAACCGGATCCCCCAGTTCCTGTCGTCTGTGCTCATGGCCATGGACTGGGCATATCTGATGTGGGCTCTGAGGGCTTCTGACCTTCCTGTCAGGTCTGCCTTGCTTCGGGAGACTGAGTTGATTATCACTGCTGCGGCTATTGCCGCGATAACGAGAACAGCTATTATTTCAAGCAGGGTAAAGCCGCAATTTCCGGTTCCCGGACATGGGCCGGATTTTTCGGGTTCCGGGTTCCGGGTTTTTTTGTTAGCTCGGCCTTTATGCTGATTTTTCAAATTTATCCCTTTTGCTGCAATCAGGAAGGCATCTGCAAAAAGCCTGACACCTCTTTTTTTAAATTTTAACCGGCAAATCCTGTCTATGTCAAATGGTTTTGTGTTTATCTTATTGGTTTGCCTTGACATTTTAACTTCCCTGATGCATAAATTGCCTCACCACCGAAAAGGGGTAACTTTCGTATTTGGGGGCGCGGCTATATGATCGGCAGTCAAAATTCCTTTGACCTGGGCGTAAAATGGCATTTTCCGGAAGCCAAAAGATACATTTTTGTTTTTTTAAGCCTTTTAATTGCGCTTGTTCTTATTTACAGCAACAGTTTTGACTGCTCCTTTCATTTTGATGATACTCCCAATATTCTGGAAAATCCCAATGTTCAGCCTGAATCCCTTTCCTGGGAGGAGCTTGAAAAGTCCTTATACGGCACTGATCTGAATCATGAAAAAATAAAGCGGCCTCTTTCCTATCTGAGTCTGGCCATAAATTATTATTTCAGCGGGGAAAATGTTTTTTCATACCATGTGGTAAATTTTTTCATCCATCTGATCACTTCGGTTTTTCTTTTTTTGCTGATCTACAATACCCTGAAGCTGCCCCTGTTAAAAGACCGCTACGGAAAAAGCGCCTATGCAGTAGCACTGCTCGCGGTTTTTTTCTGGGCCGCACATCCCATACAGCTTACTGCGGTAACCTATATTGTCCAGCGCATGGCGTCCATGGCAGGCATGTTTTATGTCATGTCCATGTATTTTTATTTAAAGGCCCGCACAACAGGAAAGCCGGCGGGCCGCGGGGTGTATTTTTTCCTGTGCGCCGCAGCCGCGCTCATGGCCTTTGCCAGCAAGGAAAACGCCGCAATGCTGCCGATTGTGCTTTTTTTATACGAGATTTTCCTTATAAGCGGCATAAGCCGCGAAAATCTGAAAAAGGCTTTGTGCTTTTCGGTTGTCCCTGTGCTTGTTTTTATGCTGCTTGCGGTGTTCTATGTTGATCTTTCCTCTTTTTTGAGCGGATATGAAAACAGACCGTTTACCCTTGCAGAACGTATGATGACCCAGCCCAGGATTATAATGCTGTATCTGAGCCTGCTGTTATATCCGGTGTCTTCAAGGCTGATGCTTATTCATGATATGCCTTTAAGCCAGTCGCTTATCGATCCGTGGACCACCGGGGCAAGCATTGTGTTTATCCTGGCAGCGCTTTCAGCTGCATTGTATTATTCGAAAAAATGGCCTTTGATCGCCTTTTGCGTGATCTTCTTTTTTATCAACCACGTGATCGAATCCTCCATAATTCCGCTGGAGCTGGTATACGAGCACAGAAACTACATACCATCGATGTTTTTCTTTGTCCTGATAGCTATAACAATGGTCCGGGTGCTTGACTATTTTTCATACCGGTCTTCTATTCAGTTTCTCATGGCCTTTGGATTTTGTTTTCTGCTGGCTGCCCAGGCGCATACTGTCTATGAGCGAAATGAAATCTGGCAGAATGAAATTTTGCTCTGGTCGGATAACGTGCAAAAGGCTCCGGGCTTGAGCCGGGTGCATACTAATTTGGGCAAGGCCTATTCAGATGCAGGATTTTCTGGTGAGGCTGTAAAACATTTCCGTAAAGCATTAAATGCAAATCGGGTTATGCGGAATAGAGGGCGGGCTGTGCTGCTCCATAACGCCGGACTGGCAAGTTACCATGAAGGGGATGATGAGGCTGCCATTCGTTTTATGAAAAAGGCTCTGGAAGTAAATCCTGGCAGGGAGGAAACCCTGGCTTTTTTGTGCCAGCTGTATTTGGAGAGAGGACTGCTGGAAAAAGCTTATCAGGAGATCAACGGCAGGGTCAGGGACCTGTCTAAAGTCAGGAGTGTTGAATTGTTAAAAACTTATGCTATAGTAATGTATCACTCCGGCAGGATTGAGCAGGCTATCGATATTGCGGACAGGGCATTGCAGTCAGATTCGGGCTATTCTGCCATCCTTCCGGTATTGGCTCAGTCATTTAGGGCTAAAGGGCGACTTGACATGGCTGAAAGGTATTGGAGACAGTATCTTGAAAAGCATCCCAATAGCGCAAAGGCTCATCTTGTTCTTATAGAACTGTATTCAGAATCGAATTATAAAGAGAAGCTGTTTGAGATAGTAGAAGATTTTTTTTGTCTTTCCAGTAGTAGTATGAATATTTGCTCAATTATAGATGCTGAATACAGTGCAGAAAATCTGTTTACAGTATACAAACCTGATGTGGATGCCATACATTCAGTGTTACAAGGGGCGCTTTTAGAAAGAATTAATGGCTTTCTTAACTGCAATACAAATGAATAGAACGATTTTCAATTGGAAACAAGCAGGCCTGCGTCTATTTTTCGCGCAGGCCTGCTTATAGACAAAAACTGGTTTAGTCGCATAAAGGAGTTGTAATGGTGTATGATCCTGTATAGTCGGCGTCAGTTGCCGTCAGGGTCAGTCCAGTGTCACCTCCCGAAGATGTGTCAAGGCCGCCGGAGATAGTCGCTGTAAAGTCGCCAAGAGTATTCAAGCCCAGAGCATCAGAAGTAAGAGCGCCTAGGGCATCATTGCAGTCACCGTTGTTTGAAAGCAATTCATTGGCAAAGTGCTGATTAAGCCTTGCCTGAACTTCCGCGCCTGCTGCTGCAATGGCTTTTTCCTCCGCATCGGTGGTGAGTTCAAAATACTTCGGCACTGCAACTGCAGCCAGGATGCCCATTATAATAAGTACCGCGATGATTTCAATTAGTGTAAAGCCCTGCTGGCTGGATAATATTTTTTTTGTTTTCATGGATCTCCTCCGTTCGGGGTTAAGGGTTGGCATATTGTTCATTAAAATGATTATTGTTTTTTTAATATTACCAATTAAATATAATAAATAAATAAGGGGTTTGTCAACTGCTTTTTAGACACTGCTTTTTAGACCTGTTTTTCAGACCATCTTTGTAAGGTCCCACATGGGCAGAAAAATTGCCAGGGCGAAAAAGCCGACCACCCCTGCAAGTGCAAGTATGAGAACAGGCCCTATGGCTTCTGCCATCCTGCCCACAGCGTATTCCACCTCGTCATCATAATGCACCGAGACTTCTTTTAGCATGTCATCCAGATTTCCAGATTCCTCGCCGATTGCAACCATGTTAACCACAAGCGGGGTAAAAAATCTGGCTTTGCTTAAGGGATCTGATATTCCGCGGCCTTCTTTTAACTGCTCCTGGATTTCCTCGAATTCTTTTGAGATGGCCTTGTTTCCTATGGTTCCCGAAAGCACTTCAAAGGCGCCCAGGACCCCGACTCCGCTGGTCTGAAGGATTGAAAAAATTGAAGCAAAGCGGGCCATGGCCCCTTTTTCAAATACCGGGCCGATTATGGGGAGTTTAAGAAGCAGATAATCTTTGTAGTAGCTGCCGTGTTCTGTTTTAAGGTAAAAATAAAGCCCGGTTATAACCGCGGCAACAACCGCCAGGGTTACCGGCCAGTAAACCACGATCCAGTTGTGAAGCACCAGGCATATCTTTGTTGGAAGCGGGAGATCGATGTTTGCCTGCCGGAAAATATCCACAAACCTGGGCACCACAAAGGTCAAAAGAAACAGAAACGCTGCTGTAAGGGCTACCAGCACAATCACCGGGTATTGCATGGCGCTTTTTATGTCTGATTTTACCTTGTGTTCGTGCTGGAGAAGATAAATCAGGCGCTCGATTACCTCTCCAAGCCGACCGCTTGCCTCCCCGGCCTGGATCATGCTGCAGTAAAGGGTGGAAAATATTTTTGGGTGCCGGCTGAATGCCTCGGTAAGGGACATGCCAGACTGGATGTCTTCGCTGATAGCCGAGGCGGTTTTTTTCAGCCTGGGATTTTCAGTCTGCTCTTCAAGGACTTCCATAAGCCGGGTCATGGGAATCCCTGCTTCAAAAAGGGTTTTAAACTGTTTGGAAAAAATTATCAGATCAGGCAGCCTTACCCTGGAAAGTCCGAGATTTATTCTCTTTGTAAGGTTTGCTTTTGATGCCACAGCCCCGTTTTTTATATTGACCGGAATCAGGCCCTGGCCGGCTATCTTTTCTCTTGCGTCCTCAGGGCTGTCAGCTTCAATTATTCCTGAGGTTTGTTTTCCGGCCTCGTTTATCGCCCTGTAGGCATAATGCATGGGTTTTCTCCTAGACCATTACTACTGAGACGGCTTCTTCCACTGTGGTCTCTCCGCGGCATACTTTCCGGGCGGCGTCTTCGCGCAGGGTACTTAATTTTCCGGCATCAATCAATGCACGGTTTATCTGGGATGCGGATGCTCCTTTCATGATAAGATCTGCCACTTCGTCATCTACGCGCACCACCTCAAACACCGCAGTGCGGCCGCGATATCCGCTGTTCATGCATCTTTGACATCCTTTGCCCTGCAGAAAGTTGCATTCCGAGGTTTGTTCCAGTCCCAGGGAGCGCAACCCCCCGGCAGATGGGGTATATGGCTCTGCACAGTGCGTGCATACCCTGCGCAAAAGCCTTTGGGCAAAAGAGACAAGAAGCGTTGATGCAATCAGAAAAGGCTCTATTCCCATGTCCATGAGCCTGGCAATCGCACCTGCAGCATCATTGGTATGAACTGTTGACAGGACCCTGTGCCCTGTCATTGCAGCCTGCACCCCGATTCTTGCGGTTTCTGCATCGCGCATTTCGCCAACCATTATAACATCCGGATCCTGTCGCAGAATCGAGCGCAGACCAGAGGCAAAGGTCATGCCGGCCCTCGTGTTTAACTGCACCTGCCGTATTCCTCCCACCCGGTATTCAACAGGATCCTCTAAGGTTATGATGTTTATATCCTGCCTGTTGATCCTTCGTAAAATAGCGTAAAGACTCGTGCTCTTGCCGCTGCCTGTGGGCCCGGTGGAAAGGATCATGCCGTAGGGCTTAACAATTGCATCCTCCATCTTTTCCCTGTCATCCGCATTCATGCCCAGGTCATCTAAGGTAAATATGTCCGCGCTCATGTCAAGCAGCCTGAGAACCACGTTTTCCCCGTAAATCGTGGGAATGCAGGAGGTGCGAATGTTTATTTCCCTGTTGTTCATGGTTACAGTGAACCGTCCGTCCTGGGGGATGCGTGCCACTGAAATGTCCATGTTGGCAAGGATTTTAATTCTCGAGACAATAGCGGGCATAAGCTTTTTGGGAGGCGCGGGGACTTCGCGCAGTCTTCCATCCACGCGGAAACGTACCTGAACCCGGTTTTTCTCAGGGCTGATATGCACATCGCTTGCCTTCTGGTTGACCGCCTGTGCTATAATGGAGTTTACCATTCTGATTACAGGGGCCTGGTCAGCCTGGCTTTCCAGAACGTGAATGTCCTGTTCTGCGCCGAGTCCGGCCGCTACGGTTTCCTCCTCCCCGCCCCGTACAGCGGTAATGTCTTCGTCCACGCTTTTCATGACATCATCCATGCCGCGGTACAGGCCGTAAAGAGAGTTGTATGCCTGTTCAAAGTCAGCCTTGGTGCAGACAACTGGCTCGATTTCCAGGTTTGTGATAACTTCAAGGGAATCCAGGGCATCAATATCCAGGGGGTCTGTTGTGGCGACCCGCAGGACGTTTCCCATCTTTTCAACAGGGATCACACCTTTGTTCTTAGCTGTTTCAGCATCTATTATTTCGGCCAGACTTAAATCCAGTGGGTATCTGGAAGGTTTGTATCTGTCGATGCGCAGCTGGCGGCTGAGCATGTCCACAATTTCGTCTTCACGGCAAATATTCCTGTTGCACAGAAATTCGCCCAGCTTCTGGCCCGCAGCCTTCTGTTCCTGCAAAGCGTTTATAAGCTGTTTTTCGTTTATCATGCCTTCTTCTATAAGCATTTCGCCAAGGCGCTTTTTTTTCCGCAAAATAAAACCCTTTCGGTATTTTTCAGCCGTTCTGAAAATTTGTTAAAAGCAAATATCCATTATCACTCAGGTCCAGAAGGAAAGGCTGTTTTTCAAGGTTGTTGGCCAGTTCGCCCAGTTTTTGTTCCGCCTGTTTTTGGCGGGCAAAGGCCTTTTTTTCAACTGCTGTGTGTTGTATTCCGGAATCCGGATGCCAAAAGCTTATTATACGAAGTTCCCGGTCCTTAGCTGCGGCGGCAAACCGATAAACAGCATCCAGGTCTTTGGCTTTTTTCCATGCTATCCAGTAGTGGTTACTTTCGGCAACCGCAGCAGCCTCTGTGGCAGGAAAGGCTATTTCCTGTCCCGGGCGTATCAGGTGAGGGCTCTGAATGTGGGGGTTGGCTGTCTGGACCATTTCAAAAAGAGCTCCCGGGTTTTTTGTGCTGTAGATTGCGGCAAGCATCCGCCAGAGCCGGTCTTTTTCGGTTATAGTAATTTTTCCAATAATTTCAGGCACTTCTTTTTCCTGTTTTTCGGCTGCTTCTTGCACCGCAGGCAGGGAAACAACTGCTGTATTTTGTTCTTCTTTGGTTTTACTTTCCTGGATTTTACCTGCATTGTTTTGTTCAGGCACTGAAATTTCCGGCCAGTAAGCATATGAAGCCATTACCGCCACAAGAATCCCGGCTGTCGCGGCAAGTGCACCGCCGGTTTTCAGCCGCATCCGGCGGGATGGTGTTTTTTTTACGTCAGGCAGGCCTGCGGCCGCCTGGCTGACAATGGACGGAGTAGCCCTGTTCTGGCCTTTTATGAGCATGAGCACCAGGATGTTATGGGCTGTGTGGATTATGGTTCTTGGATATCCACGGCTGATCCTGTGAATTCTGGAGACAGCCCTTCTGGTAAAGTATGGGCCGGATACGGCCTTTTCACGGCTGCCGGCTTTGCTGAGGCGGTGTGCAATGAGGCGGGCGGTGTCTTTGCGGTTTAACGGGCCGAGTTGATAAAAAAGGGCAGCCCTGTCTGCGAAGCCGGGATGTGAACGGAATAGTTCCTTGATTTCATTTTGGGCGAAAATAACTATTTGGAGCAGCTTGTGCTGGTTTGTTTCGAAATTGAGCAGTTCGCGCAGAAATTCCGCGCACCCGGGCGGCAGTTTCTGGCCCTCATCTATTATAAGCACAATGGTTTTGCCGCGGTCCACCCCGGCTTCAAACAAATAGTTTTTTATTGTTTCCTTGTATTGTCCTGGCCTTGAGCAGTTTTCTGCTCTTTGCCTTCCTGCTGTCATTTTGCACACATCTGCGGCAAATCCTTCGGTGCTCTCATATCCCGGATCCAGCACCAAGTGGGCCTCCATTTCCGGATCATCGGAAATAGTGCGGATCAACTGCCTGCAAAGCGTTGTTTTTCCTGTTCCCACCTCGCCGCAGACAATGGAAAGCCCCCTGCGCAGCCGGACTGCCAGCTCCACCTTCTGCAGGCATTCTGCATGCCCGGTGGAACGGTAAAAAAACTCCGGGTCAGGAGTGTTTGCAAAGGGTTCTTTTTCAAGATTAAAGAGCCTGAAGTAGTCCATTGCCGCACCGTTGCAGTTCCGGGCTTATTGTGTTTTTGTCCCCAGGATTGAAGGGGTTATAAAAATCATGAATTCTTCCATTTCCTCGCCTTTCTCGCTTCCCTTAAAAAGCCAGCCAAGGCCTGGCACATTCTTTAATACAGGAATTCCGCGATTAAGGTCTGTGACTGTCTGCTTGGAAAGCCCGGAGATTACAATTGTCTCTCCGTCTTCGACCACCAGGTTTGTCTCTGTTTCTTTGGCTCTTATAACGGGATTACCGTCCACGGTCTGGGTGAAATCCACCTCGTCATTTTTGACCTTGATCTGCATGCGCAGGTGTCTTCCGTCTATGATATGGGGTACAACCTCCAGGCGAAGCACCGCGTCCTCGAATTCCACTTCGGGCCGCCCTTCATCGTCCGTGGTTTCGAAAGGGACCCTTTCGCCATGCTCGGTATATGCCGCCTGGTTGTCCATTGTGGTAATCGAAGGCGAAGAAAGTATGTTTAGTTCCCCGTCTTCCTGCAGGGCCTGCAATTGAGCGTAAAGTACGTTTTCCGCCATGCGGCCTGCAACAAGACCCAGTGAAAGGCCTGACTCAGGATCTATAAAAGATTCCTGGGGCTGGGTCGGCTCTCCAACGATTCCAAAATCGTCAAATGAGCCGCTGGATGTCAGATATCTTCCGCTCCAGCGCATCCCCAGCTCTTTTGCTGTCTCCTGATTGGCCTCCACGATGTTTGCCTCTATTAAAATCTGTGATCTGGGCTTGTCCAGATTGCGTATCACCTGTTCCATGCGGTTTAAATCATACCTGCTTGCCTGAAGCACAAGGGAATTGGTGCCAGTATCAACTGATATATCCCCTCGCTGATCCTCCTCGCCCTGCCGGCTTAGAAACCTTTTTAGAATTTCGCTTAGTTTTTCAGCATCAGCGTAATTGATTTTCACGATTCTGCTGGCAGGCGGGCCTGCTCTTTTTGCTTCTTCTTTCCTGCTGTTTGCCTGACGCAGAATTTCTGACATTTCCAGTTCCTGCTTTATATCATCCATGCTTTTTATCCGGATGATATCTCCCTGCCACTGCCAGCTAAGCCCCCGGGAGTCAAGAATTCCTTTAAAAGCGTTGTCCCACGGGATATTTTTAATATTTACGCTCATGGTGCCGCCGACCGTTTCGTTTATCAGGATATTTACGTCGGCGGCCCTGGCCATGGCTCTTAAAACCGCCGGCACAGAAGCATCCCGCAAGCGCAGAGTGACTTTTTGATCCGGCAGGGGTTTTACCGGTGAGGCCTCGGACTGCCTGCCGAGATCTTCTGTAAGGCCTTTGATTTCAGTTGTTTGCCTTTCCTGGATTTGCGGGGAATATCCTCTGGATTCTTCTGCTCTTTCAAGCCATTTTCTGGCCATGTTTTTTTGTGCTTCTTTTTTGCTGTTTTCCGGTGAAGAAGCACAGCCCGGCAAACAGACAGACAGAAAAGCAGACGCAAAAACAAGTAAAAACAGGGCGTGCTTTATTCCTGTTAAAGGGCTGTATGCTGCTTTATCTTTGGGCATAAACAAGATTCTCCCGTCTTTTTCAGGTCTTATCGGTTCTGTATTTATTCTTTATACTGCACAATGATACGCTCGCCTGTATCCGGTGATTGCAGTACTACTTTTTTGGCATAAATCTCCCGGACCTCCTGGCCTCCGTTGTCTATTCTCTCGCCGGTGCGGTATTCAGCTCCGTTTATAATGGCCATTTTAATATCACCGACTTTCAGGTATCCGGTATACCGCAGACCTTCTGCGCCTTTGCTCTCAGAGCTTTCCGGCCTTTCCGGGATAGTCTGTTCGGCCAGGCGGTAGAAGGGATCGCGTCCCCAGTTCTGTGCTGCAAGCTGCAGAACATGGATTTGTTCAGGATTCAGCTCTGCCTGCTCCATTTCCGCAGAAATTTTTTCCGCGATTTGCCGGGCTGATTCTATATCCGTATCTTTGTTCTGGTTTTGGTCTGTTTGCCGTGCCGGGACAAAAAGCTCAAAAGCACCATATAAAACCGCGGCAATCATCAGCGCAACCAGTATTTTTTCCCTTCTGCCCATAGAATATGCTTTGCCCTCACTCTATTTCCAGCCATAGCCGCAGGCGGTATTCAGGGTGGTGCGTTGTGCTTGCCGCCTCAAGCATTTCAAGGCTCTCACAGGCAGGTGAAGTAACAAGACCTATCAGGAACTGTCTTAAATTCCCATAGTCTCCCTGAAGCCTGCCGTGGACGAGCAGCCTGTCGCTGTCTTCTTCCATGGAAGCGGGCACCGGGGAAAATGATGAGGTTTCCATTCCTGCGGATCCGGCCATTGATGTCAGAATTTCTGCAGCATTGTCGATGTTAAGAGAGCGGTCTGGCATGATTGGATTGTCTGTTTTTTGTTCAGCCGGGACCTGATTGTTTTTTATTTTCTGCCTGAGGCTTTTATATAGCGGATGAAAAATTTTCTGCTCCTCGATCCTTGCCTCAAGCTCTTTTGCTTCCCGCCGGGTTTCTGCGATCTGACTGCGGGTCGGCAGTATCCCCGCGGCAATCAATACACCAAGCATGACGGCACTGAACAGGATATATGCGACGGCACGCCGGTTTGCTCCTATTTCTAGCCACTGGTTCATGTTATATCACCGCAAGCTTTATGTTCAGGGTAAACCTGTATACTTTTTCACCCGAGGCAAGTGTGTCTGCCTGGCTTTTTACAACCGAGGGGTCATTAAAAATCGCGGATCGCCGCAACTGCAGCAGATAGCCGGTAAGCCTGGTTTCATACATCGAAGGCTCGCTTTTTATGAAACCTTCCAGTGTGCATACAGGTGTTTTTTCGCCCCTTCCGCCAGGGCGCCCGGGACTGTTTTCAAGGCGCATGGCGACCAGCTTGATGCTTTCAGGCGTAACTCTGGTTATCTCCTTTACGGCGGCAACAGGATAAAGCCTGCGGCTGTATTTACGGAGTTCATCATTTTTTTCTTTAAATTTTCCGGCAAGTCCGGCCAGATCCTCCGGGGTAAGCTGGGGGGAAAATTGTTCCAGGCGGTTTTCAAGCACGGCTTTTTCCTCCCGGACCGCCTCGAGTTCATGCCGGGCACTCCACCACCATGCCCCGGCTGCCACAAAAAGAAGCGCGCACATGGCAGCCACTATATTTGCGTTGCGCAATGCCTGTTTTTCCCTGTCCATGTCAATGGTAGTATGCAGAAAATTTACAGTGTTGTCCAAGGGCATGGCAAGGCCCGCAGTTGAAACAAGGCTTAAGCGCTGGTCGCTGTCTGAAAACAGCTTGTTCTGGGTTATTGTAATTTCCTGTTCCGGGATATCCATTATCACGGCCGGAATGCCGAGCTGCTGGCTGAAAAAGTCCGAAAGCCCCGGCAGAAAAGATATTGCGCCGCAGATGTAGATGCGCTCCGGGGCGGGATTGTCAAGGACATTTACGCAATGGTCTATGGTCC
The DNA here is from genome assembly GCA_964626455.1 of uncultured Desulfobacteraceae bacterium. Classification (GTDB taxonomy): domain Bacteria; phylum Desulfobacterota; class Desulfobacteria; order Desulfobacterales; family Desulfosalsimonadaceae; genus Desulfosalsimonas. The sequence goes on along the minus strand of CAZVFQ010000016.1, from coordinate 19,666 downwards.
TTTCAAGTTGCCTGGCAAGTCTTTCCAGGGCGGGCTGTATCATGTCAATTTGTTCTTTGCCCGAAATCCCGGCCTGCTGCCTTAACATCTGTGCGGCTTTTTGCCGGTCTCCCGAAGGCGGGGGCTCAGGGGAGCCGTTGGTCTCTTCCTGTTGGTTGTATTCCATTATCAGAGAGTCAAGGATGCTGTCTCTGCCGGTTTTAATAACCCGGTTAAAAAGAGTGGTGCGGCGGCCGCGAATCTCTATGTAAGAAGAGTCATCGCCTATATACAGGGCCGCACATGCCTCATCTCCCTGATCGATCCATCTGTGTGCAAACAGGTTCTCAAGGAGGAAACCGGGCAGGGTTATGCCGGTGATGTTATATCCCGCTTCTGAAAAAACTTTTTTGTATAGATTGATTTCCCGGGCGGATGCGATTGATACACGGGCTGCGAGTTTCCTGACTCCCTTGTCGTTTTCCTCGCCGGTTATCCGGTAGTCAAAGTAATATTCGCTTTCATCAAAGGTTCTGTCCTTTCTTGCAGACCAGTAAACCGCGTTGGTAAGCCCTTTTTTTACTTTGGGTACAAGTACATTCCAGGTTTCTCCCTTTGACGGGGGCAGGCATATCCATATGCCGGCTTTGCCTGACGGGTCGGCGGCCCGCAGCTGAGCTTTGAGAAAAGCCGGGAAATCCGGGTGACCGATTCCCGCATCCCCGGGCAGGGCTGTCATGGATGCATAAACACTCTGCCAGCCGTTTTTGTCTTTTGCCATGCGTACAATATTTAAGGTGTCCCGGAAAATTTCAACGCCCATTATCCCGCGGGGTCCGGGCGCGGGGAGTCTGTTTTTTATTTTTTCCCATAAACCGGGACTGTGTGCTTCCGTAAAACGGGGGTCAGTTGCGTCATCGTTTTTGCTGCGAATAACTGTAAGCAGTTTTTCTGTGGAGGAGATTTCTTTTTCGCTTGCCAATATGCAGTTCTCCGCCTCATGCCGGCACACACGGACATTGATATAGCCGCATGCGGGCAGTTATGGCTGTTCGATTAAATAAAATAACGCTTAAAACAGGCACCCTGAAAATACAAAAAGCAATATTATCATGTTAATTAAGATATTTTTGCGTGATATGTCAATATTTTTGTGCTTTACACGGCAAATAAAGGACCCGGGGTGTTTTCCTGCCCCGGGAAGGAGGGCTTTTTAAAATTCGTCATATGCAATCATTTCAGGCTCGACCCCGTAGCTGTCCAGGGTTTTGATGCAGGCTTTGAGCATCATTGGAGGGCCGCACAGATAGTATTCAACCTCGGAGGGGTCAGGGTGTGTCTTAAGAAAATGTGTCTCCAGACTCTGGTGGATAAAGCCTGTCATTCCCTCCCAGTTGTCCTCCGGCAGGGGCTCGGATAAGGCAACGTTATAGGAAAAATTTTCGAAATTTGCGTCAAGCTTTCTGAATTCTTCGTCATAGAGCATTTCCTGACCGTTTCTGGCCCCGTACCAGAAGCTTGCGGTTCTTTCGGTTTTTTTTGCAAGAAGCTGCTCCCGGATCTGGCTTCGGATGGGTGCCATGCCTGCTCCGCCTCCTATGAAACACATTTCCCGGTCTGTCTCCTTAACCAGGAACTCTCCGAAAGGCCCGCTTAAGGTGAGATTGTCATCTTGTTTTAACCTGAAGATATAAGATGAGCCCAAGCCGGGCGGGGCTCCGGGTTGATCCGCCGGAGGCGGGGCAATCCTGATGGTAAACAGCAGCGGATGGGGCTCGGACGGCGGGTTTGCCAGGGAATAGGCCCGGTAAACCGGCTCGTCGTTTACAACCTCTATATCCCAAAGTCCTAACCTATCCCAGGTCTGTTTAAACGGTTCGGCAATGTCGAATTCGGAAAAAGAAATCCTGTATTCCGGAATGTCTATCTGCATGTACTGGCCTGGCTCAAAGGACGGCTGCCTGCCTTCTTCTAACTCCACTGCCAGTTCTTTTATAAATGTGCCTATGCTCCGGTTGGATACAACTTTTGCCCGGTATTTTTCAATGGCAAAGATCTCGGGCGGGATTTCTATCTCAAGGTTTTCGCGGATTTTTAACTGGCAGGCCAGGCGGATGTTTTCTTTTTTTTCGGAGCGTGAGAGATGGGGAAGTTCTGTGGGCAGAATATCTCCTCCGCCCTTTGCCACCTTGCACCTACACTGGCCGCAGGAGCCGCTGCCCCCGCAGGCCGAAGGCAGATAGATCTCGTTTGCATTAAGGGCTGAAAGGAGATTGGTGCCGGTGCGTACAGTAAGAGAGCTGTCTTGATCCATGTTTATAATTATTCTGCTTTCACCCTTTTGTGCAACCCGGGATTCCACAAACAGCAGCATGATCACAAGCAGCAGGGTCACCCCGGCGAATGTTGCGATGCTGACCAGATATATCAAGTATTTCCTCCTGCTCTACACTATATTGTCCATCAGCTTCGAACCTTGAACCTTTCCCTCACATGGTTATTCCTGAAAACAGCATAAAAGCCATGGCCATAAGACCGGTTACAATCATTGTAATGGCAAATCCTTCAAGCCCGCTCGGCAGGTCAGCGTATCTTAGCTTGATGCGGGCTGCGGCCATGGCAACGATGGCAAGCATCCAGCCCACTCCGGCGCCAAAGCCGTATACTATGGATTCCATAAACGTCATGCTGCGCTCCACCATGAAAAGCGAGCCTCCCAGAATGGCGCAGTTTACGGCTATAAGCGGAAGAAATATCCCCAGTCCCGCATACAAGGCTGCGGAAAATCTGTCGATTATCATTTCTATTGCCTGGACCATTGCTGCAATCACGGAGATAAACACGATCAGCTTTAGAAAAGAAAGGTCCACATCCGAAAAACCGGCCCATGCGAGCGCTCCGGGAGCCAAAAGGCCGTGAAATATAAGCCAGTTTATGGGAGTTGTTACTGTGAGCACAAAAATTACCGCAAAACCCAGGCCGATTGCGGTATCAATGTTTTTCGAGACCGCAACAAACGAACACATCCCCAGAAAATAGGCCAGAAGGATGTTTCCTGCGAACACGGAGTTTAAAAACAGACCTGCCAGATCACCCATTTTTCTTTCCGTTTTTATTTTTTGGCATTTACCAGGTATTTCTGCAGCCAGGCCATAAGGCCTATGATGATAAAGGCAGAGGGTGCAAGCAGCATGATGCCGTTGTCTTCATACCCGGCAGAATAAAGAGCCTGCGGCACCACATTTATGCCAAAGATGCTGCCTGAACCCAAAAGCTCCCTGATAAAAGCCACGCTCAAAAGCACCGATCCGTAGCCCGCGCCGTTTCCGAGCCCGTCTATAAATGCAAGATGGGGCGGATTTGACATGGCAAAACCCTCGGCTCTGCCCAGTATAATGCAGTTGGTAATTATCAGGCCTACAAACACGGAAAGCAGCTTGCTTATATCATAGTAGTAGGCGCGCAGAAATTCGTCTGCAAGTATTACAAGGGATGCTATAACAGCAAGTTCTACAATTATGCGGATATTGTCCGGAATTATTTTGCGCATAAGCGAAATTATAAGCCCTGACATGCTTACGACAAAGATCATGGCAAGGGTCATGACAAATGCTGTTTTTAGCTGCACGGTTACCGCAAGTGCTGAGCAAATTCCCAGCATCCGCATGTTTATGGGATTTTCATACCAGGCCGGATCTGCAAACGTTTTAAAAGCCCTGGTTTTTGTCAGTCTCATCACCATCCTCCGGTTCTGGTTCCTGAAGTCTGCACTTCAGCCTGTTTTTGCGGAAACACAGCGAAACCGGTTCATAGCGCGAAAGGGTCGTCTCCAGGCCCCTGGAAAGATATCTTCCCGTAAGGGTAGCCCCGCTTATTCCGTCCACGTAGCGGGGTTCTTTTTCTTCGGAAACACGCTTTTCAACTTTTCCCTTAGCCACCTGGATGGAGGCGAAGTTTCCCTGTCTGTCCACAATTTTTTTGCCTTCGAAATTTTCCTGGAACCACTGTTTTTCTATTTCTCCTCCAAGGCCCGGGGTTTCGGAGTGTTCATAAACGGTAAATCCGGCAATGGTTGAACCGTCTTTTTCAAGGGCCATGTATCCGTAGATTTTTCCCCAGAGTCCCTGGCTTTCGATGGGTATTATATAATTTTCTATATTCCCGTTTTTTGTGTAAAGATAGATTGTAAGGATGCTTTTGTCTGTTTTTTCACCGTTTTTAACAGGTTGTGCAATTTCGCCCGAGGCCGACACCTGCATTTTTTCTATGTTTTTTTCGTATATTTTCCGGATTTCCTCCGGGGTGTAAGATTTTGCCCTGGATGCAAGATTCACTGTATAAAGAACATTTTTCTGCTGGTCGCTTAACCTGTTATGCTCCTGTTTTTTCTGCAGTCCAGTGGCCGCTGCTGTCAGAAGCAGGCCGCAGACAATGCACATGGCAAGTGCAAACAGAATTGATCTGGCCTTGTCATACATGGGGTATCCTCTTTTTTATCCGAAGCCTGATATCGGTGTATTCAAGCAGCGGGGAAAACATGTTCATAAACAGTATCGCAAGCATAACCCCTTCCGGGAATGCCGGGTTTACAACCCGGATAAGAATCGTTAGCACTCCTATGAAAAAACCGTATATCCATCTGGCCCGGTTTGTTCCCGGCGCGGTTACAGGGTCTGTTGCCATATAGGCGGCACCGAATGCAAAACCTCCTGCCACCAGATGGTAAAAAGGGCTGACAGAAAACCATGGAAGATTCTGGGGCGAGGCCAGAAGATTCAACAAAAAGCCGGCTCCAAGCAGGCCGGCAATGCATCCAAGTATGATTCTGTAGTTTGCAATTCCTGCTGCAATCAGCACAAGTGCGCCGAGTGCGGCACACAGCGCAGAGGTGCCGCCGATGGTGCCGGGATAGTTTCCTATAAGCAGTTTTGTAAACGTATATCCCTTGTCTGCAAGCATTTCCTGTATGCTGTTAAAAGGGGCCTGGAGTTCTGTTATTGAAAGGGGAGTGGCTCCTGTTACCGCATCAGCCGCCCGTCCGGCTTCGTTTCGAACCGCTGTCCATACCGCATCGCCCGACATTTGGGCCGGGTATGCGAAAAAAATAAATGCCCGGGCCGTAAGAGCAGGATTGAAAATGTTTCTGCCCGTGCCGCCGAAGACCTCTTTTCCAATGACAACCCCGAATGTTATGCCCGCTGCAACCTGCCACAGGGGTATTGTCGGGGGCAGAGTAAGCGGGAAAAGCAGCCCTGTCACAAGAAAGCCTTCGCTTATGGGGTGTTTGCGTACGGCTGCAAACAAAAGCTCCCAGAAAAGCCCCACTGCGTATGACACGATTATGACCGGCAGCACGATTCCAAGTCCCGTGCCGACAACCGGCAGAAAGGCTGTGGACATCTCAGAGGCAAGGCGCGACTGGTATCCTGTATTGTAGATGCCGAATAACAGCGGAGGGATTAAGGCCACGAGCACAAAGCTCATAAATCGCTTCAGATCCAGACTGTCGCGTACCATGGGACTGTTTTGTGTGGGTTGTGCGGGAAAGAAAAAAACGTCTTCAATGGCTTCAAACAGGGGGCCCAGTTTTTCCAGACGTCCTCCGGGTTCAAAGTGTTTACGCGGTATGTCAAAGAGTTTGCGCATATTTTTTTCAATCCGTCCCATAGCTATATACGTCCCCTGAAATAGGCCTGCTTGGTTTGCCGGAAAGTCTGTGTAAGCTCGATTTTCGACGGGCACGCATATGAGCACAGTCCGCATTCCACGCAGTCGAGAAGTCCGTGGGAAAGGGCTTCTTCTATGTCATCTGCAAGTATGCACTTATAGGTAAACTGTGGCAGGATATCAACCGGGCAGACCCGGGTGCATGTTCCGCAGTTTACACATGCGCGCTGTGAACCGTGTATGCCTGTATCAACCGTCATAGGGCGGGGGTTTAGCACTGAAAGAAAGGCACGGGAGCATGTGGGCTTGTTTGCGCCGGGCCGCATAAAGCCAAGCAGCTCCCTTTTGCCGGGTTCTTTGGCAAGAAACACCCCGGTTTCATAAAGCCCGAGATAGGAGTTTTCTGATACGCTGTATCCGCGGAACAGTCCTCCGGCAATAAATCTGGTCTGTTCGGGTAGAGTTTTTTCCCGGACAAGCACCTTAAGAGGGGCTCCTATTCTGGTTGCGACGTATCTGCCTTGGATTTGCGCCCCGGCCACCGCAACCGTGCGCCTTACCGGGAATTTGCCGGTTTCCATAAATTCGCCGAGCAGAACCGTATCCTGGGCTGTGATAAACCAGGCCATGTTTTCAGCGGGATCTGTCTTGTAATGATAATGCACAACGCCTGGCTCTTCTGCAGGGTATCTTTCAGGAACCCTGTGGGTTACGTGCTTTTCAATGTCTTTGTTATGCGGTGCAGTGTTTCGGCTTTTGCATACAAAGACTTTATCGCACAGTTTCTGCAAAACCAGAAGCCCGGTTTCAAAATACTCTCTGTCTTTTTCGGTCTTCATATAGATGTGTGGCCGGGGATGAAAAGGGTCCAGGCTGTCCAGACCGACCCAGACGGCTGCAGGGCTTTCTTTGGGGCCGGCCGGGCAGCGGTAAACAAGATCCCTTATAAAGGGCCATATTCCGGCTTCCAGCAGGATTTTAACAAGCCGGTCTCTGCCGAGGCCTGAAAGCTCCTGCCTTGTATATGCCCTATGAGTTTCTGAATCCTCTTTTTTATCGAGTCTTATTACAATTTCGCTTATTACCCGTCTATGCCCGTAGCGGATATCGATTATCTCGCCGCAGCCGGGGGAGGGAAAAACGATATTTTCGTCTTTCTTGTCCTGATACAAAGGGGTGCCGATCTTTATACGGTCTCCGGTTTTTGCCAGCAGTCTGGCTTTTAAAAGAGGTATGTGCTCCGGCATTGCCGCCACGGTTTCGGGGGCAGGAGCCTGTTCTATCGTGTCTTCAGGGCTGCCTGCAATTTTTATCCCGCATGCAATCTGTGCTTTTGCTTTTGCCATCGTGTTTTTCAGGATTCTTCTAAAAGCTTGCGAGTTAATGGTTAATGGTTAATAGTTAATGGTTAATGGTTAATGGTTAATGGTTTAAGGAAAAAGCTTAACAACTTCAAATAGTTATAACTTTAATGTTTCTGGATGGTTTAAATTTCGAAAAACACCAAAATTCCGGTGTGCTGTGCAAAAATTTTTGACAGTCCGGCTAAAAACTCAGGAGCGAAAAAACCGACCCCGTCCGCAGGGCTTCCTTCCTGTAAAAATTTTTTTACGGCACCATCTGAAAACAGACTTTTTACGAGTGCATCAATACATGTTGAAATTATAAAATCGTTTTTGCATTGATGCAAAGGATTTGGTCTATCCCACAAAGGGACGGCGAAGCACGGTGTCTTTTTTCCAGCGCTGATCGTTTTTTTCCGGATAGGCGATATTGTAGTGAAGTCCGCGGCTTTCCTTGCGGTGTCTGGCGCATCGGATTATAAGTTCGGCCACCAGGGCAATGTTGCGCAGTTCGATAAGGTTTGGTGTGACCCTGAAGTTCCAGTAGTAATCCTGGATTTCTTCAGCTATGATTTCTATTCTGCGCCTTGCACGCTCAAGGCGCTTATCCGAGCGAACGATTCCCACATAATTCCACATAAGGCGCCTGATTTCATTCCAGGTATGGGAAATCACAATGGCCTCGTCACTGTCCATGGTTCCCAGATCATCCCACATGGGGAGATCAGCCGCGGTTTCAGCTGCCGTTTCAGGGCTCTTGATTTCCTCGCCGGCCTTGATAGCCGCCTGGTGAGCGTATACCAGGGCTTCGAGAAGTGAGTTGCTCGCCAGGCGATTTGCGCCGTGAAGACCGGTGCATGCGGTTTCTCCTATGGCATAAAGCCGGCATATATTGGTTCTGCCGAAGATATCGGTTGCCACGCCGCCGCACATGTAATGGGCAGCAGGTACCACGGGCAGGGGTTCTGAGGTCATGTCAAAGCCGAATTCCAGGCACTTGGCATAAAGATGCGGAAAACGGGTCTTTATAAAGTCAGGGTCCTGGTGGGAGATGTCGAGAAAGACCGCTTCATCGCCTCTTTTTTTCAGCTCAGAGTCAATGGCGCGGGCCACGACATCTCTGCACGCAAGCTCTTTTTGCGCAGTGTAGTCAGCCATAAAGGCCCGCCCTTCTGAATTTTTCAGAATACCTCCCTCGCCTCGCACGGTTTCGGAGATCAGGAAATTTTTGGCTTTGGGATGATAAAGGCAGGTTGGATGAAACTGAACAAATTCCAGGTTTGCAACCGCAGCGCCGGCCCTGTAGGCCATGGCGATCCCGTCGCCGGTTGCCACGTCCGGGTTGCTGGTATACGCATAGACCTTGCCCGCCCCGCCCGTGGCAAGGACCACAAATGAGGCGAGAAAGGTATGTATTTGCCCGCTTTGTCTTTCCAGGACATAGGCCCCGTAGCAGTAATCTTCGTGAGTTGTTATAACTGCGCCGCGTTTTAGCCTCGTGGAGCGGGTTATTAGGTCCACGGCAATGTGATTTTCAAATACAGAAATATTTTCGCATGAGCGTACCCGCTTTGCTATTGATTCTTCCACTGCCCTGCCTGTCATATCCTGGGCGTGAACAATCCGGTTAAAGGAATGCCCGCCCTCGCGGCACAGGTCAAGCTCGGGTGCGCCATTGGCATTCCGGTTGAAATTTACCCCGAGTTCAAGCAGTTCGTTAATTCTTTCCGGCGCAGACTTTACAACTGTTTCCACCACGTTTTGGCTGCAAAGTCCGTCTCCGGATTCAAGGGTGTCTTTAATATGGGATTCAAAGGTGTCCTGAGGGTCGAATACCGCGGCTATGCCGCCCTGGGCGTGTTTCGTGTTGCTGTCTGTAAGACTTGTTTTTGTGACAACTGCAACACTGCCAAGGCGCGATACTTTCAGCGCAAACATGAGCCCGGCAATTCCGCTGCCGATAACCAGAAAATCAAATCTGTGTTCCATGTCTGTTTTTGCCGGGTTTTGATTAAAGCAGAGAGGAGCGCTTTTTCCTTGATCCCGAGGTGCGGCCGAAAATAATTCCCAGGATCAGAATACCCGCGCCTGCCAGGAACCATTTGAGACCCGATGTAAAAAATGCATCGCTTATCTTCTGTTCAAGGATTTTGATCCTTTCTTCTTTTTCCTTAAGCTCTTTTCCCAGAGTCTCGTTTTGCTCCTTAAGTTCCAGGAAGCTCTCTGATTCTTCTTCAAGCGCATTGTATTTTTCCTTTGCACTTTGAAGTTTTTCCTGGGTTTCTTCCAGGGTGGCTGCCAGTTCCTGGTTGCTTGTGATCAGGCGCTGGTTTTCTTCTTCAAGCCTTTTTATTTTCTCACGCAGGGGTCCTATTTCTTCGCGCAGATCTTTTACCGCCAGGCTGTCGGGTTTTTCATCTGAGAGAAACTTTGAAAATACCCACCCCGTGGTACCGTCAGACAGCCTGACTTTGCTCCACCTTTCTGATGTTTCAATGACCTCGAGATCCTGGCCGGATACAAGCATGCGATTAATCCGGTAGTCCAGTCCGGGCCCTGTCCTTAGCGTTATTTCGTTTAAATCGTTTACATAACGGGTTTCGGCAGCTGCCGAAGCAGTCACCAGCAAACACAGCAGTACTGAAGATGCAAGAAGTATCGCGGTTTTTTTCATGGTCTTGTCCGTCCGGCGGGGCAGGATTTGAAAGCCGTCCCCTTGTAATTTTTGGTTGCGCTGTGAATTGAAATTTATCCCAATATTGATTTTATATGAGATTTGAAACAGGTATGCAAGCCTAAATCCTTATTTTCAAACAGCCATGTTTTTCAGCCTCCCTGTCAGCCCGGAGATCCGTCTGGAGGGTGTGTTGTTTTTAAGGGCTATGTTTATCGCCTTTGTCCCGCCTACTATGACCACCAGTTGTTTTGCCCTTGTAATGGCCGTATACAGAAGATTGCGCTGAAGCATGACATAGTGACCGGTGATCATGGGCAGAATTACTGCCCGATATTCAGAGCCCTGAGATTTGTGTACGGAGATTGCATAGCCCAGGGTCAAATCTTTAAGTTCTTCGGTGTCATATGCAATCTCCCTGCCGTAGAAATCAACACGCAGCATTTGACGCACAAGATCTGTTCTCGTGATATTGCCGGTATCGCCGTTAAAGACCATCCTGGAATAATCGTTTTTAAGGTGCATAACTCTGTCGCCTGTTTTAAACAGGTAGTTTGCACCTTCTATCCCCTTATTGCCGGGATTTATTGCTTCCTGCAGCTTGCGGTTGAGGCTGATGGTGCCGGCCACGCCCTTGTGGACGGGAGTTAAGACCTGGATATCTTTTCCGGGCACAAGCCCGTATAGATCAGGCAGCCGGTTTGTGCACAGCTCCACCACTGCTGCAGCCGCATTCTCTGCGCCTTGGGCATCTACCAGGAAAAAGTCCGGCCGGTCCTCTCCGGAGTCAAAGGCGGCAAGTTCGGGAAGATTTCCCGCCCTTATGTGGTGTGCATTTCTCACGATTGTGCTCTGGGATGCCTGTCTGAATATTTCTGTAAGATGATGTACCGGCAGGATTTCAGAATCTATGATGTCGGACAAAACATTGCCCGGCCCCACCGGGGGCAGCTGGAATACGTCGCCCACCAGGATAAGCCTGGAGTCTGTCCTGGTTGCACGAAGCATATGATGCATAAGATCCGCGTCTATCATGGAGGCCTCGTCTATGATGATTACGTCTGCTTCCACTGGGTTGCCGGGGTCTTTATCAAAGCTTTTCGTCTCCATGTGATAGCCGAGCAGTTTGTGGACGGTATGGGCCTGTCTTGCTGTTATTTCGCTTAAGCGCCTGGCAGCCCGGCCGGTCGGGGCAGCCAGGCAGACCCGGTTGCCTGTTGTTCTAAACACTTCTGCAATTGTGCGGATCAGGGTGGTTTTGCCGGTGCCCGGGCCCCCTGTAATCACTGAAGCACGCGAGCAAAGCACTGATTGGAGGGCTTGGGTCTGCTCCTCTGAAAGCCGCACAGCAAAACGGCTTTCTACCTTTTCTATGAGTGCTTCCACGCTTTGCCCGGGCAGGTCTGCAGGCAGGCTCATCATGGCGCAAAGGCGTTTTGTAATGCCGGACTCCGCCCTGTGCATGGCTGCAGGGTATATGTAGCTTCCGTTTTCATCGCCGGGTTCAATTACAATTTCACCGGTTCCTGCCAACTGATACAGGGCCTCGTCAATCTCTTCCCAGCCGGTTTCATACCGAAATTCCAGGCTTTCTTTCAGCCTTTCTTCAGGAACGCAGACATGTCCCTCTGATACAGCCTGATTCAGCAGGTGCCGGATTCTGTCTTCAGTCTGGCCGGAGTCTGCCCCGTTGTTTTCAGCCGTCGTCGGCTGCCACGGCAAATGCGTTTCTATATCCTTTTTTAACAAGGTTTGCCTCTGTTTTTTCCGCGTTTTCAAGGGAAGAGAACCGGCCCGCTCTGACCCTGTAAAGGGTCTGTGTATCTTTTTGTACCGGTGTAATTGTTACATGCTCATAGTGTTTTAACAGCTTTTGTTTTAGATTTTCCGCGGATGACCGGCTGGCAAAGGCCCCCACCTGGACCGTGAAATTTCCCCTGGAAAAATCAGGCTCTTTGCCCGGGCCTCCTGTTCCGGCCAGTCCTTTTTCCATGGCAATGACTTCCACGTTGGCGGTCCCCGCACCTATCATGTCTATTTCTTTGGCCGCCCGATAGGAAAGATCGATTACTCTGCCGCGAATAAACGGTCCGCGGTCATTGATGCGCACCACTGTTTTTTTGCCGTTGTCTTTGTTTCGTACCAGCACGAATGTTCCCATTGGCAGGATTTTGTGGGCCGCGGTCTTTGCATGCATGTTGTATGTCTCTCCGTTGGCTGTTTTGCGCCCGTGGAAAGGATTTCCGTACCAGGAAGCAAGACCGGACTGCCTGAATCCGGCCGAATCTGTTATAGGGTGATACCATTGTCCGTGTACACGGTAGCTCCTTGCTTTGGGGGGCTTGTCTTTTTTCGGAAGGTCTTTTACCGGCGGCGCGGTGCGGCAGGCTGAAAATGCAAACAAAAACAGTGCCGCCAGAATAAATATGAGCGGTGTTGTAAAGTTTGTTCTGATTTTGTGTTTTTGCATCCCTATTTTCCCAGGGCGATTCGCAGTACCTGCCGCATATTGTCCACAAAGTGAAACCTGATTTCATCTTTTACATTCTCAGGTATGTCTTCTGTGTCCTTTTCATTGAATTTTGGCAGAATAACACTTTTTATTCCGGCCCTGTGGGCTGCCAGAACTTTTTCCTTGATCCCGCCCACCGCCAGAACCTGTCCCCGCAAAGTGATTTCGCCTGTCATGGCAAGATCTTTTGACGCAGGCGTGCCGGTTAGAACAGATGCCATGGCTGCAAGAAGGGTAACGCCGGCCGAAGGGCCGTCCTTGGGCACTGCGCCTGCCGGGACGTGAACATGGATATCATGGGTTTCAAAAAAGTTCTCATCTATCTTAAGCACGGCGGCATTTGCCCGGATATAGCTTAAGGCGGCATTTGCCGACTCTTTCATCACTTCTCCGAGCTGACCTGTTAAATTAAGCCTGCCCTTGCCCCTCATGGTGGTTGCCTCCACAAACAGCACGTCTCCGCCCGCTTCGGTCCAGGCAAGTCCCATGACAACACCCGGGGTGGAAACCCGTTTTTTGATTTCATCAAAGGAAAATCGCACAGGCCCCAGGTATTCCTTGATACCGCGCATGCCGATTTTTACGAAATTTGTCTCGCCTTTTGCTATTTTTGCGGCAGCTCCCCGGCATATGGCGGCAAGTTCGCGCTCCAGGTTCCTTACTCCCGCCTCCCTGGTATATCCGGCTATGATATGATTGACAGCCCCTTTTGTGATACTGATGTTATCAGCTTTAAGCCCGTGCATGCCTCTTTGCCTGGGAATAAGGAAGCGGGTGGCGATTTTGACTTTTTCCTCCCGGGTATAGCCAGACAGGCGCAGCACTTCCATGCGGTCTAGCAGGGCGGGCGGAATTGTATCTAAAATATTGGCAGTTGTGATAAACATGACCCTGGACAGGTCAAACGGGACATCAAGGTAATGGTCTGTAAATGAATAATTCTGTTCTGGGTCAAGCACCTCAAGGAGCGCCGATGAGGGGTCGCCCCGGAAGTCCGCGCCGACTTTGTCGATTTCATCGAGCATGAAAACCGGGTTTTTTGATCCGGCGCGGCGGATGCCCTGGATAATACGGCCGGGCAGGGCGCCCACATATGTGCGCCGGTGGCCCCTGACTTCGGCCTCATCCCTTATACCGCCAAGGGCGATTCGTACAAATTTTCGGCCAAGGGCCCGGGCAATTGAATTGCCAAGCGATGTTTTGCCAACTCCGGGCGGGCCCGCAAGGCACAGGATCGGCCCCTTTATCTCCGGATTGAGTTTTAGCACTGCCAGGTATTCCAGGATTCGGCGCTTGGCCTTTTCCAGCCCGTAGTGGTCGTTTTCAAGGATCTGTTCAGCTCTTTTAAGATCCAGGTTGTCTGTTGTGGTTTCATTCCAGGGAAGTGCGGTCATCCAGTCCAGATACGTGAGCGCTACACTATATTCGGCAGAAGACGGGTGCATCCGGGCAAGGCGGTTTAACTCCCGTTCGGCTTCTTTTTTTGCCTCTTCGGGCAGGTTTTTTTCATGAATCCGGGCTCTGTACTCTTCGACCTCGCTGCCTGATTCATCTATTTCCCCGAGTTCCTGCTGAATGGCTTTGAGCTGCTGGCGAAGATAATACTCGCGCTGCTGTTTGTCCATGTCGCCTTTTACCTGGGACTGAATTTTGCTGCCGATTTCAAGTATATCAATCTGGTAGCTCACCAGAGTTGTCACCTTGCGCAGGCGTTTTCTGATGTCAAAAAGTTCGAGCACCTCCTGTTTTTCTTTTGTGTCAGAGTCAATAGTTGAGGTGACCATGTCTGCAAGGGTGCCGGGTTCTTCAAGGGATTTGGCCATGGAACTCATTTCATCGGGAAGCGAAGATGACATCTGTACCACTTTCTGGTACTGGGAGACCAGGTTGGCCATCATGGCCTCTATTTCCTTGTCTTTTGTTTCATCTTCGCCTATATGTTCCACGCGTGCCTTAAAATAGGGTTTTGTCTTCGTATATTCCCTGATTTTGAAGCGGCCGATGCCCTGGAGCAGAATTTGGGCCCTGTTGTCCTCGGCCTTTGCCATTTTCAGGATTACAGCACTGCAGCCCACGTCATAGAGGTCTTTCGGAGTGTAATTCGGTTTGGGATCAGTGTGCACAGAGGCCACCGCCCCTATAACCCGGTCGCCTGACATGGCCTCATCTATTAGTTGTATGGATTCCTCCTGCATTACCATTAAGGGCAGGACCATCTTTGGAAATAAAACCACATTGTAGAGAGGAAGGATCGGCAGTTTTTCGGGTATATTGTCAAGAGACGGGGTCTTCTGTTGATGCTGGTTTTGAGTCATAAATTCGCCTCCGCTTCTTTATTGCCGGGTATATGCCGCAGGCTCAGGTCTATTCCGTGCTGATGGGTATATTCTGCCTGGACTTTTGCGGCAGCTTGTTTATTTCAATGTATAGAAACCCGTTTTTATACCTGGCAGTGATGTTTTCAGTGTTTACAGGAGCTTTCAGGTACAGGATTCTCTCAAAGGGTCCGTACTGGATTTCCGCGAGCCGGTATCTTCCGTTTGCAGCAGGCGGGGGTCCGGTGCGCCTGCCGGATAGCCTGATGGCGCGGGGATTGACCTCCAGTTCCAGGTTTTCTTTTTCCACGCCCGGAATTTCAGCCGTGACATAGATTTTTCCCGCTGTTTCATAAATATCGAGCTGCGGTTTCCAGGTATTCCTGGAAAAGGAAAACATCGGACTCATGGACTGGAACAGCTCGGACATGTTTTTTTTAAAGTCAGAGTCGTCAAAATCATTGCTAAATCTAATTTTGATATATTCCATAAGCAGGCTCCGGGATATAAATTATAAAATTGTTGCTTTGAATAATGATGACGGCCTTGTAAAAAGTGTTCCCCCCGGCCATAAACAGCCCGGGACCGGGCTATAACAGCAACTTTTTTTGAAGTAACTTAGAAATCTTATTTCAGAATAACACCGCGTTTTAATTTTGTAAAGTTTTCAGTGCCCGTCAGATATGCTTTGAGACGATGCGCCCAGCATCCAGGCCGCGCCCAGACCTCCCATAAAAGAGTGGTTTGTCTCCACCAGCGGGCTCTCAGAGAAGACCGCGCCCGCGAGATTATCATAGCGGGCAAACATTCCGAACCATAGCCTGCCGAAATTCCGGCTGGCAGCAATCTGCACGGAAGTTCCGCTGTAGCCCGGCTCTGCCCGATAGGCAGGTCTTGTATCTGTGGCATGCACCGGTTTTACCTCGTAGTAATAGGCATGATATTTTCTGTCGGCAAAGACAGGGCCCAGGCTCAGCCCGGCATCCCAATGTCCCAGTACATCCAAGACGCCCAAATTGATCTGCGGATGGGCCTTCCATCCCTCGTGATCGATTGAGGTGAAATCCGTGGTAAAAACCGCGCGCACCGGCAGGCGAAACTGCAGTTTGGTGCCTTGTCCTTCATGGATAAGGTAATTTATGGAAGGGCCGATTTCTCCCACAGCGTCAAGATCCGGCATGCCTTCGCGTACATCACCTTCGTTGCTTGCCGACGGTATGGCCCCGTCGGCGCTCAAATCCACTTCCAGCCGCGCACTGTCATATATCATTCCCCGTATGCCTTCGCGGTCGATTTTAAGAAAATCGCCCCTGTAGATAACATACGGAATGGGCGCCAAATAGACTTCCTGGTTTTGAGAACCCCTGTAGGCGGGCATGGTGACAACAGCACCCCCCAGCCCCAGTTCCCACAGGGGCGGGTCATGGTCGGCCTGTACGGGCGCGTTCCATGCCAGCAGAAGACAAATGACCGGCGGGATACCGGTTTTGCAAAGCTTTGATATTGTTGTTTTGAGTTTTTCTGTCATGGGTATATGGGGATTTGCATAGCATTATCGCTATGTGTTGCGGGCGGAATTTTATCCGGCCCTTGAATATGACGTTTTATATCTGTGTTTTCCGCCTTCCCGCCCGGGCCTTGCCGGGCCGGGCCCGGCCTGGTTTTTACCATAAGATCGCGGCCGGTTCTTTCCGGGTTTTTCCTCGGTGGTTTCGTAATTGAAATCCGGAAGTCTCCGGCGTTCAACCTTAGAACCTATTACCCGGTCAATGGCCCGCGCCATCTGAGCGTCCTCTGCGGTGACCAGAGTGAAGGCATCGCCTGTATGTTCGGCGCGTCCGGTCCGGCCTATACGGTGAATATAAGCGTCTGCTGTGCTGGGGATATCGTAGTTTATAACATGGGAGACACCTGAGATGTCAATACCGCGGGCTGCAATGTCAGTTGCCACCAGGATCTGAAATGTACCGTCCCGAAACCCGTTGATGGCGCTCTGGCGGCGGTTTTGTGAGAGGTTGCCCTGCAGTGATGCAGTCCGGTATCCGGCCCTGCTCAACTGTTCTCCAAGGCGCTTGGCTCTGTGCTTGGTGCGGGTGAATACCAGGACTGAACCTGTACTGGTTTCTTTTAACAGCTTGAGCAAAAGCGGAGTCTTAAGGTGTTGTGATACCGGGAAGAGCGCATGTGAAACCGTTTCAGCCGGTGCAGTAATCCCAACCTTTACGGTTAAAGGGTTTGTCAGGCTTTCTTCTGCCAGTTGCCGGATTTCCCGAGGCATGGTGGCGGAAAAAAGCAGGGTTTGCCTTTTTGAAGGAACCTGTTTTAAAATGCGCCTGATATCAGGCAAAAACCCCATGTCAAACATGTGGTCCGCCTCGTCGAGAACCAGTATTTCAATGCCGGAAAGATTTACGGTTTTTCTTCCGATATGGTCAAGTAAACGTCCGGGGCAGGCCACTATAATATCGGCTTTTTTCAGTGATTTAATCTGCGGCCCTATGGCCACGCCCCCGTAGATGGCTGTGCTTTTTACGCCGGTTTTGCCTCCCAGCATCCTGATGCTTTGGTGGATCTGTTCGGCCAGCTCCCGGGTTGGAGCCAGGATAAGCGCCCGCGGGCCGCGGTTTTTTGTCTCTTTCAGGCGGTTTAAAATCGGGAGCACGAAAACCGCGGTTTTCCCTGTGCCGGTCTGGGCCATGCCCATAACATCCCTTCCTTCCAAAACCGACGGGATCGCCTTGGTTTGTATGGGGGTGGGCTCAGTGTATCCTGCGGCAAAAATACCTGCCGCAACAGAAGGATGGAGCTTGAAGTCTTGAAAATTCATAATACCTCTTCTTGTTTATGAACATAAAAAAAGCCCCGGATTTGTTCCGGAGCTTTAGATGTTCGTTGATTATCCAGAAAAATTGTAGACACAATATAGTGCCATGGCTTATCAGTGTCAATGTAAATCTTTGAAAATGTCACGGAAATTTAAAGGAGAAAAAACATGGATATTTTAAAACTGGCTGCTGATCACCGCCGGACAATGGTTGGGCTGCGGCGGCAATTTCATATGTATCCCGAGATTGGCTGGAATGAATATGAAACCCGCCGCACGATTTGTTCGACTCTGGACGGTTTGAAAATTCCATATACACTTATTCCGCCAACCGGTGTCATAGCAGACATTGAAGGCAGTCAGGCGGGCCGGATCGTCGCTTTAAGGGCCGATATGGACGCCCTTGCGCTGCAGGAAAAAACCGGGCATGAATATGCTTCCCGCAATTCGGGTGTTTGCCATGCCTGCGGTCATGACGCCCATATGGCAATGCTTCTGGGTGCCGCGGCTGTTCTTTCCGGTATCAGGGATGAAATTAAAGGGACTGTGAGACTTATTTTTCAGCCTGCCGAGGAAATATTCGGCGGCGCCAGGGCCATTATTGAAGCAGGTGGTTTAAACGGGGTGGATGGCATCTTCGGGATGCATATTCTGGGGCGTTTGCCGGTAGGACATGCGGCAGTCGCATCAGGGCCGGTTATGGCAGCAGCCAATCATTTTACCATAAATGTCAGCGGCCGCAGCGGTCATGGCGGCAGACCTCACGAAGGAGTAGATGCTTTGCTTGCAGCATCCGCAATTGTAATGAGCCTTCAGTCCATTGTAAGCCGTGAGACCAACCCCCTTGATGCCGCGGTTGTGAGTGTCGGCCGTTTAAACGCCGGCACTGCCTATAATATTATCGCGGGCAGCGCGGTGCTGGAGGGCACCACAAGGTGTTTTTCCAGGAATGTAAATGACAATCTGCCCGCAAGCATGGAGAGGATCGTCAAAAACACGGCCCGTGTCTATGCAGCAGAAGCAAAACTTGACTACACCCCCTCGGTTCCGCCCACTGTAAACGACCCCTATTGTACGACTCTGGCTGAAAAATCGATTGACGCAATATGCGGCCGGGCAAATCGCCACACCCAGCAGCCCGTTACCGGCGCCGAGGATTTTGCCCTTTATCTGGAGCATGTGCCCGGTGTATTTGTTTTTTTGGGCGGCGGAAACGAGGAAAAGGGGCTTTTATCTGCCCAGCACCACGGGTCATTTGATATTGACGAGGATGCCCTGCAGGTAGGGGCCGCCCTGCACGCCAGATATGCAATTGATTTTTTACAAGAGCATCAAGCCTGATAAAAAGTTTCAGATAAAAAAGAACCCCCCCTTTGTTTTTTGTCAGTGATTTGTCAGTCCCAATCTGTATAGGATTTCAGAAATCCATTTATCAAATCCATTAATATTTAACAGAAAGGACTGAACATGAAGATTAAACCAAGATTTGCAGCCATGATTTTATCATTGGCACTTGCCGGAGTCATTTGTTTGTCTCAAACCTGCCTGGCGGACGATTCGCCAATAGTCGGGGCCTGGGATGTTCCCTCTAGTGATCCTGATATAGAATACGGCTGTCTTGTTTTTTATGAAAACGGACAATACATCGTCTATGATTCCTACTGTGATGGCCCTGATGGCTATGAGGGTCATGAGTATGGAAAATATACCCATGACAATTCAACCGGCGAGTTTGAAATTTATGATGTAACGGATGAAAACGGTGATTGCGGGCTTGCTGAGGATGGAGATTACCCGGGAGGTAAAATATTCGTAGACGGTGATACAATGTCTTTCACTGAAGATGACGGGGAAACCTTTTCGATCCGACGCCTTTGCAGTGCAGACACTCCCATCGTCGGTGCCTGGGATCACTGGAGCCATACAGGCGACGAATACAGCGCTTGTGTTTTTTATGAAAACGGTAAATATGTCGTTTATGACCAGTATGAGAAGGACGGAAACGAGGGTGAAGGAGTTGAGTACGGAACCTACACGCATGACAATTCAACCGGAGTGTTCAGCGTCAGCGTGGAAAAGGATGAAAACTGGGACGCCGGGTTTGCCGAGGACGAGAAGTCGTTTGATGATAACATTGTTATTGAAAACGATACAATGGTTGTAAATGGCGACTCCCAAGCACCGCGGGTCGGCACCTGTGATTCGGGAGGCTCATCAGACGGCGGCGGCTCAGGCGGCGGATGTTTTGTTGGCAGTTTGAAATAGTTAAAATGACGGCTTCGTAAAAAGCTTCTAAGCTCATTTGAGGTTTTTACAGGAAGGAAGCCCTGCGGTCGGGGTTGGTTTTTTCGC
>CAZVFQ010000015.1:1455-43781 GCA_964626455.1 uncultured Desulfobacteraceae bacterium | reverse complement strand
GACTGATGCTGACCACCGAAGCCATGATCGCTGAAAAGCCGGAGAAGAAAAAAGAACCGGCCATGCCTCCTGGGGCCGGTATGGGCGACGACATGTACTAATCTGAAAACCTCATGGAGATTTACGGGGCGGGTCCCTCAGCCCGCCCCATAAAAAAAAGGGTAAGAAAATGGGAAGAAGAATTCGAAGGAACGAGGATTGGTGCCCGGAGTGCGGCCATTTGCTGCCCAAAAAAGCATGGAACTGTCATTTCTGCGGATGGTCGTTGTATGAAGCACAGCGCGACGCCTTGATTGACCAAGCAATCGTCGAGGATGAACGCAAAGATCTTTTTGACTCCAACTACACAAGTGATATGGACCGCTTTATGGCCAAACTCCAAAGGAATTCACTGGACGTATCGAACTGACAGGCCTCGACATGAAGAAGGTGAATAATACCACACAGCAAAGGGAAACTGCTGGCGGAAGCCTGAAGGACGCCTCGATGGATGAAATCAATGCATCCATGATTCGTCACGCCTGTCAGGTGGCTGAGGGAATCGGAGCCAACGCGGTGTTGGTCTATGTGGATTTGATCCAATCCAAGGAAAACCTGGGAGATTTGCTCAGGGAAAGCCATTGCGTCCTTGCGGCCAGGAACAAGAACGTCTTGGAGGAATTAAAGACGCTCAATGGCGACAACGACCGGATCATTCAAGTCCCCTACATGAAACTCAGCCGCCACAGCCAGGTCAAGGTGGCCGCCATGATCGCTTTGTCAAAAGGTCTTATTCGCCGAGACGACCGCATCGTCTGCTTGTCCGGATCTCCTAAATACGGCATTCTTGACAACTTGGCGGTCCTTGACCTGGAGCGAGAATTTGAGCTGTTGTCTTCGGGTAGCCTGGACATTGCCGGTCAAATGGCCCAACCCGAGGTGTTCGAGCGGTTGTTGACCATTGTTTTGGAATTGGCGGTGGAAGGCAAAGAAGGCAGACCCCTCGGCACTGTTTTCGTCCTTGGCGACCATGAAAAAGTGTTGAGCATGTCGAGCCAGATGGTGATCAATCCGTTCACGGCGGTTCCGGAGGAGGAAAAAAACATACTTGATCCCGCTTTGAAAGAGACGCTCAGGGAGTTTTCTACCATCGATGGGGCATTTGTCATACGCGATGACGGTGTCGTCCTGGCGGCAGGCCGGCACCTGGCCCCATCAGTGGAAACGTCTGAGTTGCCCCAGGGCTTCGGCGCTCGGCATCGGAGCGCCGCCGGCATAACGGCATTGACCAATGGCATCGCGGTGGTGATATCCGAATCTACCGGCGATGTCCGGATTTTTAGTCGCGGCAAACTCTATATGGAAATTGAGAAAGCAAAATAAGTCGCTGTCATATCGCCATGCCGCGCAACGCATCCAACAAGACCCGCATGGCGATGCAGTCATCCTCGTTATAATCCAGGATGCGCTGGCGGAGACGCCTGTCTTGCGTCTCCACCCAGCGGTGATACCATTCTATTGATGCAGCCCCCGACGGCTCCTTGTCCCGCCATTTGAATCCAAGATAGGTCGCCAGGGTTTTAATGGAATAATCATTGGTGGGCCACTCGGTTTTTTTCCTTACGACATCCGTGTAAAGATCTATGGCTACCGAGGGTGAGAACAGATTTTCGATCTCTTCCTTCGAAGCGATATCCGGGAAACGCTTCTGGAGCTTGCGCAACGTGGTCCTTTCATAATGCGAGTAATAGTAGATAATATAGGCGTCACGGCTCCGCAGAAAATTTAAGGCTTGATCAAAGGCTTTTTTTTCTTGTTCCTCGGTTGGCCGGTCGGCAAAGAAGGCATGGTATGTTTCTTCATCCGATTTTAGCCTGTTGCGCTCAATAAAACCATGAAGATAGCAGCAATCGCGCATGGGGTCGGTTTCAACATCGAAAAAAAGCTCGATATCGGCTTCCGGAAATGTGATTGGTTCTTTTAGATAGGGGTGGGAGCTGGGTCTCGCCAACAATTCGGCCCGTTCCTGAAACCGTCGAATCGTTTTGGTGCTGATCCGAGGAAAAATCGTTTTTTTGCCATGGACAATGCCGGTCAAGTCGGCTTGGGCCAGATCATGAACGGTTTTCAAATGGGGATACATGACATCCCTCTTGGCCCGCCCTAATTCGGGTATCAAGGTCAGATCATCATCTTGTTTGAGCTGGGCGCGGCAATGCGACCGCCAGTGGCAGAGCTTGCAGACGGCGCACAAGGCCGCGAGGGGCTTTTGCTCCCGATTTTTGATGCCAATAACGGCATCGAGGCATTCTTGATAGAGATCCCACAGGCTGCGGTCATCCCTTTTGAGAATCGAGGTATCCAAATTATAATCGACCTCTTGACCGTGGACATCCCATATGAACGGGAAACGGTTTCGTGACAAAAACCCCACTTGGCCGAGGACATCCGTATACAAGGCAAGCTGGACGGCGTAATGCCGCTTCAGTTTGCCATCAGACTCATCATCCATGCCCTCGATACCCGCGCCGCTCTTCATGTCACCCGCCACATAGCCGTTGCCTTTTTGAACCAGGAGGTCTGGTTCGCCGACAAGCGTGTCGGTTCGAATTCTGCCGCCATAAATGATTTTTTCGCCCAGGTGCATCAGCCGCAGCGTTTGCTGCTCTTTTTCCAGCGGTTCAAGGGAGCGAAGGTCAGCAAACGGTTTGTCCAATTTGTCCATTGTTTAACGCTCGAAGGCATTGCCCCGCTCCCACAAAAGTTCGACGAATGCGCTGACGTGGTCCTTTTTGGAGGGGTCTCCAAAAAAATCAAGCTGAACCCGACGAGGGCATTGAACATAATTGTATAATGTCGATGCGGTTATTCGTTTTTCCATGGCACTAAAATTTATTCGACTACGATTTAGAACCTGATTTTTTTTACATAATTTACAATGAGTTGATAATAATATTGCACATTGGCAGTCAAGCCATTATAGCTCAATTGGAGAGAGACTGAAAATGGTCGTTTTCCATTAAACGGACAAGTTCATCAATCACAAGGAAAAATGATTTGACACCGCTTCCGCCTCACCAGGAGCGGCCTGGTTTTTGATAAGCCATTGAAATTGATGGTTTTCGGTTAACTGCGAGAGAAAGAGAACGGTTATGAAAAGGGTTACACCCGGGGAGCCAAAACATAATCCGGCACAGGCCGGTAAAATATTAAAACCCCGGAGAACAAAGAGCTTTCCGGGGTTTTTGTTATCGGTTCCCCGGTTAAACGGCCTTTTGCTGATAACCAGGGCCGGGCGGCGGCCTTTTTTTCATGCCCGGACCGGGGATCAAATGTCATCGCGACAATATCGCCCTGCCCGGGAATATAGGCTGCCATTTACCATTTCTCCCTGCCGGACGGCTTTCCCCAGTCGACTTCTTTCGGTTCTATCGTCTATGTCATTTTATTTGCGGCGGCGATGCTGTAATCTTTCCCTATAATTGTAAAACTCCGGCCGCCTGTCTGTGAACAAATCGTTGTTTTCAGTAATTAATTTTTTCCTGGCATCAGATAAGTCAATATCACAGAGAACAACAGCCTCCTCATCAGAGTTGGAACCCGCAAGAACCTGCCCTTTTGGTCCGGTAATCTGGCTTTGCCCTGTAAACAAAAGCTCTCCCCGCGGACGCGTCTCTTTTCCGGTTCTGTTTGCTGTTATTGAATACACTGAATTTTCAAGCGAGCGGGTAAGCATCGCTTTCTGGCAGTACGCCAGCACCAGATTCGAAGGGTGGCAAATCAGGTCGGCTCCCTGCAGGGCAAGCGTTCGGGCTACCTCAGGAAATATCCAGTCAAAACATATCATAACCCCTATCTTTGCCCCCCGAATCTCTATTGTTTTAAGGGGCGTATCTCCGGGGTCAAAATACTCTTTCTCGGTATTAAAGAGATGGAGTTTGCGATAACGGTGCAGCAGACCTGAGGGGCCTATTACAAGGGCGGCATTGTACAGTCGTTCTTTACATCGTTCTGCAAAACCGGTTATCAGATAAAAGTTGTTGTTTTTACAAAGTCTTGATAAACCGCGAACAGTAGGGGATTCAGATATATCCTCGGCCAATTCCTGCAGCTCGCCGCGATCCTCAAAGAAGTATCCTGTAAATGCGAGCTCCGGCAGAACAATAATATCGGCATCCACGCCGGCAAGAGAATTTTCAACTTTTTCCAAGTTTCGCCCTGGAGCGCCAAATTCCGGATTGTATTGGTAATATCCTACCCTCATTTGCTCCTGTTAAACCGCTCCTTGTAATCGCTTAAATCACATAAATTGTGATATCATTCCATTTTTAATATATTATCAAGAAAACGGGTGAGATGCAAATTTTTAGCGGTTTCAGCAGGTGTCGTTCTGTTGCTGCAGCAGGTGCCCGTTTACTTATGATGCCGGCAGATTTTTGACCTACAAATCCCGTTGTGGAAATGGGATTTCTATCTTGTGGCTGTTAAGGGCGTCATAAACTGCTATATACAGCTCATGTTCCATCTGCTTTCAAGCCAGGCCGGAAGCCAGGCAGCTATGGCAGCCGCGGATGAAGATGTTTCAGTCATCAGGCATGTCCTTTTGTTTTTATTTCAGGGTCTTTGATATGAAAGCCGCCCCTTTTGCAGGAAAGGCTTTTATTTAAAATATTGGTATTATATATTGAATAAAAATATTTGGCACGCAATTTTGATGGCAATTTTTACGGGTGCATAAATTTTTTGTAGGTTTTTTCTGGATATGGAAAACCTTATATTGACACAAGAGTCAATTAGGGTGAATAATGGTATTAATTCGTATCCGGGCTGCTAAAAAAGTATTGTCCGGCAGTGTTTCATTATTAATATCAAAAGGAGATCTGGTTTTGGCGCAAGGTACAGTAAAATGGTTCAATGAGAAAAAGGGTTTTGGCTTTATTACCGATGAAGAGAGCGGAAAGGATGTTTTTGTTCATTTTTCAGGCATAAACCAGGATGGATTCAAGACCCTGGCTGAAGGTGACAACGTTTCTTTTGACATTGAAGAAACCGACCGGGGCCCTCAGGCAAAAAACGTGCTAAGACAGGGCGATTAATCCCGCCGGATAAATTTACCTCTGCCAGCTAAGCCATAAGGTTTCCTGCGGTGCATGCTGCGGGCTCTACAATGTGGCAGATCCTATGCGCGAGTGTA
Source organism: uncultured Desulfobacteraceae bacterium (assembly GCA_964626455.1). GTDB lineage: Bacteria > Desulfobacterota > Desulfobacteria > Desulfobacterales > Desulfosalsimonadaceae > Desulfosalsimonas. The sequence continues at coordinate 38,608 of CAZVFQ010000015.1, read as the reverse complement.
TCTGCGGGGTGGGGTGTATGTTTCATCCCATGGCAGATGGCAACAGGGGAACTGAATTCAGAGGTTTGAGCCATTACGGCTCCATGATGTGCAGTATTTAATTCTGTCCCGCCCACACCCGAATACCTTCCGATTTTAAGCGGATTATAAGAGCTGTAATTGACGACTCGTACCTGTTCGGCCTGAATCCCGAAAACGGCCAGGAGCGAAAAAACCAACCCCGACCGCAGGGCTTCCTTCCTGTAAAAACCTTAAATGAGGTTAGAAGCTTCCAAGGAAACGTCAGTTTACTTCCTGCAGAAATAGCGCAAAGCGGGATCAATTGCTTTTTACGAGAGCATCAAAGCCTTTTACGATGAAATCGCCCTCCGCTGCCGGCGGAATTTTCCTGATCCTGATACGGTGTTTGATCCGGTCCGCGCACTGCGTTGTATCGTTAATCCAATCAAGCAAAAAACACCCCTGAAAATTTTTGCATCCCCGGCCAAAGCATGATAATTTTTTTAAAAATTGCAGGAGGCTACAGGGAAATCAAAAACAACTTTGTACCGTTTTTTGGCAAATGGAGGGATTGATATGAGTACCAAAAAGATAGGCGGTGTTACAATCGAATGTGTGCAGGGCAATATTGCAGACCAGCCTGACATGGATGCGATTGTCAATGCAGCCAATGCTGAGCTGAGAATCGGCGGTGGAGTGGCAGGCGCGATACACAGGGCTGCAGGTCCCGGGCTGGAAGAGGAATGCAGGCCGCTTGCGCCCATCAGCCCGGGGGAAGCAGTTATCACCGGAGCTCATAATCTTCCCAACCGGCACGTTATTCACTGCCTGGGACCGGTTTACGGGGTGGATAAGCCTTCGGACCGGCTGCTTGCTTCATGCTACAGAAATGCTCTGCATCTGGCTGAGAAAAACGGGCTTAAGTCAATCGCGTTTCCTGCAATCTCATCCGGTGCATTTGGTTATCCCTTTGAAGCAGCAGCCAGGATGGCGGTTAAAACTGTTATCGAAGAGCTCCAGGAGCTTTCATCTGTGGAACATATCCGTTTTGTGCTTTTTGGCGCCTCTGACAGGGATGGCTTTGAAAAGATTCTCGACGAGCTTCTTTAAAGCAAGGGGGGCTGTAATGAGTATGGATCAGGAAATAAAAGCGGTGCAGGCATTTCTGCGGAAAGCGGAATTCCCACGTTTCGCGATCCGGGCGGGGTATGGGAAAGGGTTGATCCTTCGGAAGCCGCTATATCTGAAGGACTGATTGCAACTTTCCGGAAAATGCGATGTAATGCTTGCAATCGGCACTTCAGGGGTGGTGTATCCCGCGGCATATCTGCCGTTTCAGGCTAAAGACGCCGGTGCAAAGGTCATAGTAATAAATCCAAATGAAAATGCATTCCAGAGCGTAACAGATGTCTATATTCCGTTAAAAGCGGGCGAGGCCATGGAACGTATACTAAATAGAGGAGGTCAGGAAAATTGTTCTTGACAAAAAATAAAGCTATATGGTATCTGCATATATACTTAATTAAAAGGAACAAACATGTTTGAGTCTGACAGGGCTGCACGGATTTTCAAGGTGCTCTCAGTGGAGACGCGTCTGCGCATGATAGCGATATTAAAGAACCGCTGTTTGTGCGTAAACGCGCTTGCCCGGACCCTTGAAATCACCCCTGCGGCCGTGTCCCAGCATCTGCGTATTTTAAGGGATGCAGATCTGGTTGTTGCAGAAAAAAGGGGTTATTTTGTTCATTACAGGTTAAATGAAGAAACGCTTCAGCAGCTTGCCGAAACATTAAAACCCCTTCTTGAAACAAGTAAAAACAAAAAGGAGGCCGTATATGTGTCAGCCCAACTGCTGTCAGAAACCGGAAAATTTAAAGGGTAAGCCGGAGAACTGCACTCCGGAGCAGATCCGGGAGTGCCACGGTGATGTGCAGGATCATCCCTGTACAAAAGAAAATCCTGACAAAGAATAAAGGACAGGCCCGGTGCATGGGCAGGGGATGCCAAGAAGGACTGCAAAAACCTCTGTGCACCGGGCTGAATTATTATGAACCTTTCCCTGCTGCTTATAGCCGCTGTTTTTTTTATTTCACTGGTGCTCACCATGGTCGGCCTGGGAGGCGGACTTATTTTCTCGCCCCTTTTTGTCATTCTGGGGATGACAAAGTCTGCCGCAGCCTCGGCATCACTGTTTTTAAACCTGATTGCCGCCGGATCCGCGGCCTGGACCTATGCAGGAAAAAAAATGGTGGATTTTTCCCTGTCCATTCCGCTGATAGTCGCCTCCAGCATCGCCGCCCCTGTGGGATCGTATCTGAACATGCGCATGGACACATCTGTGTTTGTGGCCATCATGGCGGCTGTTCTGGCGCTTGCAGGCGTCAGGATGCTGTTTTCCCCCCAGGCCGATGAACAGGCATCGGAAATAGATCCCTTTAAAAAGGCAGCAGGCGGAGCGGTCATAGGTTTCTGCATAGGGTTTATGGGAGGTCTTCTGGGTATCGGCGGCGGGGTGTTCGTGGTGCCGCTTTTAATTTACGTGCTAAAGACCCCCACCCGCATAGCCGCTGCTTCTTCAACATTTATAGTATGTTTTTCATCCCTTACCGGCTTTCTGGGTTATGCCTCCATGGGAAATATCGACTGGGCCTTTATTCTGCCCGCAGCCGTGGTCTCTTTTGCAGGAGGTCAGGCAGGGGCCAGGATCATGAGCACCAGGATAAAGGGCAAAACAATACGGGTGGCTTTCAGCTTCATCCTGTTCGGGCTGTGCCTTAAACTGCTTCATCAGTCATTTTTAAGCTGAGAAGGAAACGTACTATGTCAGAGCGTTTCAGATTCAACAGGCTGGAATTTGCGGGTTCGCTCGGTGATCTGGGCACCCTGCTGCCCATTGCCATAGCCATGATCCTTTTTAACGGGTTAAATCCCCTGGGGCTCTTTTTAAGCATAGGTATTTTCTACATAATCTCGGGCGCGTATTTCGGGGTCACTGTGCCGGTCCAGCCCATGAAGGTAATAGGCGCTTATGCGATTGCAAGGTCCCTTACTCCTGATCAGATTCTGGCGGCATCGCTTTTGATGGGTGCGGTTCTTTTGATAGTGGGCCTCACCGGTGCAATCGATACAATCCGCAGATTTACCCCCAATTCCGTGATCCGCGGAGTACAGCTTTCAACAGGGGCGCTTCTTATAGCAAGCGGGGTGGAGTTTGTTATGGGAATCTCCAGGTTCCAGGAGCTGCAGAACGCAGCCGAACCTTTTCTTTCAATCCAGACCCTGGGACCGGTTCCCATAGGCATTGCAGTCGGGATAGCCGGCGGCCTGGTGACCCTGTTTCTGCTTGACAGCAAAAGGCTTCCGGCCGGTCTTATAGTTGTGGCAGGCGGCCTGGTAGCCGGCCTGCTCCTCGGGGCCAGAACCGGGCTGGGAGCCGGGAGCCTTTCGTTTAATCTCCCCCGTATTTTCCCCTTTGGTTTCCCGGCGCAGGCAGATTTCACTTTTGCCCTGCTGGTTCTTGTGCTGCCCCAGCTTCCCATGAGCCTCGGCAATGCCGCACTTGCCTACACCGATCTTTCCAGGCAGTATTTCGGGGGCCGGTCTGAAAAGGTCACCAACCGCGGGGCGTGCGTGAGCATGGCCCTGGCAAATTTTTTAAGTTTTGCAACCGGGGGCATGCCCCTGTGCCACGGGGCCGGCGGGCTGGCCGCCCATTACAGGTTCGGCGCCCGCACCGCAGGTTCCAACCTGATGATAGGCCTGATTTTTGTGGTCCTGGCAGTGGTGCTCGGAAACGCTATTGTTGATTTTTTCAAGCTGCTTCCCATGTCTGTGCTGGGCATCCTGCTGATTTTTGCAGGTGCCCAGCTTGCCCTGACAATAATGGACCTAAAGGACAGAAAGGACTATTTCGTAGCAGCCATGATTCTGGGAATAACGCTTGCAAGCAACCTGGCTGCGGGATTTCTTGTGGGCATAGTTATCGCACATGTTCTGCGCTGGGAAAAACTCTCTGTGTAGCCCCGTAGCAATGCGCAGTAATGGCAACAGGAAAGATGACTACAAATGGCGGAAAAACAAGGCATACAGGTTGAAAATATTTCCAAGCGCTTTGAAGATGTTCAGGCGGTGGATGATATATCCTTTAATGTAGATAAGGGCGAGCTGTTCGGGTTTCTGGGTCCCAACGGCGCAGGCAAGACCACCACCATTAATATTCTCACAGGCCTGGCGCGGCCTGATTCGGGAACAATCCGCATAGGCGGCATAGACTGTTCCGGCGGGCGAAGATCGGCCCAGCACTTAATAGGCGTGGTCCCTGATGAGAGCAACCTTTATCCCGAACTCACCGGATTTGACAATTTGTGCTTCTGCGCCGCGCTTTACGGAATACCAAAAAAACAAAGACAGGAACGGGCCCGGCAGCTTCTGGCCCGCTTCGGCCTGGCACAGGCAGCAGACCGCAGTTTTTCAGGATATTCCAAGGGGATGAAACGCAAGCTGACCATTGCCGCAGGCATCATTCACGAGCCTGAAATTCTGTTTTTAGACGAGCCCACCACGGGCATTGATGTTGCAAGCGCAAGACAGCTCCGCCAGCTTATTGCGGACCTGCACGCCTCAGGCACCACCATATTTTTAACCACCCATTACATAGAGGAGGCAGAAAGGCTCTGCGGGCGCATCGCATTTATAGTTTCCGGCAGAATAGTGCGGATTAAATCAGTGGAGGAGCTTCTGCAGCCTTTCCAGGGGAGGCGTGTTGTACAGATCGCATGCGAGAACCCTGCAGACGGCATAAAAAGCGAGCTTTCATCCTCTTTTCCCGGCCTGGAGTTTTCCTTTCCCGGCCACGGCGTAATCCGGGTGGAATCTGACAGCCCGGTAAAGGCCGGCGCCCTGGTTCATTTCCTGGAAGACAGGGGTATAGAGGTATCTGAAGCACGAAAAATAAAGCCGAGCCTTGAAGACGTGTTTGTGAGAATCACTGGTATTGAGGCCGGGGAAATGGAAAACGGAAACAGACAATCCGGAGCTTAGGCATGAAACAGTGGATCGCTTTTATAAACATACTTTTAAAGGACATGCGCACCTATTATCTTAAGCCGCCGAATGTTAGCTGGGGGCTTATATTTCCGCTGGCCTGGACAGGGATGTTTTTTATAAAGTCCGGCTCAGGTCTGGGGAGCATCCCGGAGCTGCTGCCTGCAGTAGTGTCGGTTTCAATACTGTTTGGTACAACGTCGATGCTTGCAGTTACAGTAACCTTTGAAAAAAAGCAGCGCTCCTTTGAAAGGCTTCTTCTGGCCCCGGTTCCTTTGGAGTTTTTAATGTTTGCAAAAACCAGCGGGGCGATTCTTTTCGGCATTGCCAATGCTTTTGTGCCGGTGATAATGGCGGGTTTTTTAATGGACCTTTCGGTTGTGGCCTGGACGGCGTTTGTTCCGGCAGTGGCGTTGATCGCCGTGTCCTCCACCTTTCTGGGGCTTTTCATTGCAGTGGCGGTAAGGGAGGTTTTCGAGGCCCAGACATTTTCCAATTTTTTCCGCTTTCCCATGATATTTCTGTGCGGGCTGTTTTTTCCCATAGAAAAACTGCCGGTTTTTTTAAAGCCGGTGTCTTTTGCCTTTCCTCTTACCTACGGGGCAGATGTTCTGCATGGATCTGTTCATGGAAGCCACATCCTGCCGTTTTACCTGGATCTTTTAATACTTGCCGGATTCTGCGCGGCCCTGTTTGCCTTAAGCCTTCGCAATATCAGGAAGAACTGGATCGCATGACTGCTTTGAATTATAATTCAGGTTTTTACGGCTCTTACCCCGACAAAGGCGCCCAGGCCGAATCCGTTGAGGACGGCTTGATCCGGTTGGTCTGGAATAAGCGTCTGCTTTATGATTTCCGGTTTGAATCCGGTATTTTTCAGGTATTCAAGTACGTCTTCAGATGATAGAAACGAGGCATCCCGGTAAAATTTGCTTTTTCCCTTGTTTGCTTCATATTTTCTGCCAAGTTCGCTGTTTTTGTCCACGAATCCGACTATTAAACAGCCCTGGTCTTTTAATATCCTGCGGGCTTCTTTAAGGGAGCCCGTGACATCATCGAGAAAACAAAGCGTGGTAACCATAAGGAGAAAATCAAAGCTTTCATCCGGTAAAGGCAGGTTTTCTGCAATACCGGAAATGACCTTGATTCCCTGCTCTTCGGCTCTGGCCGCCATTTGGGCAGACGGCTCCACCCCTGTTTTTATGCCAAGCGGGGCCGCAAATTTACCCGAGCCAACTCCGATTTCAATGCCCGCGGCATCAGGCCTGCAAGGCAGAAGCCCGCGTATCAGAGCCAGTTCCGCCTCGTATTTTTCAGGATTTTTTGTAAACCACTTATCATATTCATCACTGTATCGGTCAAAAGCTTTTGTTTTTGCCAAGAGGACCTCCGATCAATTATATAAAGCTTTAACTAAAAATAAATATAACAGATCTCAATCCGTAAGTCCATGTCGCCTGACTCTTGAATGGCAATCTCCGGCGGGTCCGCACATATCAATGTCTCCAAACAGTGCCGGCCGCTTTGGCTCTTTATGTCGTATGATTTGGCGGGAAATATGTTGGGAATAAAATGTCAAATCTGGTATTAAAGAGTGGTAAGGACAGCATTAAAACGACCCTGCAAAATACACAAACAGGTGAAAAATGAAAAAACCGTTTATTATAATCATCCTTATACTGGCTGCTCTTGCAGGTGCAGGATGGCTTGTTTTGTCCGCTGGTTCACCTGAAAATGACAAAGCCGCCGGAAAACCGAAGCAGAAAAAAGCGCCTTTGGTCAGGGTGGCGCCGGCCTTTTTTGCGGATGTTTCCCGAACCCTTGAACTTACCGGCTCTGTGGAGCCTTATAAGAAGGCAGAGCTTGCCTCGCCTGCTGAAGGGCCGTTGCAGGGGCTTAAGGTGAGAGAAGGCGACCGGGTAAAGGCTGGAGAAGAACTCGCTTATGTGGGCAGAAAAAAAGGGGCAGAAGCCCTGATTGTCTCTTTGGAACAGAAGCTTGAAAAGGAAAGGGCCAATCTTGAAAGAAAGCGAAGCCTGATAAAAAAAGGCGCAATTGCTGAGGAAGAACTCGATGCGGCCATGGCCGGATTTGAAGATGCCCGGGCCCGGCTGATCCAGGCAGAAGAGACTCTTTCCGATTATGAAATAGCCGCCCCCTGGGACGGGATTATATCAGGCGTTAATGCAAAGGAGGGACAGTTTGTTGCCCCCAGGACATCCCTGATAGAAATCTATGATCCCGACAGCCTGGTGATAAGGGCTGCTGTGCCTGAAAGACATGCTGCAAAAATCGCGCCCGGGATCAGGGCTGACATCCGGCTGGATGCATATCCGGCAGACAGCTTTCCGGGACGTGTCAAGCAGGCGTATCCGTATCTGGATGAAAAAACGCGCACCAGGACCCTGGAAATAGTCCCTGAAGAATCCATTGACCTTCTTCCCGGTATGTTTGCAAGGCTTTTTCTTGTGCTTCAAACCGCTGATAATGCCGTGGTTGTGCCAAAAGAAGCGGTGGTTTCAACCCCGCAAGGCCCGGCCGTTTTTGTGGCCGAAGACGGCCGGGCGCTCAGGCGGCCGGTTGAGACCGGGATAGAGGAAAAAGGTCGTATTCAGATCGTTTCAGGGGTTTTGGCCGGCGAAAAGGTCGTAGTGGAAGGAAACCAGAAGCTTAAACCCGGCGCGGAAGTACGCCTTGTGCAAAACCGGGCTTCAGGCGGGCCGGGCACAGAAGGTGCGCAGAAATGAAGATCACCGAATATGCTGTTTTCCGGCGCCTTGCAGTATGCGCAATTGCTGCGGCCCTGGTGGTTCTGGGTTTATACGGATTATGGCGCCTTCCCGTGGATTATCTGCCGGATGTTACCTACCCCATGGTAAAGATTCAGATTCAATGGCCTGCTGCCACCCCGGATGAAATAGATACCGAAATAGCAGATCCGCTCGAACGCCTCATGGCAACTGTTGACAGGCTGGATCACCTTGAATCCTCCTCCATGGAAGGACTTTATTCCCTGGATGTTCATTTCGAGTACGGGGCAGACATTGACGTGGCTTTCCAGGACGTGCTTGCAGCCCTTACCAGGGCACAGCGGCAGCTTCCAGATGATACAGAGGCCCCGTATGTATTTAAGGCTGATCCATCCCAGCTTCCTGTGATGCAGATCACCGCAGCATCAGACAGGTGGGGGCCGGTTAAGCTGCGCGACTGGGCTGATAACTGGCTCCAGGACCGTATCCTGGCGGTATCCGGAGTTGCTGGCACGGAGATCATAGGGGGCCTGGAGCGTGAGATCCGCATTGAGCTTGATCCCTCGGCAATGGAAAAACACGGAATTTCCTTAAATCGTGTCATAGACAGGATCTCGTCTGAAAACACCGAGATTACTGCCGGAAGAGTCACAGAAGGGCCCAGGGAGATTATTGCCCGCACCATGGGCGAATATGCGGATCTAGACGAGATCGGCTCTGTTGTGGTGGCGGAAAACGGCCCGGCCAAGGTTTATCTCAAAGATATCGCAGAAGTTGCAGACAGCCACGAGGACGTGCGGGTGATGACCCGTTTTAACGGCGAAGAATGTGTAAAGGTTTCCGTGCTCCAGGAGGCAGAGGCAAATACCGTGAGAACTGCCGAAAATGTGGGACGGCTTCTGCGCCGTCTTGAGCCTGAACTGCCCGAAGGGTTGAGGCTCGGCTACGTGGAGGACCAGTCGCTTTATGTAAAGCAGTCCCTTGAAGGCGTAAAAAACTCGGCAATTGCCGCAGCGGTGCTTTTGATAATCGTGGTTTACCTGTTTCTGGGCAGCGCCAGGCAGGTGGCAATCATGGTGACCGCACTGCCGCTTACCCTGGTGATAAATTTCGGGTTCATGAAACTGGCGGGTTTTTCCCTTAACACCTTTTCCCTGGGCGGGCTTATCGTCGCCCTGGGGGTGGTGCTGGACAACTCCATTGTGGTGGTGGAAAATATCTCCAGGATGCGCAGAAACGAGCCCGGCGGAGAGGCGGGCAGGCAGGCAGTGGAGGCCACCTCAGAGGTGGGCCCTGCCCTGGTTGCTGCAACCCTTTCATTTATGGCCCTTTTTGTGCCCTTTCTTATTGTTCCCGGCCTGATAAGCCTTCTTTTCCGGGAGCTTATACTGGTGATTGCCGGCATCGTGGTAATCAGTCTCATTGTTGCAGTAACGCTTACTCCCATGATCACGGCCGCCCTGTTCGGTTCTGCCGGCAAGCCGGGCGGTACCGGCAGGTTCGGGCGGATGTTTGCCCGTATCACCGAGGGCTATGGAGTCGTGCTTGACCGGTTAATAGGCTGGCGGTGGGCTGTGATGGTAGTTTTTATTCTGGTCCTGGCAGCCGGTATTGTGCTGCTGGGCAGGCTGGGCGGCGAATTTCTGCCCCTTATTGATGACGGCAGGATCACGGTTAATGTAAAAATGCCCACCGGAGCCTCGGTACATGAAACAAACCGGGTGCTTGAAAAAATAGAGGCCGGAGTTGCAGATGATCCAAGGATTGAAAGCACATTTGCCCTTGCCGGCGGCAGAGTGCGGGGGCTTATAACCAATGAAATCGCAAATGAGGGCCAGGTTGACATACAGCTCGTACCCAGGGCAGAACGCGATATTTCCACTAAAGATTATGTTGACAGCCTGCGCAAAACAGCGGCAAAGGCAGAGCCGCCCGGCGGCAGGGTCATGGCCAGGCAGATGCCGATCAAGGGGATTGCAGGCCTTCGGGCCGCAGATGTAATAGTCCGGATAAGGGGCCAGGACATGGATGTGCTCGAAAAACTTGCCGTTCGCACCAGGCAGACCATGGAGGAAATCGAGGGGCTTGCCAATGTATCCGTGTCCATGGACCGCTCAAAGCCGGAATACCAGATCAGGGTGGACAGGGAAAAGGCGGCAGAGCTCGGGATATCAGTATCCGAGGTGGCTGCATCTCTTCGCTCCCTTATATCCGGTGCAGTGCCCACGCGTTTTAAGGACGGCTCTGAATATTATGACATCCGGGTGCTGGTGCCTGAAAAGCATATAAACAGCCGGCAGGACGTGGAAAACCTTGTTCTTGCAGGCGGAAGCGGAAGCTTAAGGCTGAGGGATATAGCAGAAGTGGCAGAAGCCTCAGGCCCGGTGGAGATTATACGCGAAGACCAGATAAAGCAGATAAGTGTGGAGGCCAATACAGAGGAAAGCAATGTCGCAGAAGCAATACAGAAGCTGAGAGGCGAGCTTGCTGAAATCGAAAAGCCGGCGGGATACGAATTTGAGTTCGGCGGAAGCGCAGAAATGATGGCTGATATGAAGGATACAGTGCTTGCGGTGCTGGCCTTTGCCCTGTTTTTTTCCTTTATCGTGCTCACGGTGCAGTTTAACAGCCTTAAACTGCCTGTGCTGATTCTTTTAAGCGTTCCTGTATGTCTTTGCGGCTCGGTGTTTCTCATGCATGCAGCAGGCCTTCCCCTGGGTGCCACGGTTGTCATAGGAGTGCTGGTGGTTATCGCAGTTACCGTAAACGACGGGGTCCTGCTTTTGACCTATGCCAATGAAATCATGGGCAGGCAGGAAAAAAGCGCCGGGCAGGCGGTAATTACCGCGGCAAAAATACGCCTGCGCCCCCGGGTCATGACCTCTGTTACCACCATGGTCGGTTTTCTGCCCCTGGCCTTAAATATCTCCGAGGGCGGAGATATGCTCCAGCCAATGGCGGTGGCAGCCATAGGCGGCCTTGGAATGGAAATAATGGTAGCTTTGTTTTTAATGCCGTGTATGTATGTGACAGCCTCACGAAAATATGATAAACTCTGATTATTATAAAAAATATATAAGCTGAAAGGAGGCGCGAGATGATCAGGACGGTTGAACAATATCTTGAAAGTTTAAATGACGGCCGTGAAATATGGTGCCTGGGAGAAAAGGTAAAAGATGTGCGCACCCATCCCACCCTCGGCAATATCATAAAGACGGCTGCTCTTGATTATGTATTTCCGAATCATCCCGATTACCGGGACCTGTTTGTCACGCAGGATGAAGATGGCGATGAGGTCAATTTTCTGCTCACTGCGCCCAAAAGCTCCGAGGATCTTTTGCGCAGGCGCGAGTGTTTTGTAGCTGCCATGCGAAGCGGAGGCGGCGTGCTGCTCCACTGCATGGGCGCAGACGCTCTGGCTGCATTCACGGTCACGGCAAATGCAATGGACCGGGAACTGGGAACCAATTACAGCGAGCGCGTTGAAAATTACAGAAAGCATCTCATGGGCCAGGATCTGGGAATTACAGGCGCGGTTACAGATGTTAAGGGAGACCGCAGCCTGCACCCCTCCAGGCAGAAGCAGCATCAGGACTATTATCTTAGAATTGTGGACAGACAGAATGACGGAATCGTTGTGCGAGGGGCCAAGGTCCATATCAGTGCAAGTCCCTGTGCCAACGAACTGCTCTGCCTGCCATGCCGAACCCATGGCGAGGAGGACAAAGACTATGCCCTTGCCTTTGCTGTGCCGGTCAATACGCCGGGTGTCAAATTGCTGGCTGTTGAGCCTGTATCGAGAACCTACGGCGAAGAAGGGCTGTTTGATTATCCCAAAACCAGCACTCTGCCGCCAACTGAAAGCCTTATCATTTTTGATGATGTGTTTGTGCCCTGGGAAAGGGTGTTTATGTGCGGAGAATGGCAGTATACCAGAACGCTTGCCTATGCTTTTGCCAGCTATCACCGTCTTTTCGGCACCTGCAAGATGGTCGGAAAACTTGAGGCCATCACTGGTGCTGCCGCCCTTGCCGCAGAATACAACGGCGTGGAAAACGCCGATCATGTGCGCAAGAAGCTTGCCTGGATGGCCATGATCGCCCACATGGTAAAAGAGCTTGGCAAGGCGGCCTGTCTGGACCCGGAAAAGGAGTTCGGTCATGATGTTGCCATGCCCAACCGTATGTCCATTAATTCGGCCAAGTTCACATTTGCCAGCAATTTTCACCAGATGTGCCAGAACGCCCAGGATATCGCAGGCGGTATTTCCACAACAGTGCCGACCTATCGGGATTGGAGCAACGAGGAGATCAGTCCCTACATTGAAAAATATTTAAGCGCCAAAGACGGCGTGCCCACAGAGGACCGGCTGCGTCTTATGAGGTTGATCAAGGACATGACCGGCAATTTTTGGCAGATCGACACCATTCACGGCGAGGGCTCAATGGCCGCCCAGCAGATGTTTCTTTACGGCAGTGCGGACTGGAAACTGCTCAAGGCTGCAGCCAGGCGGGCTGCCCATATAGACGGCTGGCAGGAGAATCCGGTATACGGCGGTTTATTGTCAGCAGATTTGGTTGATATGCCTGCTGCAGACGAGTCATATGAATCCATTCCGCCGTCAAAAAAATAGAAATTTTTGGTCTATGCCGAATAATTAAGGAGCCTGTTATTCCGATCCCGATCCTTTGGCCAGAAGTTCGCCGCCGTCTACGACAATGTACTGGCCGGTAATGTAGGAGCCTGCATCAGAGCCTAAAAGCAGTGCGGCTCCCGCAAGGTCCTTTACCTCGCCCAGGCGGCGCAGCGGAAGGGTGCCTGCCAGTTTTTCTCCCTGGGGGCCGTCCCACAGGGCACGGCTCAGCTTTGTCTTAATAACACCCGGGGCCAGGGCATTAACCCGGATACCGTAGGGCCCCCATTCGTCTGCCAGTGCGCGGGTCATGTGGACCATGGCGGCCTTGGTTATGTTATAGGTGTTTAACAGGGGGGTGGTTGTAAATGCTGCAACTGAAGCAGTATTTACTATAGCGCCGCTGTTTTGCTTCATCCATGCGTGAAAGGCGAGCTGGGAGAGCCGGAATGCGGCGTTGAGATTTGTCTCAAAAGTTTTGTCCCAGGCCTGTCTGGGGATATCTTCAAGAGGGCCGTAAGCCGGGTTGGTTCCGGCATTGTTGACCAGGATGTCAAGCCTTCCGGCCCAGTCCATGGTCTGTTCCACAAGCTTTACCAAATCTTTTTCGGAAGATACGTTTGCAGGCACCGGCAGCACATCGGCCCCAAGACTGCGCAGGCTTTCAGCAGCCTCTTCCACTCCTTCTTTTTTGCGGCTGCTCACGACAATTTTTGCGCCGGCCAGGGCATAGATGCGGGCTATTTCAAGTCCTATACCGCGGCTGCCCCCTGTGATCAGCGCTACCCGGTTGTCAAGTGAAAAAAGGGATGCGATTTCATTTTCTTTCATTTTTTTTCCTTTTTTTGCGTGCACTGTGGTTTTCTAAAAATAAAAAAGCTGCCTTATTTTATCAGGCAAAAACATTTATCGACAATTTCTTTTATATTTATTTCCATACCATAATATTGCTGCTGCATCAACTAAACCGGGGGGTTTTATGTGTCACGGGCAATGCGCTTTTTAAGGGTAAAACCCAAATAAACAAGCATCCCCGCAAATATTGTTGCAAGGCCGAAAACCACGCCGATGGGTCTGCTCTGGATCATGTAATAGATGATCCACAGGTGGCCTGCGATAAAAAACAGGGGTGTAAACGGATACCCCTTGGTCCTGTAAATCGGGGAAAGATCCGGCCGGGTTTTTCTTATGCGGATCATGCCTATGACCGTGAGCATGGCAAAAATTGACAGGGTAAATCCTATGTAGGTTAAAAGTGCGTCAAAAGCCGCGGTAATCACCATTACACAGGCTATTGTCCCCTGCAGAACAATGGAATAAGCAGGGGTTCTGCGCTCGGGGTTTACTTTTGCCAGCCTGGTGAAAAACACGCGGTCTTTTGACATGGCGTAATAAATCCTGGGCCCGGTCATGATCATGGCGCTTACCGCTGAAAGTATGCCCAGGGCCACAGCAATACTCAGGTAGCGGGAAACACTTTCTCCAAAAAGAAATTCTGCCGATTTTGCCCCCACGTCAATGGCCCCGGACATTTCGCCGGCAGGCATGGAATAGACAAACACCGCGTTTAAAAGCAGATAGAGCCCAGTGACCGCCATGGTTCCCACAGCCAGGGACAGGGGGATGTTTCTTTTGGGGTCTTTTATTTCACCGCCCAGGTATGCAGAGGCATTCCAGCCGCTGTATGAGAAAAACACGAATATCAGCGATGTTGCAAAGGGCTCTGCCGAAAATGACGGCAGCCCTCCCGCACTGCGGAAGTTTTGCGCAGACCCGTCTCCAAAGGCAAATCCGGCGATGATAAAGAAAAGTATAAGGGCGAAATTTGATATGGTGAGAAAATTTTGTATTCTGCTGCCTGTTATCACGCTGTGATAATGAAGCAGGCTAAACAGGATGATTGCAGCCACTGCCGTTAGATTTACAGCAGAAAGGGTTGCCGCCCGGATGCCGAAAATCGTTATCGGCATTTCCCAGGCAGCCTCAAGTCCCAGGGCCGGGTAAAAATAGGTGGCAAAGGCAATGGCCGCAGCGGCAATCGGGGCGGAAAACCCCACTATGAGCGAAATCCAGCCCGAAAGAAACCCCATCATCTTTCCGAAGCTTTCGCGCAGAAACACGTATTCGCCTCCGGCGCGCGGGAATTTCGCCCCGAGCTCGCCGTAGCACAGCGCCCCGCACAGGGCGAATATCCCGCCGCAAAGCCAGCACAGAAGAAGAATCACCGGATCGCCGAGTTCTTCCATGATAAGGCCCGAGGTGGTGAAAATTCCGGTGCCAACCATGTTGGAGACAACCAGCACGGTTGCAGAAAAGACCCCGACCTGCCTAATAAGATCCCCGTTGCTGTCGACTGCGTGTTTCATTGCTTACCGCCCGGTTTCCTTAAAATATAGAATCCCGAAAAAATGTTTAAAATAATGCTAACCCCAAGCACCGCTGCCCAGATGCGCGGAAGCCCGCCGACCCCGGACTGCCGGCTGTCTTTGTCATCAGCGGCGGCAGAGCCTTTTTCATCTTTTTCTTCATCGCCGGCGGAAATTTCAACAGAGGCTTTTTCCAGGTGGCCGGTGCCGTCGTCTGCCTGGATACGCCATTTTCCGGGTTTGTCCGGGTAAAACACAAACCTTCCGTTGGCATCGGCGCGGCCGTTCTGGTGCTCGGTTTCGTCATCTTCGGGTGAATACACCAGCACCTCGGCATAACTCATGGGACTGCCGTCGGCATATGTAAATTCCACAGCCGCTGCAGGCCCGGGATCGATCACCTCATGGTCTGTTCCGTGTGCTATGGCCCGGCCTGTGCCTGCTGCAAGCAGAAGCATCACAAAGCAGGCCAAAATCGGTGTTGCTGCTGTCCTTGGCATTTTGTTCTTTCCTGTCTTTTCGGGATCATGGAAAATTATTTCACCTCGAATGTAAAGGCGCTGTTATACATGTACTGGTCGCAGGTATCGTCGTCCTGGTAAGGGGCCTGGTGAGAAACCATTATTATCCAGTACCCTTTTTTTTCGAGCCTGATTTCAGCCCTGCCCCTGTCATCGGTTTCCGCTTCTGCCGCTGCACCGTGATCATGTCCGTGTCCGTCCCCGGACTGGCCTTTTTCTTCAAAACCCGCATATTTTGCTTCAAGCTTTGCCCCGCTTAAGGGCTGATCTTCAAATACCACCCTGACAGGAAAAGCATCTCCTTTGTCAAGCTCAGCCGGGTTTTTAAGTGGTATAATTTCAAGTTCCTGCCCGGTTTTACCCTCAAGGTTCTTGTCTTTGCCCCCGGCTGTTATCACGGTCTTTGCCAGGATGTTGTAGGCGGTGCATTTGATGGGCCTGTCCACGTCCTTCCTGCTGCCCCGCTTTCTGCCTTCAGGGGTTGTGGTAAACATAACCGGGGAGGTCCGGGCTGTCACCAGGTAGACGCCTGGCTTATCGGTTTCCAGTTCATAGGCAGCGCCGGATTTTTTTCCCAGTTCAACTTTTTCCCCGTCAGGATCAATTGTCGAAATCTCGTGTACAGTGCTGTCTTTTACCTCCTGGTGGGTCCGGTCTTCTGTGTAGTGGTGGCCCCAGCCGATGCCGATTTCAACCGTATCGCCTGCTTCAGGATAATGATTTTGCGGATTTAACCACAGGTTGTGAGCATGCGCGCTGCCGGCGGCAAGAATCACCAGCGCGGCCGCCGCACTGATAAGTGCCGGATAACATGTTTTTTTCATTTTAAATCTCCTTGCAGTTTTGCTGATTTTAATTGTAGATTCCTTTGTTTTTTATTTCATGAAGTCGCCCACGTATACCAGGTGTTCAAAAGGAAAATCTTCGCCTTCTGTCTTTTTCAGTATCGTGTCAAGATTGCCTGAAATTCTGTATTCTTTTTCCCTGTAACCCGCGTAAAAGACCACTGAGACAGGGGTGTCTTCAGGGTAGTAACGCCTTAATTTTTCCACCAGGTCTTCAAATTCGGTGTGCATGGTAAACACAATCAGGGTGGGCTGGTGCTCTGCCACCTTGTCAATATCCCTGTAATGGGTCAGCACTGCTGAACTGGTCTTTTTGCCTGACATGATGTCTTTTCCAAGGTTGGCGTTTGCGGCGTTCAAACAGCTTACCCCGGGCACGATTTCGGGGTCCAGGTCTTCAAACGCCTCCAGATACCACCTGTAGGGGCCGCCGTAGATCATCAGGTCTCCCTGGCCCAGCACCGAGACGGTTTTGCCCTCATCCACGGCTTTCCTGATTTTTTGCTCCAGTTTTTCCCTGACTTTCTGGTCATTGATGCATTTTTCCCGTTTTTCCCGGTCAGTGATTTCACCGCAGTCCTGGTCCCAGGTGCGCCACTCGTTAAAAGCGCCCTCCCAGACTGTTTTGCCCTCCATGTGTTCTTTAAATTCTTCTTCAACGCTTTGGCGGCATATGATGATATCCGACTCTTTTATCCTTTCAATTGCCCGGACCGTGATAAGGTCGGGGTCCCCTACGCCGACGCTTACAAGTCTGAACCCTCCCGGGCTGTTTTTTTCAGCCGTGAAGCCGGATTCCTGGAAAATGCAGGAGGCAATGACTGCAGAAAGACAGAAAATGCAGATTTTAAAAACAAAGCTCTTTATAACAGGTTTTCTTGACATATTTCCCGCTCCTTTTTTCTTTATTCACTCATGAAGTCGCCCACGTAGAACATGTATTCAAATCCCGGGTCGTCTCCTGTTTTTTCGGCTATATTTTCCAGGGTGCCGGATATGACCTCCTGTTTGTCCGAATAGCCGGCATGCTTGACAATCGCTGCAGGGGTATCTTCTGGATAGTGGACCCGCAGTTTTTCCACCACGTCCTCTATGTTCATGAACATGGTGAAAAAAGCCATTGCAGCCCGGTTTTTCGCCAGTTTATCCACGCTGTCCGGGCCGTTGTATTGCGCTGCATCGCCGAAGGTTGCGGTAAGAATCACTGAATGGGCGTCTTTGCCGGAAGTGACCCCTTTTTTAAGGGCTGCGTTTGAATTGTTAAACGCGCTTACCCCGGTAATTATCTCCGGGTCAAGGTCTGCAAATTCCTCCATGTACCACATGTTGGGCCCATAGATGGTGGGATCGCCGCTGCACAGCACAGACACGGTTTTACCCTCCTTTACCGCCTTGCGGATAATCTCAGAGATTTTTTCCAGTTCCGCCATTTTTTCGTCATAATCAAACCGGCTGATTTTTTTCCCCTCTTCCGGGGTCTTGCCGTATACCGCGAAAATACCGAATCCCGGGTCATGTATTTCCTTTCCCTCCAGCAGATCCGGGAATTTATCCACCGTGCTTTGGCTGCAGAAGATAATGTCTGACTCCTTTATGGTGTCTGCTGCCTTAAAAGTTATGTTATCAGGGTCCCCGCTGCCGGTACTTACCAGGTAAAGACCGGTTTTGCCGGAATCGCCGGCAGGGGAAATGCCTGCAGACAGGCAGAGAAAAATTGCCGGAACAATAAGCAGTAATGCGAAAACATTCTTCAGGTTTGTCATTTCAATCTCCCTTGCTGTAATTATGAAAAAGTGCCTCATGTTCTGGACAGTCAAAAGTTTTTACGCAAAATGCTGAAATTCTTACGTTTTTTCGAAGCTTAAACTGTCCAGAAGCATTAAGACTATAACTATTTGAAATTGTTGGACTTTTTCCTTAAACCATTAACAATTAACTGATAACTTTTAACTTGCAAGTTCATATTTTTGTCTTTAAAAAACCATGCTCAACTCAGCCCCGTAGGTTCTTTCGGGTGCCGGGTAGCCGCGGTTGTTTTCATAATCTTCATCAAGTGCATTGTTTATGAAAAATTTAATTGTCGGGGTCTGAACCCTTTTCCATTGGTCAAAAAGGATATAAGAGGCTGATACGTCCGTGATCCAGTAGCTGTCGGTTTTAACGGTCCGCACGTCTATTTCCCCGGCATCCTCGTCTATGATGTCAACAATTTCATTTTCCTGTTCATCCTGATATCTGCAGTCCATCTGAAGCTGGAGCCGCTCTGTAAGATCGTAGATTATACTGGTGTTGGCCCTGTATTTGGCCCGGCCGTTGAGGCTGTCTGCGCTCATCTCCTCTATTCCGCCTTTGGGGCCGTGGTAATTCCAGTCCACGTATGCAAATCCCAGGCTTGCAGAGAGTTTGTCCGTTAAAGAGCCGTTTATTTCCATTTCCAGCCCGTCGCGGGTGACATCTTCCAAATCCACCGTTCGTCTGCCCCAGGGTGACTCATTGAAATACTCGGAACCCGAGTGTGCCCATACAATGTATCTGTCAAAGTCATAATGCGAGAAATTCACCATGAGGTTTATGTCTTTCCAGAGCCTTCTCATTGCAATCAGATCAATTCCGTATCCCTTTGTGGGGTCGACCTCGACCCCTGAGCCCCAGGTGCAGACCTCGCATGTTGCCCGCGGGGACCATATTCGGCTTACCCCGGCGGACACGGAAGTGTCCCTTAAGAATTTGGCAAAGTCATCAAGCTGGTAGGTGGCAAACAGCTTGGGCATGAGATCATCATAGTTTTTTTCAATATAGTCTTTTTCAATTTCAGGAATCGCATATTCATCTGTTCTGACATGCTTGTTGTTCCACCAAATATCCACCTTTTCATATCGAAGCCCCGGTCTTATTGTCAGTCTCGGGGTCGCCTGCCATTTGTCCTGGATAAAGCCGGCATAGGTCCTGACAATATCGCGGTTTTCCGGCTCGTTTAAAATCGCGGTGTCAAAGCCTACGGTCACCTGGTGATCATCTGTAAGGTGGAATTCATTTTGGATTTTTCCGCCGTAGCTTTTCCATTCCGTGTCCTGCATGGGCTCGTCCCACAGGTCATATTGGTACTTTTGGTTGTCATAGCCGTAGTAGGCACTCAAAGTCCATTTACCCAGTTCCGATGGCTGCTTCCAGCTGAAATGAAGGTCATGGGGCCTTTTGGTGCGCCTGGCGTTGCCTGCAGGGTTTTTCCAGCGACCTGATACGTCCTCAGTTTCCACTACAGGATAGCTGCTGTCATAAAAACTGCCGTCAGGGTCGTTTTCACTGGGGATTTCCCGGGATATCCCCGAGTAGGAGCCCATGAGGCTGATATGACCGTTGTTGGGAAGCAGCCAGGCCATACGTGCAGACATGGTGGACTGGTCATATTCGTTGTTTTTGAGGTGACCGTCTGTATGAAATTCCCTGACGCCCAGAACATAGTCCATGGCGCCGCCCCCGCCAGAGGCTGTAAGGGATGTGTCATAGGTGTTTTTGGAGGCATAGGAGGCGCTGGATCGAAATTCGACTTCCGGATCGTCCCGCCATACGGGTGATTTTGTTTTTATGTTTATAACCCCGCCAAAGCTTTTGCCCTCGTAAAGGGCGCTGTGGGCACCGGGCAGGATTTCTATGCTTTCTATCTGCTCCATGGGGATGCTTCTAAAGTCAGTGAAATGGCCTCCCCATCTTCCTCCGGTCTTCTGGATGGCGACCCCGTCTATGGCGGTGGTAAACTGCCGGGTGTCAAACCCGCGCATCTGCAATTCATCGCTTTCAGGCGACAGGGTTGAGGTGCCCCTGTAATCTATTATGGCACGGTCGCGCAAAACGTCGTAAATTGTATGAGAAACCCCGGCTTTTTTATAGTCTCCAAGATTAATTTCATATTGCCCGGGTTCAATTTCGATGTTTTCCGTGGTTTTTTTACCTCTGACTGTTATGTCGTCAAGTGTCTGCTTTGCCGGGTCTTCTTGTGTTTGTTCTTTTGCCGGGACCGGGGATAATAATGCCCCGGCAGCAAAACTAACTGATAACAGAACAATTCCGGTCCATCGGGCGATTTTTTTCCGCATTGATCTTCCTCCTTTAAATTAATGGTTAAAAACATGCCCGCAAAACCGGTTAACGCATTGAACCAGCAGGTATTTGCTGTTATAATAAAAATGCTTCCCGGTTTACGGGAGGTTTACGGTAAGAGGCGGCCGGCGACCTGGCGGGGTTGGGCCGCCTCTTTATTTCTCCAGTCTTTTGATGGCAGATTCTGCATCCTTTTTGTGGTTTTCAAATTCAGCCGCCTTTTTAAAATACCTGAGGGCGGAATCCGTGTCTTCTGCCTCCCAGGCCGAGTATCCGGCCATCAGCCAGGCCCGGCCTTCCTGTCTGCCCTTGTTTCGGCCGGCAGCAGAGTATGCATCTGCCGCGCCCTCGAATTTGTCCATGCTGTAGAGAAGATCTGCTTTAAGCATCATCAATTCGGAGTCTTTTTCGTGTTCATCGAAGCGCCGTAAGGCCTCCAGGGCCGCTTCCGGCTTTCCGAGCTGCCTGAAGGCTGCAGCCAGGCTTTTAAGCACTGACTTGTCCTGTTCTTCTTCCAAAAGCGCCTCGTAATAGGAAACTGCTTTAACCGGGACTCCGGCCTGAAGGGCAAGATCGCCCAGAAGCTTTTTTTCCTTTTCAGAAAGCTGGGTCAGGTAGCTGTAGATCGTCATGGCGGTTAATGCCTGGTCATGGTCGTTTTCAGATAATGCCGCGTGCGCAAGGGCCTTCCACCATTTGGGCAGGGTGGGCGCCTGTGTTGTAAGTTCAAGTGCGTATTTTCGGGCCGCATCCTGCATGTCCAGTTCAAGGTACTGGTGCAGAAGGATTTCCTGCCACTGGATCTGCTTTTCTCCGGTGTATTTTTCAGCCAGAAGCTTTATGTGCTCCAGCGCCTCGCTGTTTCTGCCTGTCTCCAGAAAGGCGTAAACCAGGTTTTCCCGCCATTGCAGGCGGATTTCGTCGGGATGGGTGTCTAGGAGTTTTTCAAAAAGGTCCAGGGACCGGTCCGCTGAGCCTTCTGCAAGAAGGCTGATGGCTGCGTAATAAAGATATTCCGCCTTGTTTTTTTCTTCTGACTCATAGGCTTTTTCAAAATTTTCAGCTGCTTTTCCGTATTTTTCCTGTTCATGGAAAACCCTGGCCAGGTTTACCAGGGCGCCGGTGTGGCCGGGATCGCGCTTTACGGCCTGCTGATATGCCTGCTTTGCCTTTTCCGGGTTTTCCATGGCGTAATGAATGTTTCCGAGCATGAAATAGATCTCAGGGTGGTGATATCCCCTGGGGTCTGGGGCATCAGGATCCGGGTCTGTTTTGTCAGACCGGGCCTGAAAGTTTTCAAGTTTTTCCAGAGCTTTTTCGTATTTTTCCTCATCCATTAACCCATAGGCTTCTGACAGCACCATCTGGGCGGGTGCAGGCGGATCTGAGCACAGTCCTGCGGCCGGTATGATGATCGAGAGCACCGGCACAAAAGCAAGCAGGCAAAGCAGTTTTTTGTAAAATCCGGCCATATAGTCTTTTAATCCAGTTCAAACCTGATGGTGGTTTCTGCCACGGTTTTTACTTTTGAGCCCCCGACTGTGCCGGGCTCAAAGCGCCACTTTGAAACAGAGTCCCGCGCCGCTTTGTCAAAAACCCCTTCCGGTTCCTCTTCTAATATTGTCACGTCTTCGACCCTGCCTTCTTTGTCCACAACGAACTTGACCTTTACATGGCCTTCTATATTCCTGCGCTTGGCCCGCATCGGATAAGTCGGCTGCATCCGGGAAACCGCAGTAAGCGGACGGTCGAGTTCACCGGCAGAAAACTTGTCCCCGGGCGAATACTTTTGAGGCTTTGCCATCTCCGGGACTTCCAGTGAGCCCGGACCAGCCGGGAGTCTGGGATTTACGTCAAATGGCACGGTCATTTCAGGCTGTTCAGGCTTTTTTGCCGCAGCCTCTTTTTCCGGCTCAGGTTTTTTTTCTTCTTCCTCTTTTTTTTCCTGTTCCTTTGGTTCGGGTTCAGGCTCCTCGGGTTCGGGTTCCTGCATTCGGATTACGTTTACCCCTGAGGCGACCTTTTTATAGGTTTTGATTTCAGGATCCGTGTCCAGGATGTAGGGCACCAGGGCGAAAATCGCCAGGTTCAGGGCCGCCGCGGCTGCCGCGGCCACTGCCCATGCCCCGCGCCTGCGCTTAAAAAGCATCCTGAAATAGGAATTGTCCGGTTCTTTTGCCTTCATTTACTCCCCGCCCGGAATATCTGCCGCCAAAGACACATTTTCCGCGCCTGCCTGCCTGCATCCGTCCATTACCTTGATGGCGGTTCCTGTGCTGCTTGCCCGGTCTGCAACCACCACCACGGCACCCTCCGGGTTTTCCGCCATGGCACGCTCAATGTTTGCCCGGACTGCGCGCACGTCGATTTCCTGGTTTTCCATGAAAACCCGGTTTTTCTCATCAATTGCTATAAGAATAGAGGCGTCTTCCTTGCTGACAGCCGTGGTGGCAGCAGGGCGGCTGACGTCAATTCCGGTTTCCTTTACAAAGCTGGTGGTCACTATGAAAAAGATCAGCAGGATGAAAACCATGTCGATCAGGGGCGCAATGTTAAGTTCCCTGGTGGTGCCTCTGTTTTTTCTCGCAGACGTGATGTTGATCATGGCATTTTCTCGTGATTGCTTTTAAATGTGCCGTCTCAGGTAATAGCCGATTACCGCGGTGCGCTGTTTTAATTTCTGTGACCTGCGTTCTAAAAAGCCCTTCATGTACATGCCGGGTATGGCCACCAGCAGCCCGGTCTGGGTCGTTATTAAGGCCTCGGAGATACCGCCTGCCATGGCTTTTGCGTTTCCGGTGCCGAATACGGCGATTACGTCAAAAGTGACTATCATGCCGATAACCGTTCCCAAAAGACCCATCAGAGGGGCGGCTGCTGCCAGGGCGCCTATGGTGGCAAGATGATCGTCCATGGACCGGTTTATTTTCTGCACGGTCTCGTCTAATATGAACCGGTCCAGGACCGGGTCTCCGCTTCTGTGGCGTATGAATTCTGCCACCAGCACAGAGACGGCCCCCTGGTACTGCCCGGGATCAGGCATCCGGTTTTCCGATATATGGTCCCAGGCGGTGCGCGTGCTCATGTTTTTGCGGTAAAGCCGCCTGAAATGCAGAACCCGGTCTATTATCAGCAGCCACATGACCAGGCTTAAAGCGGCCAGAGGAAACATCACGATTCCTCCGCTTTCAAAATACGGCCCCATCTGGTATATGGCAGACAAAAGATCCCGGATCATTTCTGCTGGTCTTCCCCGTTTTCGTGGTTATGCCCGTTTCGGCTCTTGTGGGCCATGTTTACCAGGGTCACCGCGTTTTGCTCCATTTCCCCGATATTTTTTTCCACCGCCCTGTTAAGCCAGGTATGGGCCATGAGCATGGGTATGGCCACTGCAAGCCCCAGCATTGTTGTTACAAGCGCTTCGGAAATTCCGCCTGACATGATTCGCGGATCACCTGTTCCGTGAGTGGTGATCACGTGAAAGGTGTTGATCATGCCGGTAACAGTGCCTAAAAGTCCCAGCAGCGGGGCGATTGCCGCAAGCATGCCCAGGGTTGAAAGAAATCTTTCCATGGGAGGAATCTCCCTTAGTATGGCCTCCTGCAGGGCGTTTTCCATTTCTTCTCTGGGCATGTGGCAGCAGTCAAGGCCCGCGCCTATGACCCGGGGGAGCGGCTTTTTGCTGTGGCCGTCACAGGCCTGCCTGCATTTTTCAAACTCGCCCTGTTTGGCAAGTTCTTCTATGGAGCGCATAAAACCCTCGGAGTCAAATCTTCTGCGAAGCAGAAAGATTATTCTTTCGGCTATTATGAGAAGGCCCAGGCCCAGAAGAAACAGAATCGGCCATACAATGGGGCCGCCTTCGGCGATCTGCTCTGTAAGGCTCAATTCGTGGGTCAGCTGGCGAAGGGCGCCTCCCCGGGTGACATCCATGGGCACGGCAGTGGACCCGCCGTCCATGTAGTCATTGATTTGACCCTGCATGCGACCCGACGGAAGGGCAGACAGGGCAAAAAGCTGACCGCTGCCCGGGGAATGGGTCAGAAATCCGGTTTCATCTGCGGTCCTGTATGCAGCTGTAAAGTTGCCGATAAGCAGGACCTCGGCCTCGGTTTCCTCACCTGAGCGGTCAATTATGGTGTCCTGATCAACCCGGACGGTTCCTGAAAGCCTTATCTGCTTGTTGAGGATTTCAGCCATCATCCGGATGTCATCCATGCCGGGGAATCTGCGCTCTTCTGCTATGCCTTCTAAAAGCCCACGAGCCCCGGGTCCCAGGGGGCTCTGGAGGCTGTCTTCTGCAAGGCCGGCAATATCGTCCGCGTTTGTCTTTATTGTTCCGGCAAGCTCGTTTACGGTTTGGTCTGTTTTTTCAAGCTCGCTGTCAAGCTGTTTTTCTTTTTCGGAAAGCTCTTCTGTGTCTTTTTCCAGGGAATCTATTGTTTTTTTATGCTGCCTGTTTTTTTCTTCCAGATCAGTGATCGCCTGTTTCAGGCTCTGCCGGTCCTGCGTGATTTCCTCTCTGGTTTGCCCGGCTTCTTTTTCAGCGGCCTGTTTTTCCAGTTCAGACTGCTTTTCCAGGGCTTCTTTTTCAATGCGGGACTTTATGTGCAGTTCGCGCATGTCCTGGCCTGCAACAACGGGCGCACAGGAAAGCAGGAAAAAGACGACTGTAAATGCGGTCAGGATGGTTTTTTTCATTTTACCACCATCTTTCCCAGCGGCAGGGTCAGCAGTTCTGCGGGCTGCCGCTCTGCCGCGATATCAACGGCGCCTGCAATGTTTCTGTTGTATCTGGCCGGGAGTTTTTCCCAGTTGTTTTCCGCGGGGTTGAACCAGCCGCATTCCTCCTGGTCCATGGTCTGGTAAAAAAGGCTTATTCTTCCCAGGCGAAAGATGTTTGCCCTCAGGCTTCGGCCCTCAACCTCGATGTTTTTCTGGTAGGCCTCGATGGTGTTTCCGTATTCAGCCTCCACCAGAAGCGCCTCCATGACCTTGCGGTATTTTTCGCTTATAGATTTTTCAGGATCAGCAGTCAGTTCCCGTATCCCCTCCAGTCTTTTTTCCCGCTCGGATTCCAGGAAGGGAAGATCGTTTTCAACCATCTCTTCTATCCTGTCTGCCGTCTGCATCACGAAAGGCTCTATGTCTTCGGTGATCTTCTCAATGTCTGCGAGCTTTTTTTCCTTGTCTGAAACCCGCTTTTGAGCAGCGGCCTTTTTTTCTTCCAGGATTTGCTGTTTTTTCTCAAGCCGCTTTTTTTTCTTTTGAAGCCTGTCGTAGCGGCCGGTAAGCTCCTGTTTTTCCTTCTGCCACTGTTCGCGTTCTTCCTGGGTCTGTTTGCGGGTCTTTATTGAATCTTCCACGGTGCTGCGCACCTTTTCGCCGGTATCTTCGTCTTCTGCGGATTTCACGGGGCAGGGCCGGGCGAGGAAAAGAGCCAGGAAAATCCCCGCCAGTACTGCCGTAAATTTAGATTTCATGATCAAGCTCCTGGTCCTGTAATTTCATGTTTTCAAATATAACTGCGTGATACATTTTTTATAATCCCGGCTGCACAAAAAAAGCCACGAAAGCAAATACAGGTTTTTGTCCTGTGTTGGCCTTCGTGGCTTTTGTATGCGTATTTGTGTGCGCCCTGCAGGCGGTACAAATAATGCCGGTTTTTTTGAAAATCCCTGCTGGAAATGCTTCTGATTTCCGATTGTTTTAAAGTATATGTTCATAATTTATATTGTCGGGTCGTGTCAAGAAAAATCTGGCTGTCCTGTTTTCTAAAACCTTAGTTCGTATCAGGCTTTCAAAAACCTGGGCATTCCGTAATATACATAGTTGTCAGTTTCTTTGTTCCCGTTTATCTCAACTTCCCGGTCAAATATATTGTCTGCTGCAAATATGAGATATCCTTTCGGCAGCTTGCTGTAATTGTATTCCCCCTCACTGCGGTCAACCCTGATTCGCTTCATTGCTGGCATAACGCCTACTTTTAAAGCTGAGTTAAAATCAGCCGGCCTTTTCGCAGAGGGATTCTCCGCGGTCTGGGGCATGTTCCATAAAAAAAATCCCGGATCGCTTGTGCGATCCGGGATTTCCCTTTTTTATCCGCAGATTCACCAAGGGGCAGGACATCGCCGACGTATTCGTACCCCTTGCATCTGTTCAGGCAGGTCTTCTGACTTACGGATCATCCTATTTGCTGCGCCTTCCCGACCCTGACGGCCAGTGGCACTGTGCAGCTTTCGTCCCCGATCACAGCGGCGGGCCCGTCCCCGATTTCCACGGGGTTCCCTGTTAGGCTCTGTTAAGAGCACCCAAACAGATCAGTTTTTGAAAATATATTTATAATGCATCTAAAAGAGCCTGTCAAGGGCTGATCATTTGTCTTTGTCTTTGCCAGTCCACAGCGGGTCGAATCCGAACTGTTCCATCCACCATTCTCCGGGATTTCGCTGTCTTTTCACAGCTTCTTCGCAAAAGGAGTACCGGTAATTTGCGCAGTAATCAAGCAGGGTCTGGTAGGCTTCATTGATTTTGCGGGTCATTTCATGGGCCTTTTCACTGTCCTGGTTGCACAGATCAGGGTGCCACCTGTGCATCAGGCGTCTGTGGGCGGCCTTTATTTCCTCTATGGTGGCTGTCTCGGGCAGTTCCAGAATTTTTCTTGCCCTTGTAATCTTTTCGTATTTATTCATTTTTTGTCCCTGTTAAAGGTTTTGATGCCTACCCGCAAATTAAAGGAAAAAATGATTAATGGCAATAGTTGCAGAATTGCATTTTAATTTTCTTTGTATAGATGCAATATTGCTACTGTATTTTTCTGCTATTTTTAACGCTGCTGATAAAAACCTTTTTATGCGGCTTCTATAGATGCCGGTTTCTGAAATTTGTTTTGGCACAGTAAATGCTAGTATAAAAATAAAAAGCAAGATGTCTGCAGAGCAGAAATTGAATTGTTCAGCAGGTAGAAATCAAAATCAGAACGGAGACAATATATGAACAATAAAGGAAAAGCCGGGCAGGGAAGATTGCGTGCCGGACAAAAGAAAGGCGGACAGGGGCTGGGCCGCGGGGGCGGGTTTGCCGCGGGGCCTGAAGGCGTTTGTGCCTGCCCGAAATGCGGACATGAACAGCCCCATGAGCGCGGTGTTCCCTGCCCGCAGATAAAATGCCCCCGGTGCGGGGCTGCCATGGTAAGAAAGTAAGAATTAATGAAAGGAGGTGCGTGTAAATGCCAGGTGGAGACAGAACTGGACCCATAGGTGCCGGCCCCATGACCGGACGCGGAGCTGGATTCTGCAGCGGATTTGCTGCGCCCGGCTTTGCCGTTCCGGGGCCGGGGCGTGGTTTCGGAATGGGTTTCGGCCGCGGCCGCGGTTTAAGAGGCCGTTTCTTTGGAGGCGGCTTTGGATGGCGGAACCGCTTTTTTGCAACCGGTATACCCGGCCGGGCTTATTTCGGCTCTTATGCCGGACCAGACCCGGAAGCCGAAAAACAGGGCTTAAAGCAGGAAGCCGAAGCCCTCCAGGCTCAGCTTGATATGGTCAGAAAACGTCTGGACGATCTTGAATCAGGAACCGAGTCCTGATCCGATCCGAAGCAGGAATTAAATAAAACCGGCCGCGGTTCTCTTAAAGAGAGCCTGCGGCCGTTTTTTATGTAAAAACTCAGGCAGCCGGTCATGGATCAAACCTGAACTTTGTGATATGCAATAGATTCTGGAGGATCGGTGTAATGAGTATGCTGCATCCTGGCAGCAAGGCAAAAGAAAAATTGCTTTCCCCGCGCATGAAGGGCTTGTTTATGACCCTTGCGGGGGCGTTTTGCTTTTCGCTTATTCCGATCTGGGTTCGTTCCATTGAATCTTATTCCTCAATGAGTATTGCTTTTTTCAGGGCTCTTATCGGCATGATTTTTCTGCTTTTCTGGGTTATGCAAAGCCATGGTGTGGCGGGCATTATTGAGGTGAGGCGGCTCAGGGGCAAGTATAAGTTGGCTTTGCTGTGCGTGGGGCTTTCAATGTGTATTACCCCGGTGACTTATTACCTTGCCATTATGAAGACCTCTGTTGCCAAGGCTGTATTGCTTCATTATACTGCACCTATTTACGTGGCTATTCTAAGCCCGTTTATTCTAAAAGAAAAAAATACCGCCCTGACATGGTTTGCAGTCGGAACGGGTCTGTTCGGAACAGCCCTTATAACCGAGCCTGCATCTTTGCTTCAAAGCGATCCTGATGAAATCCTGGGCATTATC
Source organism: uncultured Desulfobacteraceae bacterium (assembly GCA_964626455.1). Lineage (GTDB taxonomy): Bacteria > Desulfobacterota > Desulfobacteria > Desulfobacterales > Desulfosalsimonadaceae > Desulfosalsimonas. Next base: position 10,099 of record CAZVFQ010000015.1, on the reverse strand, counting down.
AGTGCCATGATTTCGGGTCTGGGGCTTGCGGGCATTTTCATGTTCGGCCGTTTTCTTGCGGGCCATCTTTCCGCGCTGGTTCGGGCTCTGTGGGGGTGTGCGGCAGTTGTCGCAATTCTTTTTCCCTTCGGAATCCTTATACCCTCCGGATTCTTCTGGCAGAATCTGCCTTTTCTGCTTATGCTGGGCACTGTTTCACTTGCGATTCCGTATGCACTTTTTTTCAAGGGAGCCAATTATATCACTGCCCAGTCCGCCTCGGTTGTTTCCCTGTTTGAACCGGTCTGCGGAATCGGCATAGGTTTCCTTTTTTTCGGGGAGAGCCTTTCTGTTCCGGGATTTTTCGGGGCCGGTATTGTTTTAATGAGTATTTATATTGCAACCCGCCGGTGATATCGGCTGCCGGGCATTAATCCGTCCGGCCAGCTTTTTGCCTTTGGGCAATTGCGGTTATATATCTTTGTGCATCCGGGTTGCCGAGTTCAGCCGCCCTGCTGATATCTTTCATGGCTTTTTCATGCCTGTCCGCCTGCAGATGGACCCATCCCCGGCCATATAGATAATTGTCATTTTCCGGTTCCCGGTAAAGCGCCTGATTGATAAAATCCAGGGCTTTGCCGAACTCTCTTCTGTCTGCATAGGCAAGTCCAAGGTTAAAAGCCGCACGGGAGTTTTCCGGATCGAGTTCAAGAGCCTTTTGATAGCTTTCTATAGCCGCGTCCTCGTTGCCATAGGCAGCATACAACCCTCCTTTTTCCATCCAGTACAAAGAGTCGTCTTCAGAGAGTTCCTGTCCTTTTTTTCTGTCAGGTTTTTCTTTTACTGTTATCCCGGATGACAGCATCCCGGGTTGGTCTGCTGTCATTGCTTTGCCGGAAGACTGTTTAACAGCCTGAGAGGAAGGTTTACCGCCTTGTCCTGCATCAGAGGGCTCAATGTTTGCTTCCGGCCGGGTTTGTTTTCCTATTGCCTCCATTGATTCCACTAAACGTCTGATATCTTTAGACTTCATGGAATATGCGGCCCGGACGCTGTGGCCCTGGAGTTCAACCGTGTAAACGAGTTCGCCCATATCTGATATAAAGCCGGGTAGTTCAATATTTTCCTGCTGCTGGCTCATAGCTGCTGCAGCTTTTATAAGTCCCGCAAGATCCATGCTCATGTTCATCAGGGGCCCTTCTGTCTCCGCGGGCGCCATTTCCGAGACATTTTGAATCAATGACCTCATGCTTTTATCATCAGATGCTGTAAGCAGATAATCATCGACGGTTGTCATTCTGGCAGGCATATTGAGAAATCCGGTTTTTCCGGTTTCAGGATTTATTACCGGCAGCCGCATTTCTATTCCTGCCACGTGTCTGCCGCCGATTTCACTGTCTTTGGTTTTACTGAAAACCGAGTCAAGCTCAAGATCCGGATACTGCTCCTTGTAGAACTTTGCCATTTGTTCTCCCAGCTCCAGGAGCCGAGGAATGTATTCGGACTGCAGGAAGTCGTCTGCCTGTTTTTGTCCGGAAGCAAGCACGCAGACTGCCTCCAGCTTCATATCAGGCGGGTCAATGGACATGGCTCCTGCCATCTCGCCTGTGAAAGCGGAAAATGTTTGCATGATCTGCTCCAGGTCAATGCCCATAACTTTGTAGAACTCGCCGAAATACTTGGCCATGAAACCGGAAGTTGCGGCCGTGTCATAAGGACGGCTTCGAAACTGTAACTGAAAACCTGAATCCGGCATGAAATTGCCCAGCCGCCCTTTTGGCGCGTCCGTGGTTTTTGTTAACACTTCAGCCATCTCAGTGTCTGCCTGAGCCAGAATTTCCATGGAGAAAGCCGTGTTTCTTCGGTTTATGTCCACCCCGAACGACAGGGTCTCCATTTGACGGCAGACTTCGAGAAAGTTGCCGGCAATAATTTTAAATTCCTCAGGGGACACGGTTTCCGGCCCCTCCTGCCGGGCGCCGGCTGCTTGTTCTTCTATCAGCGCCAGTAACTGTTTTATCTGGTTGTCTGCTTTGTTAAGGATCCGGGGCACTGCAATATCCACGGTCACAAAATCCTCGCCGGGCTGTTTTGCCTCTTGTGCAAGCGCGGATGCAAGTTCCGGGCTTACAGGCACGGAAGTGTCTTCCTGCATGGAAATCAGATAATGGCCTGTTTTTTTTACTGCCCCGTGAGTGGCCGCAAAATCATCATTGGGCTCAATAAACGGCACCAGAGCTGCCATATCCGGCTCTTTTCCCACCTGATCTTCGTGAAAATTCACACCGATTACCATGGCCCTGTCCGGATCAATCCAGTGCGTGCCCATAAGCATGCCACGAAGCTGTGCAGAAGGTGGAGCTTCGCCCTGCCGATCATCGGAAGCAAACAGTTCGTCTACAATATCAAAGTTTTGCTCTATCCTGGCAATTCGCACAACAACATCTGCTGCTGGGGTTGCCTGGGCAAGGGCGGGTGAAAAGAGGAGGATAAAAATTGCGGCAAGATTCAAAATTAAAAAAACACGGTTTTCCGCAAAAGGTGTTGTCTTCATTTAAGCCTCTATCTTTACGATTCTATCAACTTATTTATGTAAAAAAGATACTAAGATAATTTAGATAAAAAGTCAAACGCCCGCATTGTAATGCTACATTGCAATCGGAAATATTTATTTACAGTCTGGAGCATAACATCGGCCGCCGCTGCCACTTCTTTCGGGCCGAGATAGCGTAAAGCCGCTTTGTGCCAGCCTTTATACAGTTTTGTAAGCTTTAGCCGGGCGGAGGGCAGAAAATAACATTTTTCTTTCGACCGAAAGTTTATAAAAAACATAATCAGGAAAAGACAGCCGGGTTTAATCCTCAGGGGCGCGGGATCTTATTGATTGCTTTTAGTTGTTGAATGGTAATTATATGAGGTATATTCAACTACGGCGGATATTTTGTAATGTGTCTTTAAAATTTAATATAAATCGGAGGCGTTTGGAAAATGAAGAAGAAATGGATTTGCTTGATGATGATAATCCCCCTGGCTTTTGCTTTTGCCGGATGTTCATCCAGTAAAACAGCCCAGGGTGCGGGGGTAGGCGCGGCTGCCGGCGGAGTTCTGGGGGCTATATTCGGCCATCAGTCCGGTCACAGAGAAGGAGGAGCGGCTGTAGGAGCGGTTGCCGGAGGCACTATCGGAGCGATTATAGGGCATCGCATGGAACAGCAGGCAGAAGAACTCGAGTCGGTCCAGGGCATGGAAGAAGTCTCATATGACGAGGAGGCCAAACAGATTGATGCAACAATGGATATCCTGTTTGAGTTTGACAAGGCAACAATACGCCCCTCGGAAAGATATAAGCTTGATGATTTGGCAGGTGTGTTTTCAGAGTATCCGGAGAATATTGTGGTCTTAGAAGGCCATACAGACAGCATGGGGCCTGCCTCATACAACCAGAGACTTTCCGAACTTCGGGCTTCAAAGGTGGCGGAATATCTTCGCACCAAGGATATAAATATTTCGAGCTTGACTGCGGAAGGATACGGTGAGTCCCGGCCTGTTGCAACCAATGAAACCGCAGAGGGCCGGGAGGAAAACCGCAGGGTGGAAATCAGAATTACTGCTGATCCAGAGCGCGTGCCCCGGAAATAGCACACAGCCATGACAAAACGAGGAAATGTAGATAAGTAGATAAGGGGACGCCCTTAACTTATTAACTTATCAATATTGCTGCCATGTTTTTTTATGAGCTTTGCTTTTCAGTCAAAGAAGCTGCTTATCAACAGCAAGGCTGCAAATTAAGTTAATAAGTTAAGGGCGTCCCCTTATTGTAGGTGGCAAACTGAGAAATCACGATTATGATTATTAATAATAAATACGGCTGCTGACCCGGGGACTGCAAAAATAGTTGCGCCGCCGGGTTTTTAGAAATCTTTAAACAACCTGGACGGAGTTTTTATGGCAGGGGAACTGGCGCCGGATGAAAAACGCGGTATCTGCGGTATCTGCAGTGCCGGATGCTGGATCGTGGCGCGATACGATGATCAGGGACAGATAGTGGCAGTCCGGCCGGATGACGATTCCGAGATGGGAATTTTATGCAAGCTCGGCGAACACACCCCTGATATTCTTTATTCAGAAAACAGGCTGCGCTATCCCATGAAGCGCAAAGGGCCCAGGGGAAACTACGAATTTGAGCGGATTTCCTGGGATGAGGCCCTTGACACTATTGCAGAGCGGTTCAAATCCATCAAGGCTGATTACGGTGCCGAGGCAACTGCAATATATACCGGGGTGGGGACATTTGAGCTTGCTTACTGCGATGTTTACCAGCCCAAAGATGTTTTTGTCTCTTCTGCCAGCAGTGTTCTTTTTCCTTTCGGCTCGCCCAATACCATGGGTGTGGGAGCGCTGTGCTATGTTGCCTACGGCATGATTTCGCCCCATGTAACGTTCGGCAAAATCTTAAATGACATGTTCAACGATATTGAAAACTCCGAGTTGATCGTTGTCTGGGGCACAAACCCGGCAACAGACCTGCCGCCGGTTGACATGCGCAGAATTATTGAGGCAAACAAGCGCGGGGCCAAAGTGGTGGTAATCGACCCGAGGCGCACCGAGACCGTAAAGCTAACCGATGCGCAGTGGATTCCCATACGACCCGGAACAGACGGGGCCCTGGCCCTTGGCATGTGCAATGTTTTAATCGAAGAAGAACTCTATGACGAGCAGTTTGTGCGCGACTGGACCAAAGGGTTTGATGATTTTGCCTCCTATGTCCGGCATTACAGGCCCGGGGTAGTCGAAGAGATCACGGGTGTGCCTGCTGACACAGTGGTTTTGCTGGCGCGTCGCCTGGCAGAGGCCAGGGGCGCCTCCCAGCTCATGTATACAGGCATGGAATATTCGAACACGGGCGTCCAGGGAATCCGGGCCGCATTGGTGCTCTGGGCGCTTGCAGGCCAGCTTGACGTGCCGGGCGGCAGATGTTTTATGATGCCTGGCAATAATTTTCCCATAAATCGCGACGGGCTGATCAAAAATCCTGACACCAGCATTCGTATCGGCAAGGATCGTTTCCCGGTATATGTCAAGTACCGCGACGAGGCCCATGCCATTGATTTGCCGCGCTCGGTGTTAGAAGAAAAGCCCTACAAAATCCGCGGATTAATCATCCAGGGAGGATCTGTTATTACTTCCTGGCCGCAGCCCGAAGTTTGGAGAAAAACCTTAAACTCACTTGATTTCCTGGTCTGCATTGACAGGCAGTTAACCGCGGATGCGGCTTATGCCGATATCGTGCTGCCTGCGACCACACATTATGAAATCGAGTCCTACATGGTATACGGCTCGCTTTTCCGCATCCGCGAGCGCATGGTCGAGCCAGTTGGCGAGGCCAGAAGCGACTTTTTCATCCTGTCCGATCTTGCAGACCGCCTGGGCTACGGCCATCTTTATCCCCAAACCGAGCGCGAGATGTTTGATTACGTCCTTAAAGGCTCGGGTTTTACCTATGATGATGTAAAGGCTGCCGGCGGATCAGTGTCAATTGATACGCAGATGATGCAGTATAAGAAATGGGAAAAGGGGCTTTTGCGCAAAGACGCAAAGCCCGGCTTTGATACACCGTCGGGCAAGTTTGAAATCGCCTCGGGCATTTTAGAGGAATACGGCTATGATCCGCTGCCGGTTTTTACGCCTCCTGCCGAAGGCCCCCGCACCCGGCCGGATCTTTCCGAGCATTATCCCCTGGTTTTTAATTCCGGAGCACGCCTGCGTACAAGCTTTCATACTCAGCATCACGGTATTCCTGCATTAAACCGCCACAGGCCCGAGCCCGCTGTAACCATAAATACCAGCGACGCCGCAGCCCGCAAAATAGAAAACGGAGACAGGGTACGCATTAAAACTCCCCGGGGCGCGGTCTGCATGCGTGCCAGGGTAACCGACGATATCGCCCCGGGAAGTATTGACGCAAATCATGCCTGCGGCAGCCCGGTAGGCCCGAAGGCCTGGCAGGAGACAAACGTAAATCACCTCACGGATCTTGACCAGTATGATCCTATCTCAGGGTTTCCGGTTTATAAGTGCCTGCTTTGCGAGGTGGAAAAGGCCGGTGAACACGATCGCCTTGAAATCGGAAGCGAGGAGCTGACCGCAGGTGAAATAAGTACAGCGCAAAAGAGAGACAAGTCTTTTGCCTCCCGTGTGTATCTGGACCACAATGCCACCACCCCGATGGATCCGGCTGTAAAAGAGGCCATGACAAAAGCCTTTGACATTTACGGCAATCCCTCCAGCATTCACGGTCAGGGGGTTGAAGCCGGCAAAATGATAGATGATGCCCGCAGAAAAACAGCAGGCGCTCTGGGATGTACCGTACGCCGGGTCGTGTTTACAGGCGGCGGCACAGAGGCGGCAAACCTTGCAATCAAGGGGGCTGTTGCATGCTGCAAAAATGGCAGAAACCACGTAATTACATCAGCAATCGAACATCCTGCGGTCCTGGAGACCTGCAGATGGCTTGAAAGCAGGGGTTATGAAGTAACATATCTCGGGGTTGATAAAACCGGCAGGCTAAGGCCGGCTGACCTTGCAGAGGCCGTATCCCGCCGCACCGCCCTGGTATCTGTTATGACCGCAAATAATGAAACAGGCACTATACAGCCGGTTTCCGAGCTGGCTCAGATCGCGCATGATTACGGCGCCCTGTTTCACACGGATGCTGTCCAGGCCTTTGGTAAGATACCGGTTTCCCTGGAAGGTATTGATCTGCTCACTATATCCGCACACAAGATATACGGCCCAAAGGGCGTGGGCGCGCTTTATGTCTCAAAAGGCATTGATATGGAAGCACTGATCCATGGCGGCGGGCAGGAATTCGGGCTGCGTTCAGGAACCGAGAACCTGCCGGGTATTGTTGGTTTTGGCAGCGCCGCACAACAGGTTCCCGAACTTCTCTCTGAGGCGGCAGATATCCGGAGCCTGAGAGACCGGCTGGAAGACGGCATACGCAATATAGTCGGCCAATGCCGGATAAACTGCCACCCCAATCACCGGCTGCCCAATACGTTAAATGTCACCCTGCCAGATTTCCGGGGCGAATCCGTGGTGCTGGAAATGGCCCGCCACGGTATATGTTTTTCCTCAGGCTCTGCGTGCCACTCAGGGTCTTCTGCGCCCTCACATGCGCTTTTGGCCATGGGCATATCCGAAGCTGACGCCCACTGTGCCCTGCGGTTTTCCCTTGGCCGGCACAACACCGGGAAAGAGATTGAACAGGTACTGGAAAAGCTGGAAAAGACGCTTACACAATCAAAAAATATCGTGCATTTCGTGCCCTGCAGATAGGGCGGCGGAAATTATGTTGCGCAGAAACCGCAAGGAGGGGATCATGGAACACGGCCAGGCCTTATTTAGCAGTCAGGGTGCTGATTTTAGGCTCAGCGAATTTGCTGCCGATGTTTTAAACGGTTTGTCTCAGAGGCATAAAAGCCTTGCCTGCAAATACATTTACGATGATGCAGGCACTGAGCTTTTCTCCCGCATCACCACACTGCCAGAATATTACCCGGCCCGCTGCGAGGCTGAAATCCTGGATACGCACGGAAATGCACTTTCAGAGGCAATCGGGAGCAGGCAGGTGAACCTGGTCGAGCTGGGAGCAGGCGACGGGGCAAAGACAAGGATTCTGATTTCATCGTTTGTAAACACATGCCCAGAGCTGACATACGTGCCCATTGATATTTCAGAGGCTGCAGTGCGGAAATGTTCAAAAACAATTTGCAGTGATTTCCCGGATCTTTGTGTAAGGGGGATGGTTTCGGATTATTTTGACGGGCTCAAATGGCTATCTGGCCGGGATCAAGGCACAAACGTGGTGTTGTTTTTGGGTTCGACCATCGGCAACTTTACGCCAGAAACCGGAAAAACGTTTCTTGCCAACCTGCGAAAATCCGTCAACCCGGGAGATATGGTTTTAATCGGGTTTGATCTGGTAAAAGATATTGACGTCATGACCCGCGCCTACAACGACAGCCTGGGCGTGACAGCCCGGTTTAACAAGAATATTCTGGCGAGAATCAACAGGGAGCTTGGCGGAGATTTTGATCTTGACAGTTTTCGCTACTTCAGTGCCTGGGATGAGGCTTCCCGGGGCATTCAGAGCTATTTGATCAGCAAAAAAGCACAAAAGGTGAGCATTGAAGCCCTTGATCAGACATTTACGTTCAAAGCGGGAGAAACCGTTCACACGGAATCTTCTTATAAATTCACACTTCCGCAGGTGCGCAAACTGGCTGCAGACACTGGCTTTGCAATCAAAGGCAATTATCTTGATTCCAGAAGGTGGTTTACAGACTGCCTCTGGCGCGGAGTTTAAATACACCGGGGACGTTCTTAACTTATTAACTTAATTCATTGTTTTATTGCTAATTGGCAGATCTACTGAAAAATAAGTAACAATCAATAAAAGCAAGGCCGAAATTAAGTTAATAAGTTAAGAACGTCCCTGGTAAACCGGATGCAGCAGTCAAAAATAAAAGGAGGTTGAAATGCTACATATGCGAGTTATCTTGTTGTTTCTGTGCGCAGCTCTCATGTCGGGATTGGCTTTTGCCCCGGCGGCTGCGGCCAATGAGTCTGCCGTGGAAATCGAGGCCCCGGCAGAAGCCGCCCC
>CAZVFQ010000015.1:0-1355 GCA_964626455.1 uncultured Desulfobacteraceae bacterium | reverse complement strand
CGGCTGCGGCCAATGAGTCTGCCGTGGAAATCGAGGCCCCGGCAGAAGCCGCCCCGGGGGAAGAAATCGTAATTGTCCTTAATGTCTCGCATGACGGGAACAATTTTATTCATCACACCGAGTGGGTGGAGCTTCGGATAAACGGCGAGATCGTCAAGAAATGGGAATATTCCATGTTTGACAAGCCGCCTGAGGAAGATTTTTCAGTTTCTTTTACCTATCTGCCGGAAAAACAGCTCAAAATTGAGGCAGAGGCCTACTGCAATCGCCACGGCAGCCGCAATGTTGATCAGAAAACGGTATCTGTTGCCGAATCCGGATCTTCTTCAGGGCGATCCACGGAAACATCAGATGAGTAGGATCGGATTATGATTCTTGCATTCGGGGTTTTAAATATTGTTTTGCTGGCATGGCAGCTTTTAACCGGCCTGCATATCATAAGGGTTTCCCCGCGGCTGCATCGCAAAACCGGAATAGCATTGGTTGCAAGCGCTCTGATACACGCGGGGCTGGCACTTTTCTAACCAGGGACGCCCTTAACTTATTAACTTACTTTCGGTCTTGCCTTTAATGATCGCTGCTTAGAATTAAGTTAATAAGTTAAGGGCGTCCCTGGTAATGCACTGCCATGCCTTCGATGACATTGGATGTGAGGGGCGGGCCCATTTTCCCGGAGCGGTATTGCCGCAACTGCTCGAAACGAAAACCGCTTTTTTCAATTAAATAAGCAGTGTCCCGGTTTAAGTGGCAGCCGCCTCCGAGGCGTTTCCATATGGGGGTGATACGGTTTTGCCACTTAACAGTGGCGCCTCCTGGTGCCAGAACATGCTCGAAAAACAGAAAAACGCCCCCGGGCCGCAATATCCGGTGAACTTCGGCAAGGGCGGCAAAGGGGTCGTAAACCGAGCAAAGCACAAGGAAACTGATAACCGTGTCAGCCGATCGACTTTTAACCGGGAGGTCCTCAGCAGAGGCGCGTATCACGTGGGCATCCAGTGACGGTACCCGGTGGGCCGTAATCTCTTTTTTTGCTTTGCCAGCCATCACCTGGGACGGGTCTGTGGCAAGATAGGAATGCACTGTTTCCGGCAGGTACGAAAGGTTTTTGGCAGCGCCTGCACCGATTTCAACGACCCGGCCCCGGGCTCGGTTTAAAAGCCGCCTGCGGATTTTGCCAAGGCGGCTTGTGATAAGTATTTCTATATAAGGGAAAATAAAGCGGCTGTACCATCCCGGGCAAGCGGGCTTTTTGTTTTTTTTACCCTGCTGGATGCTCTTGGGAATCAACATTGAATCGAGTCTTTTTTTTTATTTTCTGTGCGCACGAGCGTAAAGCATTGGCAAGGCACAGTGAC
>CAZVFQ010000014.1:0-44462 GCA_964626455.1 uncultured Desulfobacteraceae bacterium | reverse complement strand
AAATTGCGCAAGCCTTGATCTTGAACTTTTCCCGGCGCCATCTAAAATCAGACTTTTTACGAGAGCATCAAGAAACAGGGTTATGATTTTGACTCAAAAAAACGGCGTCGTCTTAGCAGGTCTATCCATTGGCCCATAATTAAGGCCAGTCCTGCAAGCCCCTCTGATCGAGCATTTTCGGATTCATAGCCGGGGCCGGGAAATTGTTTTTCATCGCCTGTATTTTTATTTGCCTCTGCCTGCAATTTTTTGTAAATTTCCACGGCCCGGCCGGCATGGCCCTGGGCTTCATACAAGCGGGCAAGCGTATAAGTGCATGGCCGCCTTGACTCATTCATTTTCATATTCCTTTGGATCGATCAGAAACTTGAAGACGATTTCGTCGTCAGCCACCATGTGAAGTTCCTGCCGGGCAATGTGTTTAATATATTCAGGATCGTTTTTCAGGCGGTTTATAGCCCGGTAAAGGGCCATGTTTTCCTTTTCAAGCCGGGCGTTTTCGTTTTGCACGGAGATCAAATTCTCCTTCATGGATTTTAATGTCAGAAGGCCGTGGTCTCCGAAAACAATTGCCAGCAGATAAATGCCCATTGCAAAAGCCGCAGCCCAGAGGCAGATATCTGCCTTTGTTGATTTGCCTGAAACGAATTTCAATTCCGCTTAACCATAGAAATAAATGATTTTAGTTCGCTGCGCTGAAATATCATTGCGCATGCTGTATATACTATAATACCTGCAAGAACCGCCGTAAACACATTTGCCAGCAGAAACTGAATACTGCCGGTATAGTCAGGGGGAAACATTCTGTGCCACCAAAGCAGCACAATCCCCATTATTATAGAACATATCACAGTTCTGGCGATGGAAACAACGATCTTTTTCCAGTAAAGCCCCCCCATTCGTTTCTGAAGCACGGCTGCGAGCAGAAAAAAATTTATCATGGATCCAAGAGATGTGGCAAGCGCAAGCCCGCCGTGGCTAAGCGGCCCCATCAGGATAACCCCGAATGCAATGTTTGCGATTATGGAATAGGTAGCCATTTTAACAGGAGTTTTGGTATCCTGCAGGGCGTAAAATGTTGATACCAGAATTCTTACCCCGGAAAAAGCCCATAGTCCGACAGAATAATGAAAAAGAGCGTATGCGGTAAGCTGCATGCTTTCAAGACCAAAGGCACCCCGCATAAACAGCAGACCGATGATCGGCTCGCGCAGCACGATAAGCCCGGCCATGGCAGGTACTGTAATAAAGAAAATCAGGTTCATGGAATAGGCAAAGGTTTCTGCCAGGGCCTCATAGTCTTTGGCCGCTGCCTGCCTTGATAGACTCGGAAGAAGGGCAATCGAGGTTGATATGGCGAATATGCCCAGTGGAAACTGTACCAGCCGGTCTGCATAGTACAGGTAGGATACGCTTCCTTCCGGAAGAAGGGAAGCCAGAAGCGTGCCTACAAGAATGTTGATCTGGTATACAGCCGCCCCGAACACAGCAGGCCCCATAAGCAGGCCTATTTTTTTTAAGGCCGGATGCCATAGAGGTGCTTTCTGCCATATCACGATACCCTTTCGGATGAGAAAAGGCACCTGCAGTAACAGTTGAATGACCCCGCCTGCAAGTACTCCTATGGCAAGACCTATGACCGGGGTCTCAAGATATGGTGCTATAAAAACAACAGCGGCTATCATGGTCAGGTTTAAAAACACAGGTGCCAGGGCAGGGGCTGTAAAATGCCCCATAGCGTTTAAAATGCCCATGCACAGCGCCATCAGGCAGATGCATATAACGTAGGGAAACATTATCCTGGTAAGGGTGACTGTGAGTGCGAACTTGGAGCCGGCAAATCCCGGGGCAACAATTTTGACAATCCAGGGAGCGCCCGCTATTCCTGCCAGGGTAACGATGACCAGGATCAGCGAAAGCATCCGCACTGCGGAGCGGGCCAGTGCAAAGGCCTCTTTTTTGCCGTATTTGGTCATCTGTTCGGTAAATACCGGGACCACCGCCATGCTGAGGGTGCCTTCTGCAAAAAGACGGCGCAAAAGATTGGGGATGCGAAAAGCAACGAAAAACGCGTCCGACAGCAGACCGGCTCCGAAAAACCAGGCGATTATCATGTCCCGGACAAACCCGAGAACCCTGCTTAAAAGGGTTGCCAGCCCGATAATCCCAGCGGCTCTTGTAACATGTCTTTTTTCATCCATGATCCCGGATCTTTACAATATTCTTTCAGATAGTCAAAATTTTTGTGTTTCCTTTAAATATTTTCTTAAAACCCATGCATCAGTGACTTTTATCTTTATTTTTGTCTTGACATTACAGCAACGGCACGGTATTTGATCAAGTTACAATTTTTAATCACTGTTTGAAGAAACAAGAAACGAAATAAATTTTATAATTTTATAAAGGAGAGCTGGAAGTTGGCCAATCACAAATCAGCGCTTAAAAGGATCAAGCAGAACAGCAAAAGGCGCATGCGCAACAAAATGGTAAAGACCCGGGTAAAGTCCTCTGTTAAAAACGTGCTTTCCGCGGTCGAGAAAAACGGCAATGCCAGCGGAGAGTTGAAAAGCGCTCAGTCAGTTATTGACAAGGCCGCGCGAAAAGGGGTTTTGCACCGCAGAACCGCTGCACGCAAAATTGCCCGCCTTAGCCGCAAGGCCAATACCTCGGCTTCTGTCTAGAAGTTATCTGTCATTCGATAATAAATCCGCTCTGCCAGCCGGCTTGAAAGCTTGGCAATAGCGGATTTTTTGCGTTGTTCCGTAGCGAGTTTGTCGCCTGAGGCATTGTATTCTTCAGAGGCCGAAATATCGTTTGCAGTCCATAATACATCGCCTGAAGCATCGACAAGTTTTACATCCACTGTTACCGTGATTCGCCGCTCTCCTGTAGTGTTAGAGCTGATATGAGAAATTGTCGAGCTTTGCGCGGATTTAATCACTCCGGTTAAAACCGCGTCAGCCTCTTTTCTTCCGCCTATGGAGGCCTTTGCAGTCCTGGTGAATTCATAGATAATGTCGTTTGTGATTATTGACTCAATGCCTGTTTCTCCAGTGCGGTTTTTAAAGGTTTCCACCGCCAGTTTTTCGAAATTACCCGGGAGTTCTCCTGCTCCTGAGAATCTGTAGCCGCAGGCCGCCAGAAACGCAAGACAGCATAAAAGCAGTAATTTTTTAAATGCGATGGCCGAGGAGTTTGCCATTGGTTTCTTCCTATACAACTATGTTGACAAGCTTGTTTTTTACAGTAATGATTTTTTTTATCTGCTTGCCGGAGATAAAGCGGTTGACGTTTTCATCTGCAATGGCGAGTTTTTTTATTGTCTCTTCGTCTGCATCAGCCTCTATTTCGAATTTTCCGCGCAGCTTGCCGTTGACCTGAATTACTATCAGCCGGTTATCTGTACTCAGGGCGTCTTTTCTGTATATGGGCCACGCAGCATTTGCAAGACTTCCGGCGCTGTAGCCCAGCCCGGTCCACAGCTCCTCTGTGACATGGGGAACCATGGGCGATAAAAGCAGGATTGATGTCTCCAGGGCATGCCTCATCACCCCGGCCGTTTCCCGGTCTGCGGTATCCGGCTTTATTTCGGATTCAAATGCGTACATAGCGTTGATCAGTTCCATAACAGCGCTTATGGCGGTGTTGAAGTGAAATCTGGCTTCTATATCATCGGTGACTTTTTTTATTGTTTGGTGCGTCTTGATATAAAGATCCCGCAGTGCACCGTCAAGATCGGCAGGTGTTTCCTGGTAAGCCGTGACCTCTTTAACCCTTGGAATCCAATTTCCGGCAAGCCGCCAGATGCGGTTTAAAAAACGGTATCCGCCTTCAACGCCCTGATCGCTCCATTCCAGGTCGCGATCGGGTGGTGAGGCAAACAGGCAGAACAGCCGTACAGTGTCAGCACCGTATTGCTCCACAAGCTGGTTTGGATCAATGATGTTTTTCTTTGATTTCGACATTTTCTCAACCCTGCCGATTTGCACGGGCCGACCGCATTTTTTGCACAAAACCGTGTTCTCCCGGTATTCTGTTTCCTCGGGATACAGAAATCCGTGTTCCCGGCAGTTCTGGGTTTCCTTGCACACCATGCCCTGGGTAAGAAGCCTGGTAAAGGGCTCCTTGAAGTCAACCAGGCCAAGGTCCTTTAACACCCGGGTAAAATACCGGGAATAAAGAAGATGCATTACTGCGTGTTCCACCCCGCCTATATACTGGTCCACGGGCATCCAGTAAGCCACGGCTTCCGGGTCAAACATCCCGGCATCATAATGCGGGCTGCAGTACCGTTCAAAGTACCAGGAGGATTCCACAAAGGTATCCATTGTATCGGTTTCCCGCCTGGCCGGCCCGTTGCATTTGGGACACGTTGTGTTTACAAAATTTTCGTGGGCCGCCAGGGGCGACCCTCCGCCTTCCAGCAGATCAATGTCTTCGGGAAGAACCACCGGGAGATCTTTTTCATCCACAGGGACGATTCCGCATTTTTCGCAGTGGATCACGGGTACGGGAGCTCCCCAGTAGCGTTGACGGGAAATTCCCCAGTCGCGCAGCCTGTAGCTTACCGCCCGCCTTCCTATGCCTTGTTTTTCAAACCAGTTAATCAGGTCCTCGTATGCCTTTCTGTTGTGGATTCCGTTAAAGGGGCCGGAATTTATCATTTCCCCGTCGCCGGTATAAGCCTCGTCCCTGGCGATTTCTTCTATATCTGAGTCCTGCGGCCTTATTACCGGGATAATTTCTATTCCGTATTTGCGGGCAAACTCATAGTCCCGCTGATCATGGGCCGGAACAGCCATTACCGCTCCGGTGCCGTATTCCATGAGTGCAAAATTGGCGGTGTAAACAGGAATTTCTTTGTTGTTTACAGGGTTAATGCACCAAGCACCGAGAAATATCCCTTCCTTTTCCCTGGTTTCCAGCATTCGGTCCGTGCGGCTTTCCGTGGCCATTCGCTCAACAAATTCGGCAACGGCAGATTCCTGCCCGGTGCCTGCGGCAAGTTTTTGTACAAGAGGATGTTCAGGGGCGAGCACCATGAAGGTAGCGCCATATATTGTATCAGGCCGTGTGGTAAAAACAGGGATTTTCTGATCGGTTTTGCTGACCGGAAAACTTATTTCAGCGCCTGTGCTCTTGCCGATCCAGTTTTTCTGCATTGTGAGCACTTTTTCCGGCCACCCCGGGAGCCTGTCGCAGTATTTGAGAAGATCTTCGGCATAGTCGGTAATTTTAAAAAACCATCCCCACAACTTTTTTTGTTGTACCTCGCGTCCGCATCGCCAGCAGGAGCCTGCTTCCACCTGCTCATTTGCCAGCACTGTCTGGCAGGTTTCACACCAGTTGACATACGATTCCTTGCGATAGACCATTTCCTTTTCATACATTTGCAGAAAAAGCCACTGTTCCCATTTGTAGTACTGAGGATCGCAGGTGGCAATCTCCCTGTTCCAGTCGTAGCTAAAGCCCAGACGTTTTAGCTGAGTTTTCATTGCAGCGATGTTTTCATATGTCCATTTTGCCGGATGAGTGTTGTTGGCTATGGCAGCGTTTTCAGCAGGCATTCCAAAAGCGTCCCAGCCCATGGGATGAATTACGTTATAGCCGCACATGCGTTTGTAGCGTGCCACAACGTCGCCTATTGTGTAATTTCGCACGTGGCCGATATGGATCCTGCCCGAGGGGTATGGAAACATTTCAAGAAGATAATATTTTTCCCTGGACGGATTCTCCTGCACGGCAAAGGTGGCATTGTTTTCCCATATCTGCTGCCACCTGGGTTCAATGACTTTAGGATCGTATCGATGCTCCATTTCCAGACACCGTCTCCTTTTTCATTTTTGGTTGTTATAATCCCAATTCTCATGCCATACTATGCAACAAATATCAAGCCTGCTGAACCTATATGCCAGAAATTGTTTGACTTGTAGTCTTTGATTTTTTATTTAACAGCACAATCCATGCTAATTTTTAAATGTACATGCAGTTTTGAAACATGATAATATGCTTTGATGCAAACTGTCTGGATGCGAAAAATAAAAGATCTGTTCAGGAAAAATACCCATATGACCACCAAAATTTTGATTAATGCCGTGGATCCGGAGGAATGCCGGATTGCTACGGTAACAGACAACCGGCTTGAAGGATTTCATGTTGAAACATCTGCCAGGGAAATCACCCAGGGAAACATCTACAAAGGGACAGTCTCCAGGGTGGAGCCCAGCCTGCAGGCTGTTTTCATCGATTACGGAGCGGAAAAAAACGGCTTTCTTCAAAAGCAGGAAATACATCCCGATTACTTCCAGGACGATCCATCCGGCGGGCAGTCTCTGAAAAATATTATAAAAAGGGGACAGGAGCTGATAGTGCAGGTGAGCAATGATCCGATCATGGAAAAAGGCGCCATGCTGACCAGCTATATTTCCCTGCCGGGAAGAAACACTGTTTTAATGCCGGGAAACAAAAACAGGGGTGTTTCAAGAAAGATTACAGAGGAAACCGAACGCAAAAGGCTGAAAAAAATAGTCGAAGGCCTTGATCTGCCCGAGGACTATGGGCTTATCGTTCGTACGGCCGGCCAGGGCGCAAATAAGACCACCATATCAAAGGATGTCAGATACCTGATGCGGCTCTGGAAAAATATCAAGAAAAAGGCCCTGGAAGAAAAGGCTCCGGTGCTTTTATACAAAGAAAGAAATGTTGCAGTCAGAGCAATCAGGGATTCGTTTACCGCGGATGTAAAGGAGATATTAATCGATGATGATTCGGTTTATCAGCAGGTAAAAGAGTTTATTCAGATCATCTCCCCGCAGCACCAAAAAATAATCAAGCGTTATTCCGCAGACAAGCCGATTTTTACCAAATATCAGCTCGAAGAGCAGATCGCATCGATTTTTGACAACCGGGTAAAACTCAAGTCCGGCGGTTCCATCGTGATAGAGCAGACAGAAGCGCTGGTCTCCATTGACGTAAATTCAGGAAAAGCCACCCAGAAATCATCGATTGAGGCTACAGCCCTTCAGACCAATCTGGAGGCCGCCGAAGAGGTGGCCCGCCAATTGCGTTTAAGGGACTTTGGCGGACTTATTGTGATTGATTTTATCGACATGCGTGACAGAAAGCATAAGTCAAAGGTGGAGCAGACACTTAAAAACGAGCTCAAGGCAGACAAGGCCCGAACCAAAGTCGGCAGGATATCGGCATTCGGTCTGCTGGAAATGTCCCGCCAGCGGATACGGCCTTCGATACGCTATATTAATTTCGAACCCTGCAAGTACTGTCAGGGCAAGGGAGTGATACAGTCGGTGGAATCCCTGGCCCTGGTTTTTTTAAGAAGATTAAGGCTTGAAACAATAAAAAGCGGAATCAACTGCGTAAGGGGGTATCTGCCTCCGGATGTGGCGGCATATCTTCTTAACCATAAGAAAAGGGAACTGCTCGATCTTGAAATACGCAGAGATATAATCATCAGCATCGAGGCCGACACCAACCTTTTGCCCGGCGACAGCAGGATTGAATGTGAATAGAAACTATAGGCCGGAGACCGGAGACAGGAAATAATGTTGCAAGTTATGAAATAAAAGGATAAGCAGGGCCGAAAATCGATTTTTTACGAGATTAAAAAAACTAAAAAATATGGATAACCTGTAAAAAAAGGAGGTGTTGTTTTGTTTGATATAGCTTATGCAATGGGAGCAGGCGGAGAAGCGGGCCAGGGAGGTTCGTTTGGCGCGTTTATACCTATAATCCTGATGTTTGTGATTTTCTATTTCCTTCTGATCCGGCCCCAGCAGAAAAAGGCAAAGGCCCATCAGGAAATGATCAATAATTTAAAAAAAGGCGACCGGGTCGTTACAAGCGGCGGTATTCACGGCACAATTACTTCCCTTGATGAAAACTCCGCCACCGTGGAGATTTCAGACAAGGTTCGTGTCAAAGTTACCCGTGGCTCCATTGCCGGGGTGAGCCAGGCCTCGGAAGCCGGTTCAGAGAAGTAGGAACAAAATTGCTTGATCTGCGCATACTGCCGGTGTTATCAAAACAGTTCGAATAAACCCGGAAAGAGGTGTTGGCATTGAAAGGCTATACTTGGCGTCTGGTTGTTGTGCTGGCTGTTGTGCTGGCCGCGGTGATATATGTTATCCCAACTTTTAAGCCTGGATTCTGGCCGTATAACCAGATCAATCTGGGCTTGGATCTTCAGGGCGGGATGCATCTGGCAATGGAGGTGGAAACCGAAAAGGCTGTTGAAAGCACTGTTGAACGCATCCGCGGCGATCTTCGCTCTTTTCTGCGCGAGGAACGCATCGGGCATGGCGGCATAGAGCCTTACAGTGAAACCGGGCTGAAGCTTAGTCTGCGTGATGCCGGTGATTTGCCCAAATTCGAGGACATCATTGAGGATAACTACAGAAACGAGGTTTCTGTAAGGTCGACCTCTGAAGAAAACAGAGGTGTTGATGTCGAAATGGGGCTTATAGATGAAAGGGCCGAAGAAATCCGCAAACAGGCCGTAGAGCAGGCGGTGCAGACCATCCGCAACCGAATAGACGAGTTTGGTGTAACCGAGCCGGATATAAGGGTGCAGGGTCAGCGCCGTATTCTTATCCAGTTGCCGGGCGTCAAAGATATGGGACGAGCCAAGGAGCTTATCGGAAGGACCGCCCAGCTTGAATTCAGATTACTGGACGAGGAAAACAGTCTTCGGGAGTCTCAGGAGGGCCGTGAGCCCCCGGAAAGCGAAATCCTTCATGAAAGCAGCGAGGCAGCTCAAGGCGATCCCCGGCAGTATCTGGTCAAGAAGGAGGCTCCGCTTACCGGTGCCTATGTGAAAAATGCCCGGGTGCAGATCGATCAGCAGTTTAACGAGCCTTATGTTACCATTGATTTTGATCGCAAGGGAGCGCGCATTTTTGAGCGCCTCACCGGCGAAAACGTCAATAAACGCATGGCTATAGTGCTTGATAACAATGTTTATTCCGCCCCGGTTATCCAGGAGAAAATCGCCGGGGGGTCTGCCAGGATTACCGGAAACTTCAGTATGGAGGAGGCCAGGGACCTGGCGATTGTGCTGCGTGCAGGCTCTCTTCCCGCTCCGGTCCATATTATAGAAGAGCGCAGCGTTGGCCCGTCTTTGGGCCATGATTCAATCCGTATGGGACTTATTTCAATGGCCGTGGGCGGCATTTTGGTGCTAATTTTCATGATGCTTTACTACCAGGTGGCCGGCCTGATAGCAAATCTGGCCCTGGCGCTAAATATTTTGCTTGTAGCCGCGGGACTGGCTGCTTTTGGCGCAACCCTGACGCTTCCCGGGATCGCGGGCATAATATTGACAATAGGCATTGCAGTGGATGCAAACGTGATTATTTTCGAGCGCATCCGGGAAGAATACCGGCTGGGCAAAACCCCCGGAGCTGCTATAAGTGCTGGATTTCAGCGAGCCGCGGTGGCGGTGCTCGATGCCAATGTGACAACCCTTATTGCAGCCCTTGTGCTTTTTCAGTTCGGTACAGGTCCGGTCAAAGGCTTTGCCGTGACTTTAAGCCTGGGGGTGCTTGCCAGCCTGTTTACCGCCTTGTTTTTATGCAGACTCATCTTTGATTACATATACAGCCTGAGACGCTGGAAAACCCTGAGTATCTGAGGATTCAGCCATGGAATTTATAAAACCCGGTATAAACATAAACTTTATAGGCATGCGTCAAATAGGATACTTGATTTCCGCAACTTTGATTACATTGAGTATCCTGACCCTGCTGATCCTCGGAGGGCCGAGATACGGCATTGACTTTGCCGGGGGCACACTAGTGCAGGTACGGTTTGACAGGCAGGTCAGTGTAGCCGAGGTGAAGGCCGGCCTGGACAACCTCGGGATAACCGGTTCAACTGTGCAGAGATACGGGGCTCCTGATGAAAACGAGTATCTTGTGCGCACCAGTGAAGCCCTTGCAGCTGACGAAGCTTTCAGCGAAAAGGTAACAGAGGCGCTGTCTTCCCTTACAGGGGAGAATGCTGAAATCAGAAGAGTGGAGATGGTTGGGCCCCAGGTGGGTGAAACCCTTAGGGAAAAAGCTCTGCTTGCCCTTTTTTACGCCTTGCTTTTTATCACTATTTATATTTCAGGCCGTTTTGAAATGAAATGGATGGTAAGCGCTGTAACAGCAGGGGTTCTAATTGGTGCAGTCTATCTTTTCTCAGTTATAGGGGTAAGTATTCCTGTTTTGATCTTTGTGGCTCTGATAGCAAGCCTTGTTTTGTTCTGGCAATTGCATCTTAGCTATGCCATGGGTGCTATCGTTGCCCTTATCCATGACGTGATAATAACAGTAGGGGTTTTTACCATTCTGGGCAAGGAGTTTTCCCTGCCGATAGTGGCCGCTCTGCTTACCATTATCGGTTATTCTCTAAACGATACCATCGTGATATTCGACCGGATTCGGGAAAATCTGCGGCGCTATGCCCGCCGCGGCATGTCCGGGAACATAAACCGAAGCATCAATGAAACCCTGAGCAGAACCGTTCTGACCTCCATGACAACCTTGATAGTCTTGCTCTGCCTGTTTTTCCTCGGCGGCGATATTATTCACGATTTTGCACTTGCCCTGATCATAGGGGTTGTTATAGGTACCTATTCCTCTGTTTTTGTGGCCAGCCCCACCCTTCTTATGATGGGAGGCGAGGCTGTGCCTGTCGGCCAGGAGGCTTCCTCAGATTCTGCAGCATAACGTTTAAGACTTGCCAGGGGGCGTATTTAGTGCCCGAACGAAAACCAGGATTTTTCGTCAAGGTCAAGGACGGCGAAAATTTTAACCGCAGGAATACCTGGCGTATTTTGAGGATTAAAATTTGAGCCGGACGCAGAGATTGGCGAAAAAGACGGTTTTCGTTCAGGCACTATTTAGGAAATAAGACGGAAGAAGATGGTTATGCTTTCCAGCAAGGAGCGGCTTGATCCGTGGGTGGCCCTGAGGCATTTACCCGGTATCGGGCCCCTGATGTTTAAGAGGCTCCTCGATAGTTTCGGCTCCCCGGAAAACGTCTTTGCCGCGACCCGCCAAGAGTTGGTCAAAACAGAAGGCCTGCCCGAAAAAAGTATCAGGGCAATAATGCAGGCCGATTTTTCCGATGCAGCAAAAAAGGTGACTGCTTTTTGTGCACGGAGCGGATGCAGGATCATTACCCTTGATGATGAAGAATATCCTTACAGGCTTGCCCGAATCCCTGATCCGCCGCCTTATATGTATGCATTCGGCCTCGGCCTTACAACCGCCCCGGCTATTGCCGTTGTTGGTACCAGGAACCCGACACGTTATGGTGTTTCCATGGCACGGCGCCTGAGTGGGGATCTTGCAGCTATGGGTTTTATCATAGTAAGCGGCATGGCCAGGGGAATAGATTCAGCCGCGCACGTAGGTGCCATGGACGCGGGAGGAAAAACAGTTGCTGTGCTGGGAAGCGGGATTTCAGTGATTTATCCGCCGGAAAACCGTAAATTGTATTACAGGATTGCTGAAAATGGTACCGTAATATCGGAACTGCCTGCAACAGAGCCGCCGAATGCATATAATTTTCCGAGCAGAAACCGGATTATTTCAGGCATGAGCCTTGGCGCTGTTGTGGTCGAGGCTGCCAGGAAAAGCGGATCTCTGATCACGGCAAAATTGGCGGCAGAGCAGGGCAGGGAGGTTTTTGCAGTACCCGGAAATATAAATTCGTATAAGAGTACAGGCGCCCATGACCTGTTAAAACAGGGGGCAAAACTGGTGGAAAAGGCCGAGGATGTAGTGGAGGAACTCGCACCGCTTTTGGTATCCGGATATGCTGAATACGGGGGCTTTACGAATTCCTCCAAGGACGGGCCGGGCAAAAACCCGGACTTGACAGCCGAGGAAGCCCGGGTATACGATGCGCTTGATCCGTACCCGGTCCATATAGATGAGCTTGGCGGAAAACTGGCCATGGATTCCGGATCATTGCTGGCCGTACTTTTAAACCTTGAATTAAAGGGCATAGCAAAGCAGATGCCCGGCAAATATTTTTGCAGCATCGGAGCACAAGAGTGACGAAGCCTTTAATTGTTGTCGAATCCCCGACAAAAGTAAAAACAATAAAGAAATATCTGGGAGGCAAGTACAATGTTGCCTCCACTGTAGGCCATATAAAGGACCTGCCTCAAAAAGAGCTCGGAATTGACGTGGAAGACGGCTTTGCCCCCAAGTATGTGACCATTCCGGGCAAGCAGAAGGTCATCAAGGCATTACGGGATGCAGCCGGGGATGCCGAAGATATATACCTGGCCCCTGACCCTGACCGCGAGGGCGAGGCCATTGCCTGGCATGCAGCAGATGTGCTTAAAAAAAAGGGGCGCAATTTTTACAGAGTTCTGTTTCATGAATTGACCAAAAACGGGGTTAACCAGGCTCTTTCCAGTCCCGAATCCTTGAACGAAAGCCGCTATAAAGCCCAGCAGACAAGGCGCATCCTTGACAGGCTGGTGGGCTATCAGATTTCGCCGATATTATGGAAAAAGGTTAAATACGGTCTTAGCGCGGGCAGGGTCCAGTCAGTAGCGGTTCGCATAATCTGCGAGCGTGAAAGGGCTATCCAGGCATTTGAGCCTGAAGAGTACTGGTCTATTACAGCCAGCTTGCAGGGCGAAAATCCGCCCGCCTTTGAGGCAAGGCTTGCCCGATACAAGGGCAAAAAGGTTTTAATTCCGGATGAAAAAACCGCCATGAGGATGCGCGGGGAGCTTTCCGGCTCCGAGTTCATCGTGGATAAAATCAACAGAAAGACCGTTCGCAGAAGGCCGTATCCGCCTTTTACCACCAGTAAGCTTCAGCAGGAGGCCATCGGCAAGCTCAGGTTTTCCGCAAAAAAGACAATGACGGTTGCCCAGCAGCTCTATGAAGGAATTGATCTTGGCGGCGAGACTGTCGGGCTTATCACTTACATGCGAACTGATTCAACCAGAATTTCAGCTGATGCGGCCCTGGAGGCAAAGGATTTGATAAATGCCCGCTACGGCAAAGACTATTGCCTGGACAAGCCCCGTTTTTTTTCAAACAAAAATCGCGCCCAGGATGCTCATGAAGCAATCCGTCCCACGTCTGTAAAAAATACCCCGGAAAAAGTCAGGCCGTATCTGTCAAAAGATCAGTTATCCCTTTATCAGCTTATCTGGCAGCGCTTTGTGGCATCCCAGATGGCAGAAGCCCTGATAGACCAGAAAAACATCACAGTTTCAGCAGGCGATTACCGGCTTACAGCATCAGGTTCCACGGTGAAGTTTCCGGGTTTTCTTGCCCTTTACCAGGCATCCGGTCAAAGCGATGAATCAGAGGGCAAAAAGCAGGAAAATCGGCTGCCTGAAATTTCAGAAAAACAAAAGCTCAAACTCCTTGGCCTTGAGCCCAGGCAGCACTTTACAGCACCGCCTCCCCGGTTCTCGGAGGCAACCCTTGTAAAAGAGCTTGAGGAAAATGGCATTGGCAGGCCAAGCACATATGCCGCGATTCTTTCCACCATCAGGGACAAGGGATACGTTGAACTGATCAAGGGTTATTTTCATCCCACTGAACTGGGCTTTATAATTACTGATCTTTTGGTGGAGAATTTTCCTGATATATTAAGCGTTGATTTTACGGCAAAGCTGGAAAACGATCTTGATAAGGTTGAATCCGATGACCAGGAAGCCATTGAACTGCTAAGCCGTTTTTATAATTTGTTTGAGCAGCGTGTAATTGCTGCAGCTGAAAAAATGCTGAGTGTCAAGGGCCTGGGCCTGCCAACGGGTTATAAATGTCCGGTATGCGGCAAGGAAGCCAGAATAAAGATAGGAAAAAACGGTCCTTTTCTGGCCTGTGAGGGATACCCTGAGTGTACCTGGTCGCGCAATTACATCCGCAATGAAAAGGGTCGAATAGAGCCGGTTGAGCCATCTGAAGAGGCTGCTGAAGGAGAGGTCTGCGAAAAATGCGGACGCCCCATGGTGGTAAAGCAGGGCCGCTATGGCGAGTTTCTTGCCTGCAGCGGATATCCAGAGTGCAAGCATACCAAGTCTATAAATGGGGGCGGACAGGCAAAATCCACAGGGGTACCTTGCCCCGCTCCGGGCTGTAACGGCGAGCTTATGGAACGCCAATCCAGGCGGGGGAAAGTATTTTATGGCTGCAGCCGTTATCCGGACTGTAAATTTGCTCTTTGGGATAAACCGGTTGATAGGAAATGCCCGGAATGCGGAGCATCATATCTGGTGGAAAAAGAGACCAAGAAAGAAGGACGTGTTATTAAATGCGTCCAGAAGGGCTGTGGATATAAGCAATGATGTTTTATGTCCCTGCTTACCCGGCGAGCCTGTCCAGATGAGCCAGATCACGGCTCTGGGTGTTTTTGGTGCCCACCGCCAGTATAAGAATGTAGTTTGCAGGAGTTTTACTGAAATAGAGTCTCCCGTTATAGGAAAAAACAACTTCGAAAACAGTGTTTCTGCCTCTTTTATGAAACACCTTGCGTTTTACCGTCACCTTGGACGGCTCAAGATTTAACTGGCAGATTATTTCTTCGGCCTTAAGAGCCATATCTTCTGTGAGTTCTGCAATGCCGCGAAGAGCTCTGTCATGCATTTCAACATTCTTATATAATGCTTTAAACCTTTTCCCAAGCCTTTCGGCTTCTTTTTCCCTCTGTTTGTCAAGATTTTCCCTTAACTTTTCCAGCTCTGATATCTCTTGTTTAAGCTTCGAGATTTCCTCCTTTTGTTTTTCCTGCCGGGCAAGGTTCTCCGATAATTTGCCTTCAAGCTGCTCGATTTCATCGAACATGTCTTCTTCATTGCGCTCGGCTTCGTGTTTTTGTTCCTGAAGGGATTTTTCCAGTTGGATATACTCATCGCGCAGGTTTTGGCGCTCGAGATCCAGTTGATCAACCCTGCGGGCGTATTGGTTTTCAAGCTCCTGGAGACGCTGGAGTTCCTCTGCCTTTTCCATTTCTTCGCGCCTGGTTTTGTTAAGGGCCATTTTATAGTATCCATAAAGGCCTGATCCGAAAACCAGGATATAGAATAGAAGGATTCCGCCGGAGATCGGAGATATGGGCTCTATACCTGATTCGAGTTCTATGTTTAAACCGTTTTCAAGCATTCTGAAGTTTTCCCTGGCTGTTTCCATGGTGTCCTGCTGCAGATTCAGATCTTGATCCTCCTGGAAAACAGGCGGATACAAAATGGTGCCCTGTTTGGTGGCAACCGTTACATCGAGCCTGACCCCGAGGCGTATCCATTGGTTGTTTTTTATATATCCGGATATGGATTCATTTATTGCATCTGACAGGTTGATGCTGCCGTTTAAAATGGAGTCCATGTCCGACAGGTACACATTGTTGACAGCTTTCCTGTGGCGCGTGGTAAAATAGTCCTCCAGTTCGCTGATGGTAGCCATGTAGAGCACCGGCGGCATCAGAATGCAGAGGATTATTATTTTAAAGGACAGATGCTTCATTGCATTTAACAGCCGGCGTCAGCCGGTTTGTTTTTCCTTTATATTTGTCAGTGTTTCACGGGCTTCAGATGAGTTTTCAAAATTCGGATCCAGTTCAAGCGATTTTTCCAGGGCGTCCTGCGCCCTCCTGATGTATCCCTTTTTATAGTATGCCATGCCCATGTGATACTGTATGGTCGGATTGCCGGGCAGTTTTTCCATGCTTGAGGAAAATTCCCGTATAGCCGCATCATAGAGTCCCATTTTATAATACACCCACCCGAGGGTGTCTGCGACCCTCGGATCGTCAGGCAATTTTTCTTTTGCCCTTTCGGCAAGCTCCAGGGCTTCGTTTAAATTTTCGTCCCGCTCTGCCAGAACATAGGCCAGATTGTTGGCTGCAGCCACGAAATCAGGATTTATTTCAAGGGCTTTTCTGTAATGCGGGATGGCTCCCTCACAGCCGGCTTCCATGCAGTTCAGGATTCCGAGCATCATATGGGGCATTACCTGTCCGGGATTGTTTTCAGCGGCGTTTTTGAAATGGGCAATGGCTTGTCTGGACCTGTTTTCCGTGGAATAAAGACTTGCAAGAGAGTAATATGACGGCAGATAGTTTTCATCTTCTATAAGCGCTTTTTTGAACATCTGTTCTGCTTGCTCAGGTTTGTTGAGCAGAACCATGAGTCTGCCTTTCAGATTGTAGGCAGGGGCAAGCATTTCAGGGTTCTCCTCGAATTTGTCAATGTGTTTATCGCAATATTCAAGAGCCTTTTCCATTTTATTTTCTTCTATAAGAATTTCCACCAGATTGACAAATGCAAGCATATGCGAGGGATCACGTAAAAGTGCTGATTCAAATGCAGCAGCCGCCTCCTTGTTCCTGCCGCTTAATCTATGTACTATTCCCAGATTATAATAGCCCGCAGGCTCTTTTTCGGAGATGGAGATGATCCATTCAAACAGCTTTGCAGCCTTTTCATATTCCTGCTGATTGACATGGATGTTGCCAAGCATTGAAAGAGCCTTGATGTTGTTTGGCGATGCTTCCAGTACCTGCCTGCAGGCTTCCTCTGCCTGGGTAAAATTCCGTTCTGAATAATGAATCCTGGCCATCAGGAGCCGGGCAGATACATATTCGGGACTGTCCCGGCCGATTTTTGCAAGGCTTGTTTTGGCGGCATTTGGTTCGTCCGCCTTTAAATGTGCGAGACCCTGCAGGTAATCTATCTTTTCGGGTTGTGAGAAATTCTGCCGGAGTTCCTTATAAAGAGAAATGGCCTCACTGTATTTTTTGTTTTCCATGTGCAGCCGCGCCTTTAACAGCTGGGCCGGCAAGTATTCCGGGTTTTTGCCAAGGGCCCGGTTTATGTATTTTTCAGCTTCCCCGAGCCGGTTGGAGCCTATGTAAAAATCAGACAGAGCCAGCATCAGGCCTATATTTTCCGGCTGCAGCTCAAGGGCGCTTTGATACATGGCAAGGGCCTTGTCCCGGCGTCCTGTTTTTTCGTAAAACGAAGCTGCGGACAGGTATGACTTGATATTGTGCGGGTTGATTTCTATGGCTTTCCTGAAAGTATCCTCCGCCTTTTTGCCTTCCCCCCGGCCGGCGTAAATATTTGCCAGCATCAGATAAAGTTTTGGATCATTTGGATCTATTTTCAGTGTTTGCTTTATGGCTGCCTCGGCTTTGTTTGTTCTGTTGGTTGCGGCATAAAGCTGATATAACGTCAAATGAAGGGCGAGCGATTTTGGATTCTGTTTAACTCCGTTTTCAAGGATTTGCTCTGCGCGCTCGATTTTCTGCTGCCTGAGTGCAATGTTTGCCATTGCCGTATAAGCCCGCTCAGTTGAGGGATCGATCTCTATGATTTTTTCATAGAGTCGGCCGGCTTTATCAAGATCATGTTCTCTTGCGTGTATTCCCGCCATGAGATAAATGGCCGCCAAATTTTTTTCATCCTGTTTCACTACCCGGTTTAAAATGTTTTTCGCCTCTGCGAAGTCGCCTTGCAGCAGGTAAAGGGTGGCGAGTTTTACCTGGATCTGGCCGTTTATGGGATCGAGCTCGACTGCTTTTTTAAACATTGAAAATGCACCGCTCACATCCCCAAGCCTAAGATAAGTCTCACCCAGGCTGGCATATGCCGAGGCAAAGTCGGGATCTAGTTCAATTGCTTTTTGCAGGTTGTTTTTGGCGCAGATATAGTCCCGCTGGTCAAGGCATTGCTGAGCCTTTTCATAAAGGGCTTGTTGGCGGTTGCTTTCTTTGTCCTGGCATCCAAAGATGCAGCAAGAGCAAACAAGGACGAAAAAAAAGTATCGAAGTTTATATACCATGGGTTTTTTCCAGATCCTGTATTTATTTTTCCCATCAGGTGTGAAAAACATATTTTATTTTGAAGGTTTTTCAGTGCACAGGCAAGAGTTTTTAGTAATTTTTCCCTGCAGGCATATGCTGCACCGGGTGTCTGTGCACATCTGGCAGGAGAAACATCCTTTGCAGGGGTGTTTTTTCATCGCAACAGGCTGATCCTCAGGGACGTAGATTTTACCCTTGAGTCCGGGCATTTTCACGAAAGGCATTTCAGGTTTTTCCTTTCATTTGCCGGCAGGACCGGGTATTATTCTTTGATCACCGCAAAATACCATCAGGCGCCGGTTTTTTGTACAGGCAATGGTCATGTTAACAGAATCTGCCAGATCCACGGCAAGAGCCGTGGGCATGGATATGCCTACCAGTATTTCAAGACCGGCCCGGGCAGCTTTCTGAACCAGTTCGTAGCTGAGCCGCGAGGACATGACACCCAGGCAGGCCTCTTTTATCCTTTTTTCCATAAAAACCTTGCCGATAGCCTTGTCAAGAGCGTTGTGCCTGCCGACGTCTTCCGCGGACGCCATTTGGATCATATTCTTATCAAAGATTGCCGCGGCGTGAGCTCCCCTTGTTTTTTTATACAAAGGTTGGTTTGAGGAAAGCGTATCAATGCATGCCATGATACGGTCTGCCTCAAATACGGAAATTCCGGTTGCAGGATGCAGGATCTGACTGATATCGTCAATGAGCTCCTTGCCGCAGATTCCGCAGCTTGTCTGGCTGACAAAACCCTTGCGCTCCAGGAGTCCGGCAATGCAGCTTTGCCTTTTATCTGTCAGTGTAACTGTTGCCACATTGGTTTCATCTTCACTGCAAAAGCTTATGGTGGCAATCTCATCAGGGCTGTCCACCAGACCCTCGGCGAGACAGAAGCCTGCGGTATGGGCGATCTCGTCTCCGGGCGTCCTCATGACAACCGAATACGGGTTTCCCTGAACCCGGATGGACAAAGGCTCTTCGACAATGAGATCCCGGTCCAGCCTGCGGCTTTCACTCCCGTAAAATTCAGTATATCCCTTGTGATAGCTTTTTGTCATAATATCTTTTTAATAGTTGCTGCATGTGTAATCATCGCATTCCTTTTGGGTGAGTATTTCCATGGCAAACAGAATGCGTTTTTCCTTTGTTTTCCTGTCTTCTGTCAGCCCGTACGGTTGGGTTCTTTTTATAAAATCTGTTGTCTGGCCGAGTATCAGGTGATGAGTGCCCATTTGCGAAATTATTCTCTGCTGATAAGAAATGTGCCGTAGGTGGCGCGCAGGTTCGGCAGGGCTTTTACAATCCTGCCGCTTTTATCCTGCTTGTCAGTGTTTATTGATACTTCCTTTAGTATTAAAAATCCAACGTTATCGGCAAATGCCCGGAAATCCTTTATGGACAAAATTCGGATGTTGGGAGTCGCATACCAGGTATATGGAAGCTGCGGGGTAACAGGGGCGTGTCCGGTAAAAAGAACCTGGAGACGCACATGCCAGTGCCCGAAATTCGGAAAACTTACGATAGCCTTTTTCCCGATTCTCAGCATGGAGCCTATAAGGCCCAGCGGATCATATACCTGCTGGAGGGTTTGGCTTAAAATTACGTAGTCAAAGGTGTCATCAGGATAGTCGTGCATCTCTTCGTTTATGTCTCCCTGGATTACTGAAAGGCCTTTTTCAATGCATTTGACCACCTTTTCTTCCACGATTTCAATGCCGGTTTCTTTTATTTGCCTGTGCTCCTTGAGATATGCCAGCAGTTCGCCTTCGCCGCAGCCCAGGCCGATAATCCTGGAGCCCGGCTGAATCCAGGAGGCAATGACCCGCAGATCAAAGCGCAGGTTATTGTTTTGCGGCATCCTGGTATACACTGTCAATAAATCCTCTGATCAGATTTGTCAGTCGCGGGTTTGGCAGCAGAAAAGCATCATGGCCCCACTCTGCTTCAACTTCGCAAAAAGATACATCCAGCCCGCTTTTTTTCATGGCCTTTACCATTTCTTTTGACTGGTATGTCGGGTAAAGCCAGTCCGAGGTAAATGAGACTGCCATAAATCTTGCCGCGGCCCTGGAAAATACACTGACAGCCGAATCGGCGTCTTTAAACCGGGTTAAGTCAAAGTAGTCTGCCGCCTTGGTTATGTATAAAAAAGAATTTGCATCAAAGCGTTCTACAAATTTTGCCCCCTGGTGACGAAGGTAGCTTTCCACCTGAAAATCCACGTCAAACTGATATGACAAGTCATTTTTATCCTGGAGCTTGCGGCCGAATTTTTGCCGCAGTGCTTCATCTGAAAGATAAGTTACATGTCCTATCATTCTCGCAACAGACAGGCCCACATCCGGCTGGTTTTTTCCGTAATAATCCCCCTGGTTCCAGTTTGGATCCGCCACAATGGCCTGCCTTGCCACTTCGTTAAATGCGATTGCAAGAGCTGAATGGCGCATGGTGGTTGCAAGCGGAATGGCTGATCTTACCATTTCCGGGTATTGTACGCACCACTGCAAAACCTGCATGCCTCCCATGGAACCGCCTGTCATTGAAAGGATTTTTTCTATGCCCAGATGATCCATAAGCATCTTCTGGGCCCTTACCATATCACCGATAGTGACAAACGGAAAATCCATTCCATAGGGATTTCCAGTGGCCGGATTAACCGAGGACGGTCCTGTTGACCCCATGCACCCGCCCAGCACGTTTGAGCAGATTACAAAGTATTTGTCCGTGTCAATCCCCTTGCCCGGACCTATCATGTTGTCCCACCAGCCGGGCTTATCATCGCTTTGCGAGTAATAGCCGGCAGCATGGCTGTCTCCTGTCAGCGCATGGAGCACAAGAACCACGTTGCTTTTATCTGAATTAAGCGTGCCAAAGGTTTCATAGGCCAGGGTGACGGGACCTATCTTTTTTCCGCTGTCAAGGGGCATTTCGTTCGGGGGGCCGGCAAAGGTGAAAAATTTCTTTTCCACCTTTCCAACTGATTTTCCCGCTGCATCATGTGTTATGTATTCACTCATAGCTCATATAATATTCGAAGCACTAAATCCGGTCTTTAAAAGTATAAGGGGGGATCGTGGATCCCCCCTTATATAACAGAATGCCTGCGGATTCAAACAAAACATTTGCACTTAAAGCCTACGCCAGCTCTCTTCTTTCTGCCATGTCAACAAGCTTGCGCTCACGGGCTTTGTCAATGCCAAGGGCCTTACGCTTGGAATCGATATGGGCAATCATTTTCTGAGCCATTTCGTGTGGATCCGGGGTGAAACCCCATTTCCCAAGCCCCTGCTTTTCAAGCCCCTCAAAAAGCAGTTTGTGGAATTTGGTGTTTTCAACAATCGGAAAAGTCACACCGAATACCGTGTAAACTCCTGATGCCACGAAATACTGGCCAATGGAAATGGCCTTCTCGCTCATCCATTCCGGGGCCGCACCCGCAGCAGGCAGTTCGGCGATGCTTTCCCCAAGCCCGCCGACCTTTACCATTTCGCTGGCTGCAATCAAAATGCGGCTGTTATCAACGCAGGAGCCCATGCCAAGAACCGGAGGCATGCCAACAGTATCGCACACCTCGCTTAGCCCGGGGCCGGCAAGATGGGCTGCCTCTGGGGTAAGCAATCCAGCCTTGGCAAGAGCGATCTGTGAACATCCGGTCTGCAGCACCAAAACATCATTTTTGATCAGTTCCTTTACAAGTTCCACATGCACCCAGTCCTGTTTTA
The DNA here is from genome assembly GCA_964626455.1 of uncultured Desulfobacteraceae bacterium. Taxonomy (GTDB): domain Bacteria; phylum Desulfobacterota; class Desulfobacteria; order Desulfobacterales; family Desulfosalsimonadaceae; genus Desulfosalsimonas. Next base: position 22,902 of record CAZVFQ010000014.1, on the reverse strand, counting down.
CCCTTGGATTGGTGCATCCGACAACCCCGGCCACGCCCCGTATGCGACCGTTGATGATATTATCGTTAAGGGGCGTATAACTGGCCCTGAAGCTGCCGCCCAGCATGTAGTTGATGTATTCATAGGAAAATCCATGTATACCGGTGTTGCGGATATTTGGGATCTGCACCGGGTATTTGCGGGTTTTAAAACGCGAAATCGCCTTTATAACGATTCCATCCGTGCATTCGTTGGGATCGTGCTCATGGAATTCAATGTGCTCGGCTCCTTCAATATGGCATCTGGGGTTGGTTGTAAACAGGTATGTCCCGTAGCATTCGGCAACTCTTGCCAAGCCCTGTTTAATGCACTGCACGTCAACTGCCATGGCGTCAACCGCACCGGTAACCATTATCGCCTCGGTGGAAGTGAAATTTCCTGCATGCGGTATACCGTGCCTTGAGAGCATCTCTGCGCCCGAGCAGCACATACCCACAAGATTGATCCCTTCCGCGCCAGCCTCCCTGGCCGCCTGGATCAGGGCGGGGGAGTTGACAGACGCCAGCATGGATTCAAACAGGTTGGGTTCGTGGCCATGAACGATTATATTCACATGGTCTTCCTTTAAAACGCCCATGTTGACCTCGGCTGCCACAGGAACCGGGGTCCCGAACAGTATGTCCGATATCTCTGTTGCCACCATTGATCCGCCCCAGCCATCTGATAGCGCGGTACGATTGCTTTGTTTTGTTATATTTTCATAATGCTGGTCCACTCCAATATGTGTGCGGTGCATCATTTCCATTATTTCCCGCATTGCCCCCCTGGGCACTATGCCCAGTTTCCGCCAGGTCTCCAGTGTTTTGGGCGGCACCCGTTTTATAAACGGGATTTCTCCCTCCACCTGGGTATAGGTTCTTTCCAGTTCCTGATAAAGGGCAAGTGCCACTTCTTCGGTGCTTTTCCCCTCTGTCTCAATCCCTATAGCTTCGGCTACGTCGGTGAGCTTAATCGGATCCTTGATGCTATATTCCTTGATATTGCCTTTTACCACTTCCCGGAAAAGATCAAGCATTGACATGCCATGATCTGTATGGGCTGCCGCACCAGAGGCAATCATTCGCCCGAAGTTCCTGGCCATGATTGTATCTATGGTTGCTCCGCAAACGCCTACTTTGCTGTAGGGGTCTTTGGAATTCAGCCGGCAGGGACCCATTGAGCAATGCTTGCAGCAGGCTGAATCTGCGCCTATAGGGCATGCCTTCATAGTCGCTGCCCTGTCAAAGCACAGTTCAACACCGTCTTTACGGGCCTTTTCCATCATCATACCGGTGGACTCACATATTGTGAGGTCCTTTACGTCCGGCAATGTTTTTTCTTTGGTTCCTTTTTTTTCCATAGAGCCTCCGTGAGAGTTGTTTTTGCTTTTCAAAAGCACATGGCCGGTTCGTCCGGCCTGTTAAAACGCTTTTCCTACAATAATAACGTTTCAAAACAGGGTTTCAAGAAACATGCCACAAAAATTTCGGAAAATCCGTATACACCGCTTTGCTGACGGGTGGCGGCAGAATGGCAGAGAGGGTCTCCATGTGGCGATTAATCCGGGCATGGTTTGTGCACTACCGGTATAAATCAACACTTGGATATACAATAGGCATTTATAATTCAAAGTGCCAAGGCCCGGTAATCAAAAAGGAGAATACGAGTTATGATGAATCTTGAAGAACTAAAGCAGAATCGTGAAATAGTGGGAAAAATAGACTGGGAAATGACTCCCGAGGAAGCGGTACGGCTTTATCTTGAATGGGGAAACAATTGGGCCGGCGGCAACTACGTCATCCGCTCCAAAGAGGATGTTTCCTATTATTTTGTGGTTTACGCGTGGGACAAGCCACCGGTTATATACCTTATTCGCCGCAATTCTGAAGAAGCACTGGAGCTTGCCAGGATCGTGCTTCCCGGCTGGCTGAAAGATATTTTCCTTGCCGAAACAAGCGGGAACAACGGGGTCTATCCGATTCGCGGACGGGTCAGGCAATGGCTGGAATCCGAGCTTGCAGCAGGATAAACTGCCTGCAGCTGATGTATCATTAAATCTGAAAATTGATACAACAGTGTATCAAAATAATGCGAGACAGTGCCGGAAATATTCTGCTGGCATATATTTGTATTACGATTATGATTAATAAATCATAGGATAAAGAGAGGTCGGTATGGCAAAAATCCAGGTTTCAGAATACAACAGGCTGAAAAATGAGAAAAGCCCCTATCTTCTCCAGCATTCAGACAATCCGGTTGACTGGTATCCCTGGGGAGACGAGGCTTTTAAAAAGGCTGCAAAGGAAAACAAGCCGGTTCTGGTTTCAATAGGGTATTCCACATGCCACTGGTGTCATGTAATGGCCGAAGAAACATTCTCCGACCCTGAAACCGCCGGTGTCATGAACAGGGATCTTGTAAATATCAAGATAGACAGAGAAGAGCGCCCGGATCTTGATCAGATATACATAACAGCGGTGTCAGCGCTGACCGGCTCTGCGGGCTGGCCTTTAAATGTGTTTCTTACTCCTGATGCAAAGCCTTTTTACGGAGGTACATATTTCCCGGCGCAAAGTCGTTTCGGAATGCCTTCCTGGAAGGAAGTTGTGGCTTCTGTGGCAAGCGCCTGGCAGGATGCAAATGAAAGGAAAAAGCTGCTTAATTCCGCGGAAAAGATTACAGAGGCTGTAAAAAAGCATTTAAGCGGCGGGCGGCTCTCAGCAGGGCAGGGCGCGCCCGATGCCGGGCTTGTCCATGGTGCCGCGGCCTTGTTTTATAAAGCCTATGACAGTGTTCACGGGGGATTTTCCAATGCCCCGAAATTTCCCATGCCTCCTGTTCTTGATTTTCTGCTTTTTTATCACGAATTTGTCAAATCTGATAGCAGCAGGGATGCCACAGAAGGAAAAGCCCTTGAAATGGCAATTCATACAATGCATCAGATGGCAAAAGGGGGCATATATGATCACGTGGCAGGCGGCTTTCACAGATATTCCACGGATAAATTCTGGCACGTTCCCCATTTTGAAAAAATGCTCTATGACAATGCCCAGCTTATAAAGGTTTATCTTAAGGCCTATGAAATAACGGGCGAAGAGGCTTTTGCGCGGATTGCAAGGCATTGTCTTGAATACATCTTCAGGGAAATGACCCATCCGAACGGAGGGTTTTATTCTGCACAGGATGCAGACAGCCCTGATTTTGATTTATCAGGTATTACAGAAGGCGATCGGCCCGGTCATATGGCGGAAGGGGCTTTTTATGTGTGGCGCAGCTCTGAAATAGAGGCGATACTCGATAAGCAGTCAGCAGACGTCTTTTCTTATCATTTTGATATAAAGCCGAAGGGAAACGCTGAGACAGATCCTTTAGGAGAGTTTGCCGGAAAGAATATTCTTCATGAAACAGGCGGTATTGAGACCACAGCGAAACATTTCGGCATAAACTCTGAAAAGGCCGGTCAAATCATAGAATCTGCAAGAGAAAAATTGTTGTCAGCCAGAAACAGGCGCCCTGCACCGCACCTTGATGACAAGATACTTGTTGAGTGGAATGCATTGATGATTTCCGCACTGGCTGAGGCCGGCAGGGTTCTTGGAGAGGAAAAATATCGGGCTGCAGCAAAAAAGGCTGTAAATTTTATAAACGACAATTTGAGTTCTGAAAACGAAGGGCTGTTTCGCCGCTGGCGAACCGGGGAGTCCGGAATCCCCGGACTGGCCGGAGACTATGCATATTTTACAGAAGCACTGCTTGATTTGTATGAAACAGAAGGCGACCATGGACACCTTAAGCAGGCGCAATACCTGGGCTGGTGCATGCTGGAGCGGTTCCAAGATAAGGAAAACGGAGGGTTTTTCATCACAGGCCCTGATCATGATTCCCGCCTTATATTCCGGGCAAAGGATTTTACAGACGGTGTTTTGCCTGCTGCTGGTTCTGTTGCAGCCATGGATTGCATCCGCCTGTTTGAGTATACAGGTGACAAACGGTTTTTAAATGCCGCGCGTGGAACTTTTCTCTCGGCCTATGAGCGAATAAAACAGCAGCCGCAAAGCGCACCGAAGCTGATGGCCGCTTTGGGATATTTACATAATTCAAACAAGGGAAAGGAGATGTGACTTATGGCAAAGAAATACAGATTAAATGCACGATGCCCCCAGTGCGGATGCAGCGCTGTAATGCATCTTAGCCATGAGGAAATCGAGCAGCGTTTCGGCAATGTTCCAAATGCTGAACTTGAATGCTCCCAGTGTATGGAAAAATACGAGGTGGCCATGAAGGACGCCTGTCCGGAATGGGACAAGGAATGCAGGCAGATGAAATAATCTTTTCCGGGATTGTTTCAGCTTAAGGCAGAAAGGAGCAAAGACATGGAATTCAAAGAGACTGTTGAAAACAGGCGGGCGGTAAATTTTTTTGACCCGCAAAAGGATGTTACAGAACAACAGATAAAACAGATCGTGGAAACAGCGGCAAAGGCGCCTTCGAGTTTTAATTTGCAGCCCTGGAGCGTAATTGTTCTCCGCGAGCATGAAGAAAAACTCAGGCTTCGCAAACACGCCTGGGAGCAGCCCAAGGTCAGCGAGGCGCCGGTGACCCTGATTGTGCTTGCAGACATGGACGGCTGGCAGGAAGGCCACGAGTTTGTTGAGAAAAATTTTGACTCCCTGGTAAAAATCGGTATGATGGCCGAGGGGCAGCATGACTGGTTTTTAAATGCATGTAAAAACCTCTACGGCTCAAGCAAAAGCAGGCAGGTTGCATTTGCGTGCAAGAATGCCGGCTTTTTTGCCATGACACTTATGCTTGCGGCAAAAGATCAGGGTTTGGAAACCCATCCAATGGACGGTTTTGATATTGACGGGGTGAGAAAAGAATTTAACATACCTGATAACTACTGGATTCCGATGCTTATTTCAGTGGGATATTTCAGGTCGGACAAGACTCTGCTGCCCGCCAAATGGCGCAAGTCTTTTGATGAGATTTCGGTAAGGTTTGATTGATTAAAATAAAAAGGCAACAAAAGGAGGCCGGAAATGGCCGAAACACCGGATGTCAAGGTATATGCTTTAAGCACCTGTGCCCATTGCAAAAATGCGAAAAAATTCCTGGACAACTGTGAGGTGAGCTATGATTCCGTCGAGGTTGACCTTCTCGACGGAGACCAGCGCCAGGCAATACTCGAGGAGGTAAAGGCACTTAATCCAAGATGTTCTTTTCCAACAATAAAAATCGGCGACAACGTGATCGTGGGCTACAACGAAGACAAGATAAAGGAGGCGCTGGGTATCTCATGAATGCACAGGAGCTCTATGAAAAATTAAAAAAAGTCCAGGAGCCGAAAGGCTATTATTTTAACAGGGACACGGAATATGTTTTTGAACTGTTAAACGCTCTTCTGGCAAACAAGGAGCGCTACGGTTACATGACATGTCCCTGCAGGCTGGCCTTCGGAGACCGGGAAAAAGACAAAGACATTATCTGCCCGTGCGCCTACCGGCAGGCCGATGTAGAGGAATACGGGAGCTGCTATTGTCAGCTTTACGTGTCAAAGGACTGGAACGAGGATAAAATTCCCCATCAAACCGTGCCTGAGAGACGTCCGCCGGAAAAGATGATATAAAAAAGGGACACAATTTGAGTAAAACCTGTTTTGATACTTGAATATGAGCGGAATTAAGCCTGCAGAACGACATGTGGATCTGGGCGATGCTGTTATAGAATATCTTGACTATGAATCAGAAGGCCCGCCGCTTATACTGCTTCATGCAACAGGATTTATGCCATGGCTATGGCATCCTGTTGCCGCGGAACTTGCCGGCTCATTTCGGGTGATAGCCCCGTACTTTTGTAATTACAGGAATGCAGACCCTGAAAACGGCGGACTGAGCTGGAAGCAGATTGCAGCCGACCTGATTAACTTTTGTGAAAAACTCGATCTTAAAAAGCCTTATGCGGCCGGCCATTCCATGGGCGGAGCCGTCTTTGTAATTGCAGCCGGCGCACTGGGTCTGGAAGTTGAAAAAATGGTGCTGATCGAGCCCATAATTCTTCCTGAAGAATTTTACGCAGTCAGCATAAAGGTTGAGGATCACCCTATGGCCTCAAAATCTATAAAGCGCAGAAATTACTGGCGCGACCGAAATGAGGCAAGTAAATACCTGGAATCCAAGCAGCTTTTTAAAAACTGGGACAAGCAGGTCCTTGATCTTTATATAGATTACGGCATGGCTGAGGCGGATGACGGCGGGCTTTGCCTGGCCTGCCATCCCAAACAGGAGGCGTCGCTGTTTATGGGAAGCACGGATTTTAATCCCTGGCCTGTGATTCAGTATGTGGCCTGCCCTGTGCTGGTTCTTGAAGGAGAACATACTGAAAACAAGGATTTTATCGATTTTAAAAAACAGGCGGAAATGTTTCCCAACTGCAGCCACCGGGTGGTGGAAGGTGCGGGCCACCTGGTTCCCATGGAAAAACCAAAAGATACCGCCGTGATCATGAGAAAGTTTTTTGAGGAATAAACCAGGCCCATGATATGCGATTCTCAAAACAGGAGCATCCCCTTTAAAAACGCATACTGGGTGGAGTACAGCCGCTTTATGGCCGGTGAATATCCGCTTTTGTTTTATCCTGAACAGTCCCTTAAAAGGCTGGAATCCCTTTTTTCCCACGGCATACGAACAATAATAGATCTGACAGAGCCTGAAGAGATATATCGGCTTGGGCCCCTGCATCCCGGCTATGCTGAACTGGTTGGTGAAGTTGCCCAAAGCATGGGCATAAAAGCCGATTATATTTCCATGCCGGTTCGCGATTTTGATGCCCCAGGCAAAAAAGCCATGGTCAGGATACTCGATATTATCGATAAGGCAATAGATTCAGGCCGGCCTGTTTATATACACTGCTGGGCCGGGATCGGAAGAACAGGGACCGTGGTCGGAGCCTGGCTGGCAAGACACGGTCACGAGGCTGATTACTCTCTGCTTGATACAATTCAGAAGATGCGCATGCATACTGATACAGCTTTCATGGATTCCCCCCAGAGCAGAGACCAGCGAAATCTTATCCTATCCTGGGTCCGGTACGAATAATCCTTTCCAAACAACACCTTTAGAAAATCTCCTTGCAACAGCTTCCATAAGTTTTTTATAGTACTGATTTTCAATTTTATGCTCAATTCGGTTTTCACATAATTTTTTGATCAAGCAGAAACAAGGGGGTTAACATGAGTAAGCGAGTGGTTATAATAGGTGCGGTTGCAGCGGGTTCCAAGGCGGCATGCAGGTATAAGCGCCTGTGCCAGGATGCAGAAGTCATACTGGTGGATCAGGATAAATACATCTCCTATGGCGGCTGCGGCATACCGTATTATGTTTCCGGTGATGTAAGCGACGAAAAAGAGCTTCGTTCCACCAGTTTTCACATGGTGCGCGACGAGGAGTTTTTCAAAAATGATAAAGGCGTAAAAGCCATGACCGGTACACGGGCGCTTTCAATCGACCGGAAAAACAAGACCGTCGCTCTGGAAAAGCCTGACGGAACACAGAACGAACTTTCATATGATAAACTTGTGCTTGCCACCGGCTCAAGGGCAAAAAGGCTGCCCATAGACGGCATGGACCTTGAAAACGTTTTCAGCGTGGCAAGCCTCCAGCAGGCCATGGCCATAAAGCAGCAGGTTACAACAGGGCAGATAGAAAAGGCGGTGGTCATAGGTGCTGGATTCATCGGGCTGGAAATGGCAGAGGCCCTTTCCGACATGTGGGAGATAGAAACTTCGGTGGTTGAATACTGCGACCAGATTATGCCCGGATTTGTCAGTAAAAATCTATCTCAGATGGCCCAGCACAAAATGGAGGAAAACGGCGTTACATTCTACCTGGGTGAATCCGTAGAGGAAATCCTGGGACAAGACGGAAAGGTCAGTGCCGTGAGAACGTCAAATCGCAAACTTGATGCCCAGATTGTTATATCAGCAGTAGGCATAGAGCCCAACGGAGACCTTGCGCGTGAATCCGGCCTGGAAGTGGCGCCCGGCGGATTTATCGTGGTAAACGACCGGATGCAGACATCTGATCCGGACATATATGCTGGCGGCGACTGCGTGCAGGTGAAAAATTTGGTAACCGGCAAGCCGGGCTACTATCCCCTGGGCTCGATTGCAAATCGTCAGGGGAGGGTTATCGGAACCAACATGGCGGGTGGAGACGCGCGTTTTAATGGTGCAGTCGGCAGTTTCGCAGTCAAGCTTTTCGACGGGGCGCTTGCCGGCGCCGGCCTGACACCTGAAACCGCGGCCCGGGAGGGATATGACGCAGCAGGCATACAGGTGGGCCAGTTTGACCGGGCACATTTCTATCCGGAAAAGGAAATCATATTCCTTGAGCTTGTGGTGGACAAAAAGACCCGCAGGGTACTTGGCATCCAGGGCTTTGGCGGAGAGGCAAGCGGTATGTATGCCCGGGTAAACGCAGTGGCTGCAATGCTTGCTTATCAGCCGGCAGTCGAAGATGTAAGCAACCTGGAACTGGCTTATTCACCGCCGTTTGCCTCGGCTATGGATATTGTAAATGCAGTGGGCAATGCAGCGGAAAATTACCTGGAGGGCAGATACCGGCCTGCACAGCTGCAGGATTTTATCGAGTGCTGGAACGAGCGCGACTGCGGTAAGTATTTTTTCCTGGACTGCAGGGCCGAGGCGGATGCAAAGCCGTTTGAGGAAAAATACTCTGATGTCTGGAAGAGTATTCCACATGATCAGCTCAGCGCCAGGATAAACGAGGTCCCCCGCGACAAGAAACTTCTCCTTGTCTGCAACACCGGGGTACGCTCCTATGAGGCCCAGGTGAATCTCGCCGCCAAAGGCATTACTGATACCCTTAACGTTGGTACTGGTGTGGCGGGGTTAAAGACCTGCGGGATTCGTTTTTAAAGAATTTAAGAGCAGGGGACGGATTTAAACTCCGTCCCATGACTCCTACCCGCTTTGCTCCATCTTGATGCCGTAAAGGGCGTAATAAGCCACCGGAACCACCACCAGAGTAAACAGGGTGGAGGCAAACAGCCCGAAGATCAAAGCCCATGCAAGGCCCGAGAAAATAGGATCCAGGGTGATCGGCCAGGCGCCTATGCCTGTGGTGACCGCAGTCAGCACTATGGGGCGCATCCGGATGGCCCCGCTCTGCAATATGGCCTCTTTGACCGGCACGTTGTTTTCCAGGGCATCCCGGATGAAATCTATCAGCACCACGGAATTTCGGATAACGATTCCGCCCAGGGCTATCATGCCTATCATGCTGGTGGCTGTGAAAAAGACAAGGTTTTCATAACCACCCACCGTGCCTCCGGAAACTACATTCAACAGCCAGAATCCCGGCATGATTCCGATAAGGGTAAGGGGTATTGCCATCATTATCAAAATCGGCATGAAAAAGGAGTTTGTCTGAAGAACCAGCAGAATGTAGATGCCGATTAATGCAGCGGCAAATGCAATGCCCAGGTCCCGGAAGACCCGGAGCGTGATCTGCCATTCACCCTCGCCGGCCCATTGCGCGCGAATGCCGCTTGGCAAAGGGTCTTGTTTAAGGCTGCCGAGCATTCCGATAATGGCCTCAGCCGGAGCGCGGCCTGCCATTTCCGCTGTAACGTAAGCCACCCTGTCAAGGTTCTTGTGATAAATCGGCTGCTGATTGGAAACACGCCTTGCTTCCACGAGCTCTCCGAGGGGAACGGTTTTGTCCCCGGATGCGGCCAGGGGAATCTCCGATAGTCCTGCAAGGCTGCTGCGGCTTTCCCTGGGTAAGATGACCTTTACGTACAGGGGCTGGCGTTCATCCGGCGTGTGGATCGTAGCGGGATTGTCGCCGCCCACTGCCATTTTCAGCGACATAATGATTTGCCTGGCAGAGATCCCGTGGAGTGCCGCCTTTTCCCTGTCCACGATAAAGTCGATCCTTTCATGCTCATCTTCGCTCATATCGTCTATATCCACTACACCTGGCTCTTTTGACATTATTTTCTTGATATGATCAGTGGCTGCCACAAGTTTGTCATATGACGTGTCAACAGAGCCGTACAGCTCGGTTACTATTGTGGCCAGCACCGGGGGACCTGGCGGGACTTCCACAAGCTGGATGTTTGCATCGTGTTTTTCCGCGATTTCAGTCAGGTCGTTTCTTAACCGCAGCAATATCTCGTGGCTCTGCATCTTTCTTTTGCTTTTTTCCAATAGGTTTACACGGATATCTGCCTGATGGGGCTGCTTGCGCATGTAATACTGGCGAACCATGCCGTTGAAATCCATGGGCGAGGCTGTACCGGTATAGGAAATAAAGTTTTCCACTTCCGCCACTGTCCTGAGATAATTTTCAAAATCGCGCACTACTGCGTCCGTGCTTTCAAGGGTAGTGCCTTCGGGCATGTTTATGACTATCTGGAATTCGTTTTTATTATCAAACGGCAGCATTTTAAGCGGCACCATGCGAAGCAGAACCAGTGATGCCGACAGCACCATCAAGACAAGAATCGCTGCCAGCAGCAGATATCTCCTGAGTCTGGATTCAAGAAAAGGGCTGACCACTTTCCGGTAGATTCTTATGATAAGAGTCGGGATCCCGGTCTTTTCAGCCGGTGCGCCGCTTACATCCATACCTGCCGAGGGGTGATTCCGGAGCAGCCTGTAGGTCATCCATGGAACCACGGTCAGGGCACAAAGGGTGGAAAAGGTTACTGTCAGGGGAACATTTGCGGCCATAGGTGCCATATACGGCCCCATCATGCCGGTGATGAAAAACATCGGAGTAAACGAGATAACAATTGCAAGGGTTGAGATGATAACCGGGGGAAGCACCTGGTTGACAGCAAAAAGGGTGGCTGAAAAGGGCTTTTTCTTTCCGCTGAAAATATGTCTCTGTATGTTGTCAACATTGGTGATCGGATCATCTACAACCAGGCCGAGGGAAAGAATCAGGGCAAACAAGGTCACCCGGTTGATGGTATATCCGAAAAGGTAATTTGCAAACAGGGCCAGGCTGAAACTCATTGGAACTGCAACCGCCACAACCAAAGCTTCACGCCGGCCAAGGGCGAATGCAAGCAGCAAAACAACCGTAATAACAGCAAAGGCCAGGGATCCGAGAAGGCTGTTTACCTTATCCTGGGCTGTGCGGCCATAGTTGCGTGTAACAGATACTTCCACATCATCGGGAATAAATTCCTTTTTGAGTTCATCGAGCCTGGCAAGTATGTTTCTTGAAACATCCACCGCGTTTGTGCCGGCTTTCTTTGCCAGGGCCAGGGTTACGGCAGGGTAGGTCAGGGGCTGGTCTTCAAGATGATTTTCCTTCCGGTGCCGGTTGGAATGGCTATAGCGCGTATATGATTCTGCTTCTGCTGGTCCGTCGGAAATTGTGGCAAGGTCGCGGAGATAAACAGGCCTGCCTTCGCGCACCCCTGTTACAAGATTTTCCACGTCCTGCTTTGACCGGAGAAAAGAGTTGGTGGTGACGCTGTAATTTTTATCTGCCTGGTCTATATTTCCGGCTGTAACTGCTGCATCCGCACCCTTAAGTGCTTTTTGAACCTGCATCAAAGAGATGCTGTATCCTTTCATCTTCTCCGGCGACAGCTCAACCCGGACTTCTCTGGGACGACCGCCCACAACTTCGGTACGCGACAAATCCTCGAGCTGTGACAGACAGCACATGGTTTCCTCGCCTATTCTCCGAAGTTCATGGTCGCTGTGGTTCTCGGAGTAAAAGGTGAGATTCACTATGGGCACATCATCGATTTCAATCGGCTTTATTACCCAGTTGCTTACGATCGGGGGCACTTCATCGGAATGCATGCTGATCTGGTCATGCAGCTTTATCAGGGATTCTTCCATGTTCTCGCCGACATAGAAGCGAACCGTGACAACGGCTAGGCCTTTTTTGGAAACCGAATAGACGTATTCAACGCCCTCGATCTGCCACAGGAGCTTTTCCAGCTTGGTTGCCACCAGCTTTTCGACTTCAGCCGGACTTGCGCCCGGAACCTGTACGTGGACATCCGCCATGGGCACCACGATCTGGGGGTCTTCTTCCCTTGGGGTTACCATTATCGCGGCTGCGCCCAGGCACAATGCAATGATTAAAAACATGATCGCCGGCGTGCCGGATAGAAACGGTTTTACTATGCGGCCGATAAAACCCGGGGGAGCGTCGTTGCTATCGGTGGTCATCGCTTTTGCTCTCCTTTAGCAGCAGTGTCTCATCTCCGTTTAAGCCTGCAAGTATTTCAACTTTTTGATCATAGATGCTGCCGGTTTTTACGTAGCGGTTTTCCCGGCCTTCTTTCGTCCGGATTGTAACGAATTCGAGTTGTCCGACCCGGCGAACAGCCTCGCGCGGTACCAGAATCACGGCGGCTTGCTTATATGGTATCATCAATTCTCCATACATGCCGGGATAGGCGCCCTTAACATCGGGCAGGCCGGCTTTTACCAGAAAGGTCCTGGTTTGCGGATCAGCGTAAGGGATTAGTTCCTCCACCCTGGCCTTCACGGTCTTGTCAAGGGTGGTAAGTTTTGCTTTAAGGCTCTTTCCAGGCTCAACTTTGCTTACCAGGCTTTCCGGGACATGGGCCTCAAGCCTCAGTCCCCTGGCGGTGCGAAGCTGCAGGAGAGGTTTTCCAGGCGAGGCCATATCTCCGGGGTCGGCCATGCGCTTTAACACCTTTCCCTCGGCAGGGGCCCTGATTTCAGTGTAGCCAAGGGTAATTTCAGCCTTGACAATGTTTTCTTCAGCCATACGCACTCCTGCTTCCGCTCCCTGCAGAGCCTGCCTGGCGCTTTCCAGTCCGGCCCTTGCCTGCAAAAACCGGGATCTGGCCTTTTCAAGCTGCTGCTCGGTTGCTGCTTCACCTTCATAGAGTTTTCTGGTCCGTTCATAGGCTGAGCCCGCTTCTTCAAAGGCTGCCTTGGCGGCATCAACAGCCTGCTCAGCCTGCTGTCTTTTTGATACTGCATTTTCAAGCGACTGACGCGCCTGCGAAAGTTCGGACTGCATTTGCCGGTCATCGAGTATAACCAGCAATTGTCCTTTTTCCACTGCTTCACCGTCATTTACCAGGAATTCTTCAACCCGGGCCGGCACACGGGGCTCTATACTGGCACGGGTGCGGGGCTCAAGCGTACCCACGGCATCATACCACCGGGTCACGGTTTTAACTGTTACAGGTGCGGTCGCGGCATCACCGGCCGGCTCTGGCCTGTGCGGGCCCGAAACACTGCCTGGTCCTGTCCTGGCGCTTGAATACAGCCAGAATAAAACTCCGGCCAGGGCTGCTATCAGGAGCCCGATCAAAAATATTGCAGCGATACGTTTCTTTTTTCCCATAGCATTTGCCTGTCTGTTGTCAGAAGTTCATGGGTTTTCGAAGACCTAACGATTTTTTCCGCCCAGGGAGCCTATGGCACGGCTTACTTCTGCCATCGCCCTGATTCTGTCATAACGGGCCGACACGGCCTGCACCCTTGCCCGGTTGCGGTCAAGTTCGGCTTCCAGGTAGCGGGTTATGCTCGCGGCTCCTTTTTCATATTGACGTTTTACAAGCCTGTAGGATTCCAGGGCGGCTTCCACACTGCTTTCTGCAACCCGGTATCGCGAACGGGCCTCTTCCAGGGCGAGATATGCGTTTTTTACATCAAGCTTTATGTCCTGCGCTGCCTGACGGTCAGCGGCCATCATTTCCCTTACTCTGGCATCTGCCCGGCTGACCATGGCGGGGCGTGAAAATCCGGTAAACAGGTTCCATCTCAGCATGAGTGCAGCGGTCCAGTTTTCCCTGTCTCGATCATAGTCAAGGCCTGAGTCATCAAAATAGTATCTGCCGCTAAGGTCAAGGCTTGGTAGATAGGTGCTTTTGGCTGCATCAAGGCCCATGCGAGACTTGACGACCTGCTGGCGGGTCCTGGCCAGCTCCGGGCGGTTGTCTATTGCCTTGACTACTGCAGTTTTGTAATCGGGCGGGATTTCATAAATATTGTTTTCACCTGATTTGAGCCCGGTTTTTTGGTCTGTTAGCTCAGTGGGCTCAAGGCCCATAAGGTTGGCCAGACCCGCGAGTGTGAGTTTATAGCGGTTTTTGCTTTTTATAACCTGATCCCTGGCTCTGGCAAGACGAACCTTCAGCGACATTACCTCGGCTTTCAGCGCGCTGCCGCTTTCATGGCGCAGCCTTGCAAGCCGAAGCTGTTCGGCGACGCTATCCTTTGATTGTTCGGCAATACTTATGAATTCACGGGCTGCCAGGGCGTCATAAAAAGTCTTTATTACCCGGGCTGTCAGCTCGTTTTCTATTTTTTCACGCTCAAACCGGGAGGCAGCCAGATCCTTTTCCGCCATTTTTTTCTTAAGGTAGTCTTTTCCGCCGTTAAACAGGTTCATCTTCGCCTCGATTCCTGACTCGAAATTTTCAAACCATCCCGGATCGTTGAAATTCAGGATTTGAGGAAGTTGCCGCTGATCGATTTTTTTAAATAAGTAGGCAGAGGGAGCATCGCCCTGCATATATTCCGTATAAACCGATGCCCTGGGCCAGAATGCGGATTTAGCAAGTAAAAGCATGGAACGGGATTGTTCGATTTTCCATGCAGCGCGCTCCATGTCAGGGTTGTTTTGTACTGCTATATCAATGGCATCTGAAAGCGTCAGATCACCATCAATTCCCGAGACGCCGGGTACTTTGCCTTTTGATTCCTCTGATTGTCCTGTTATGTATTCCCGGCTCGGGTATTGCTTCCGGATGTTTTCGTAGCTGTACTGTTTGTTAAAACCACAGCTGCTAAGAAATATAAGAAGCAAAGAGATTGTTAATATCTGTACTGCCGCAAAAAAGCCGCGGTACTTAAAACAGCTTTCTGTTATGGCTCCAGGAAATGATTCCATAAATCCTCTTTCTTTTTCCGGGTTCCTGCAGTCTATTATAAAATTAAATATATAATCACACATTTGCAATAAGGCACACAAAACCTTTAGCCGAAAATGAGTTCAGGGGGCATAGCGCCGGTTCTCAGTGTTGCCTGAAAGCACCGTGAGCAATTCCAAGCCTGAAGGTATCTCCAGGGGCGTGCTGTGTCAGAATAAAAAAACAGCCCGGCTTGATAGGTGATCATGATAAAATATGAACCACTGCTACCCGGAGCCGGTCATGAGGTGGAATAATTTCTGCACGAATTTGCCGGAAACCACATCCGAAAGATAGAATTCCGGTGGCTGGCGGTCTGTGTTCTCATCCAGGAAAATTTCGAGAATCTCGGCGGAAAGAATGGATAGCTGCCGTGCATGCGACTCAGGGATTTCCGGGTTTGGGCTGTCTGATACACGGCACCGGGCCGGCCGGAAATCATAGAGAAGACAATGGTTGTGTTTGAGAAGAGGGCAGTCTGTTTCTTTTCCCGCAGTTGCCAATGCTCCGGATTCTGCCTCAAGCGCCCTTTCTATTACTTCCCGGCGCAATTCATGGCTGAGTTCTGTGTTTACTGCAAACTGCAGATACACTGATTCGGCAAGAGACAAGCGTACCGGTCCGCAGCAGCATTCCGTGTGGTCCTTTCCGCAGCGGGGCGTGTGTTCAGGGATGTCTTTATCTATTTTTTCAAGTAGTATACTTGTTTTATCAAAATAAGGCGTTAATTCGAGCCTGAATTCCGGTATCAGTGATGGCTCGGATATTTTCAGGGGTTTTTGCCTTTTTCCGTAAAGGTGTAAAAAGCGCTTCTGCGGCTGCTCTGTAGGCCTGGCCCTGTTATTGCGCATTTTCTTGCCTGCGCTTTTTGTGTCAAGCCCCTTGCGCAGCAGATAAGAGAATACAACCGTGCCGGTTCTGCCAATACCGTGACGGCAGTGAACCAGTACCTTTTTTCCCAGATAGATGGATTCATCGAGCCAGTCAAGCGCCTTGTTGAGTTCTGCAAGCTCAGGGAACCCCTCATTTACAATCGGCAGACAGTAAACTTCAAATCCGCGCTCCTTTTCGAGTTCGACCAGGTCCTCTAATTCCATGCACAGGTTTAATATGGCTTTTATTCCCTGTTTTTTGATGCTGTCAAGTTCGGCACCGGTCATGGGAGCATGTCCTGTTGCAAGCTGCGGTGTGATCCAGGAAAGAGGGTAGGTATGGTCTTTGTCTTTACTGAAAGGGTAGAAAATCATTTATTTCCTTTGCAATTTGTTCTGTAAGGCTGTTTACCTGACTTGGATCGTGAAGCTTCATGTCCAGAAGCGTCGTCATGCCTATCACGACGCCGAGCCTGGCCAGGTTGGCCTCCGTGTCTTCAACAGAGCGGCGGTCAAAATAGGCCTCTAAAAGATCAGCGGTGATATGGGCGGTAAATCCAAGTTTCGAAAGGATGTTTCGAACCAGTCCAATCCGCCAGAATCGCTGCTCCTGATTTCCTCCGCCGCCCTTGAAGCTGAAATGGATGTAATTTTGTTCTTCCCTTGGGCCGGCAAGCGTATCGATTACCACAAAATGATAACCCAGGCGGAGCAGGGCGTGCAAATATTGTTTGTCCAAAATGGCATAACTGCTGTAGAGAATTGATTTGCCGGCATCCAGAACAGCAGCCGATGCCTTGTCGTATGAGTCCCAGTCAAAGTGCAGAATGTCTTTGTTCCATTGAACCGAAGGAGAGGAAAGGCCGGAGAACAGTTGCTGCATGGGCCGGCTTCTTATATGTTCCAGCCCGACGGTTTTTCCTGATTTGCCTTCAAGGGCAAGTCCTTTATGGACATCAAGGACGTGTATTACCAGCGGAATGCCGGATTCCAGACGTTTTGCCCCGTAACTGGTCAATCCCCGTCTGCCCACAAGAGAAAACATCTCCCTTACACCGGCTTCATGTACATATCTGACTATGTCATGCAGGCTCCTGCAGTACTCGATTGAAAAATTTTCCGCATTAGGGTCTTTCAGGCTCAGAGGGGAGATAAATTTAAGGGCTGCATCGAGTTTTTCCATCACCGGAGTATCGGGTTCACCGGATTTTTCCCGGTTATTTTCGCCGCTGAAAAGACTACCGGATAAAACAAGACCATGGTCAGCGTCTATACTCACTGCCTGGTTATTTTCAAGGTTCATTGCACCGGAAACGTTACATATAACAGGAACCCCGGATTCTCTGGCAACCGAGGCAAAATGACAGGCAGGGCTGCCTTTTTCTGCAATAACACCCCTGACTTTGTTTAATACAAGGGTCAGATCCGGAGGAAGCTCACGGGTTATAAGCATGGAGCCTTCAGGAATTTCCGGAATAAATTTCAAATCCTTTAATTTATAAACACTGCCTGATGCCCGCCCTGAACTGGCCCATTGCCCTTGTGCCAGAATTGCACTGTTCTGGTAATCCTGCTGAGGTAGCAACCCGTTTGATTCTGACATTCTAAGGGGCCTTGACTGTATTATGTAGACCTGGTCTTTTTCGTCCACCAGCCATTCCACGTCCTGGGGCGTGCCGAAAAGCTCTTCGAGTTTTTCCCCCAGATTAAACACCCGGCTAAGTGTTTCCATAGGCAGCCCAATGTCGGTGCCAGGACTTTGGATCTTCCTGTTTTTTTTGTCAAAGTCGGCCCTTGTCTGGTATTCAGCGCCTGCTGCAAGTTTTTCCCCGCTGCCTGAAACCATGTAGGTTGAAGCCTGTTCCGGCCTGTTTTGTTCCCGGGTATATAATATTCCGCTTATTTTCGCCTGGATGCTGGGCATTATAAGTACCGCCATGGGGGTCATAAAGTCTGAAAATCCCTGGCTCATTCTGTAATAGAGGGTATGAGGGCTGTATTTGCTGGCGAGTACCTTTTTATAAAATTTAAACCATTTTTCAGGGGCAACATTTAGAAAGCTTTGAAACTGACCGGCAAATGAGGCCTGCAGATCCTCTCCCCTGGCGCTGCTTCTCAGTGCAAGGGGGGTGTGTTCAATTCCGAGCTGCTTTAAGCCTTCCATCACCTCATGTTGAAGTTCATGAGGCATTTCAGCTTCCAGAATCCTGATTTTTATACTTTGGCCGATATTTTGCAGGTCTTCATGATTTTCAGGCCCCAGGCCGGAAAGTTCCTGTTTTATAATTGGGAGCAGCCGGTTTTTTTCCAAAAGAAGGTAAAATGCCCTTGTTGTGATTATCAGACCCGGCGGTACGGGAAAATCGTAAGCCCCCAGGAGAGAGGAAAGCCCGGCGCCTTTTCCTCCGGCGAGATCCTCGCAAAGTCCTGAATCAAGCCTTAGTACATAAGGCGGAGCGGTATTGGGCTCGTCCTCCATAAGGGCAAGATCTGCATAAAACGAATATTTGCGGTGATAGTTGCGTAAAAGAGAGTATTTAAGCGGGCTGAAGGCGATAAGAGATTCAACCAGGTTTTGTATTTCCCTGTCAAGGAGTCGGAAAAGGTATTTGATGTATTCAATGTCACAGACAAGATTTTTCTGCCTGATCTCCTCAAGAGCGGAAATAAGTTCCAGCGCGTTTCTGTCCCCGTCCTTGAGGCGCTGGAATGCTTCGTATTTCTTTCGGATGAGCAGGCCCGGTAAAAAGATGCTGTAGAAACGGTTTTCCAGGATATGTTTTATCTGGGAGTTTATGTGCTGCCAGCGGGTCAGAGGAAGCTGGCCTGCGGCTGATTCTCTGATTTTTTTAGCCATCAGTAAAATCCCGGTTTTCCAGGATGTTTTCTACCTTTTCTTCCAGTTCATTTTTGTCAATCGGCTTGACCAGGTATTCCCTGGCACCGTATCCCATTGCCTCCCTTGCAGTTTCAAGGGTGGGATAGCCTGTCAGCATCACAACGTCTATATCGGGCCGGGCTTCTTTTATTTGCTTCAGCAGCTGCACGCCGCTCATTTTTTTCAGCTTGATATCCAGAATCGCGAGATCCACTTCCTTTGTGCGGGCGTGGTCCAGGGCATCTTCCTCCTCTGTGAACACGGCAACCAAGTGTCCCCGGCGCTCAAGTATTCTTTTTATCATAGCCCCCGCATCTTCCACGTCATCAAGTACCATTATATGGCTCATATTCCGCCTCCGGATAAGTTTCTGTTTCCTGAGATGACCGGGTCATTCCCGGATCCTCGCATTCTTCTTCGGGCAGTTCGTTTTGCCAGAGCGGCAGTTCCACAAGAAAAACGCTTCCCGGCCCCAGCTTCAGGCCTTCGTTGGGCATGACCTGCACATACTCCGTGGGCGCAGGGCTTAAAACATTGATTCTTCCACCGTGATCCCCGATGATTCCGAATGTAACCGACAAGCCGAGTCCTGTTCCCTTGCCAACGGCTTTTGTTGAAAAAAACGGATCAAAAATCTTGTTTAAATTCTCCTGCCTGATGCCCGTTCCAGTGTCGGTTATGGTTATTGCCACACGCCTTCTGTGTGCGCAGAGCTTTGTGGTTATTCTTATATATCCGTCCTGCTGTACCGCGTCAAAAGCATTATTCAAGAGGTTTAACCAGACCTGTTTTAACTTGTCTTTGTCTCCTTCTATTAACGGGATGTTCGGGTCAAACTCGCGCAGGATGCGTACCCTGTTCAAACCGAAGGTATGCTCAACAAGGGAGATCACCTCCTGGATGGATTCATTGACGTCCACTTCCGAGCGGGTGGTCTGGTTCTGCCTGGAAAAACCCAGCAGGTCTGAGACAATATTGCTGCAGATCCTGGTCTGTTTTTCAATGATGCGCAGATCATCTGCCATCTGGCTGTCAGGCTCCACATCCTCGATAAGCATCTGCGCATAGCCGAGTATAATTCCCAGTGGCGTGTTTATTTCGTGGGCAATTCCGCCCGACAATCTGCCAAGGTCCTCCATTTTCTGGGACTGGACCAGGCGTTCCTGGTACTGTTTTATAACGCTTATATCGCGTGCCGTGAGCAGGAGTCCGGAAATCTTTTTCTCCCTATATACGGGCACTTTCAGGATGTGAAACCAGAGAATGGTGTCTGCCTGTTTGACGCTTATTTCTTTGGACAGGGGCTTTCCTGTCTTAAGTATCTGCATGTCCTCATGATAGTTTTGATCAGCCTGGGATTCCTTGAAAATATCAAAATCGGTCTTGCCTATGACATCTGATTCACTGAGCCTGAAATAGGAGCAGAACGCCTTGTTTGCTGCATGGTAAACCAGATTTTCATCCTGTAAGGCCACCATGTCGGGTGTCACATCCAGGATGGTCCGCAGAACCTCTTTTTGATTGAAAAGTTCCTTTTCTGCAATTTCGCACTGCTCCACCCGGTTGTCCAGGGTTGTGGCCATGTAATTGAAAGCATCGGCCAGTTCCTGGATCTCGTCGCCGTTATCATGCTGTTTTACAGGGCCGAGATTACCTTTGAGCACTTCATTGGTTGATTCGGTAAGTTTTTTTATCCTGTTGGTAAAACCTGATAGATACCACGAAGCCAATGCCAGGCCTAAAATAGTGATAAATCCGGTGAGTCCAATGATCCACAGGCCGAAGCGCTGTACCATGGCCTTTGTTCTGCCAGTATGCAGGCCAATGTGCACAACACCAAGCATTTCATCATTATTTTTTACAGGTCTTGAAAAATCAAATAACTTCCTGTTTTCTGCGGGAAGGCTCCTGCCTGCACGGCTATCTTGTTGGTTTGTTCCTTTAAGTGCGGGAACCGGTATATCAAAGCCGCTCTCCGAGGTTTGTACAAGAATATTTCCCGCCGGGTCAAATATAATTACATAGGCAATATCATGGCCGGTTTTCATTATTTGATCGGCAATATTTTGCAGGCCGGAAATATCTTTTTCCGCCAGAAAGTCTTTTGCCCCGGTGGCGAGATATGAAACAAGTATCTGAGCCCGCTGCCTGCTTTGGTTTATCAACTGGTTTGACGCAAGATAGATGCTGCTTATCCCGAGCACGACTCCCAGACATATAAGTATTGCCGCCAGGCCCAGAAGAAGTCTGGTTTTTATTTTGAAATCAGTTATTGAAAATGAACGCTTTTTCACAGGTTAAGCCTTTTTAATGACCATGAATATTTAAAACTAACAATTAAAAGCCGGAGTTTCAACCTTGTCCAACCGATCCAACGGTTTTTCATTGCGGTCGTGAACAAGTTTACGAAAATGCTTTACACTCAATTTGATTTTTGTTTGTAATTTCAAAAAGCATCCGCTTGTAGACCTTATGTCCCAGACGGGCTTCAAGCTGGCAAAGTGCTTCAGCAATCCTGCCTGGCTCCCCTGCATATCTCAAGTATCAATAAACAGAATAGGTTAGTTCTTTAATAACAGGTTTCATTTATCCATGATCAGATTATGTTGCGTGCTGCTTGTCTTTACATTCGCATGCGGTGGAAAATACAGCGACGCCGTGGAAGTGCAGGAGGATTTCATCGGACTGGCCGGCGATTTTGTTGACGCCATGGATTCGGCAGACAGCGCTGATAAAGTTGCAACAGCCATGAACAATTATGCTGATGTACTGGAAGACCTGATGCCGCGCGTCAGGGAAATTAATGAAAAATACCCCGAGCTCAGAAATCCGGGTTTTGCCATTGTCATATACAACGCGCCCCTTTCATGGCCGATGCACTGGCCTGTCCGGGCATGCGGCAAATTGTTCCCATGGCACCCGAGCCCGATGGAAAATTGAAAATGAAGCCTTCAATATCCTCAAAAATCAAGGCTATCATATGGAACACAATTTCGGCCACGGCCAGAAAGCGCTTTCATACAATCTGCTGCTATTTAACTTGCTGGCTTTTCTCATGCATCAGATCTTCGAACTCACCGATACGCTTTACCAACGATGCCGGCAAACATTTACCTCCCGCAAAGAATACTGGAATCAACTGCGGTGCACAATCCGGCTTCATGTATTTCCTAGCTGGCAAAGCCTTCTAAATTTTATCCTGGACCCCGAACAGGGATTGCCGCCACCATAACTATCAATAGCTCTAAAAAAAGGCTGTCCACAATCCCGGACATCTTCCGGCATGGTTGAAGTGCGTAAAAAAGCTGTCCGTTATATCAGTTTTATGGTTTACCCTTGTTTCCCGATAGCATATTGTTGATGTCTTGAAAGCAAAAAGGTGCTTATCAGGCATCACATCGCCCTGAAAAACTGGCTTGTAACTTATTTGACCCCTTCACCGATGGCTTTAAGACTTGGAATAATCGTCTTGCGGTCTGCTGAACCACTGGTTATGCAAAAAAATTATTCCAAATGAGTCCACATTCGTATAATCTTAACTATTTTTTCTGCCTCAAGAACTTGATAGACAAGACGATGTTGAATCACTCTTGTCCAAAAACTAAATTTTGTAGTTTAACGAGTAGGGCCCGGCGATGAAGGGACTTGAAAAAAAATCCTCCTTGTGGGTAATGTTGTTTCAACACAAAACAAAAAACACCCAAAATCAAGGAGGATGTTTTTATGATAAAACACGCCAGCCTCTTCAGTCAACTGATTGCTTTAATTGACCGGAAAAATTTCATGAGCTTGTATACCAGCATCAATCCGAACGTTTTGCTAAAAAATTCAATCATGGGATCATTTTATAGCTATGTTATTCTGCCAACCCGCCCAGGCCAAGAGTTTAAGAGAAATCTGCGGCGGCCTTGCCTGCTGCATGGGCAAAATGAAGCATCTGGGCATGAAAAAAGCTTCGAATAAATCAACCCTGTCATATGCCAATTCCCACAGACCATGGGAACGGTCGTTGTATGGGATGATCTCAATAAGCAACAAATCGTTTTATTGACCAATCACCATAAGTTCAGCGTCACCAAGATTTCGGCAATCTATAAGGACAGGTGGCAGATAGAGCTCTTCTTCAAGGTCCTGGAACAGAACCTGAAGGTGAAAATTTTTGCAGGCACCAGTGAAAATGCCCTT
>CAZVFQ010000013.1:15696-44719 GCA_964626455.1 uncultured Desulfobacteraceae bacterium | reverse complement strand
CAATGGAAGAGGGTTTGCGGTTTGCGGTCCGTGAAGGCGGCCGCACAGTAGGCGCCGGCGTGGTAAGTGAAATAATCGAATAAAGAAGTCCATCAGGAGCAGATACTTGAAAGTCAAAGTGAATCTGGCATGTACGGAATGCAAGCGGCGGAATTATGCAACAACAAAGAACAAGCGTACCAAGCCCGACAGGCTTGAGTTTAAAAAGTACTGCCGGTTCTGCCAAACGCATACCCTGCATCGTGAAACCAAATAATTGAAGTTTACGACGGATCGAGGTCATGCGTCAGTGATTCAGGCCAGTAGCTCTAACGGCAGAGCGTCGGACTCCAAATCCGGTGGTTGGGGGTTCAAATCCCTCCTGGCCTGCCAAAAAATTAACTGAAAGCTCAAAGGTTGGGGCTCAATAAACCATATAACGCTATTGAAGCCGACTTTGAGCTTTCAATGTTTTAGGAGCCGAAATGGCACGCATGCAGAAAAAAAAGCCGACCGAGAAGAAAAAGAAAAACAAATCGGCCGGTGATTCCGAGGCCGGCAGTGCGCCGGTCGAACAGGCGGGCTCCGCCCCGGCAGCAGCCGAGGCCTCTTCAGCAGGTGGTGAGGCAAGGCAGAAAAAGCAGAAATCTTTGTATTCTGCAGGAGGGCGCGCCGGCTCGGGGCAGACTTTTGTTGTAAGACTGATAAATAAATATTTTGGCAACTGGATACAGTTTCTAAGGGAGGTAAAGGTTGAGCTTGCCCGGGTGGCATGGCCTGCGAAAAAAGATACGGTAGTCACGACCGCTGTTGTACTGGTGTTTGTGTTTATTGTGGTAATTTTTCTGGGCATCGTCGACTTTGTGCTCTCCAACCTGGTACGCTTGATTCTGTAGTTCCAACTGTGAAACAAGAGAGGTAAGGCGTGGCGCAGAATTGGTACATCATCCATGTTTATTCCGGTTTTGAAAATAAGGTTAAAAAAAACCTTGAAGAGCGCATTGCCGCCTCCGAGAATCCGGAAAAATTCGGCGAAGTCATTGTCCCTACAGAGCAGGTGGTGGAACTGGTCAAAGGGAAACGCAAGACCTCGAACCGCAAGTTTTATCCCGGATATATCCTGGTGAGGATGGATCTGGATGAAGAAACCTGGCATCTGGTGAAAAATACGGCAAAAGTTACAGGCTTTCTGGGTGGTCGGGATAAACCCGTAGCTATTCCGGATGAGGAGGCCGAACAAATTATCAACCGGATGGAGGCTGGCAAGGATAAACCGCAGCCCAAATTCTACTTTGAAGTCGGCGACGAGGTCCGGGTAATTGACGGGCCGTTTACCAATTTCAACGGCACTGTGGAGGACGTAAATCCGGAAAAAGGCAAGCTCAAGGTGCTTGTAAGCATCTTTGGCCGATCCACGCCTGTGGAACTCGATTTTGTTCAGGTAGCGAAAAATTAGAACAGGAGATGTTTGAGATATGGCAAAGAAAGTTGTAGCCCAGGTGAAACTTCAGGTGCAGGCCGGAAAGGCCAATCCTTCGCCGCCCATCGGACCGGCGCTGGGGCAGCACGGGGTTAATATAATGGATTTCTGCAAGGCATTTAACGCCCGCACCGCAAATGACGAAGGCACGATCACCCCTGTGGTGATAACCATATATCAGGATAAGACTTTTACGTTTATCACAAAGACGCCGCCCGCAGCGGTTTTGTTAAAAAAGGCGGCCGGAATCGCAAAGGGTTCGGGAAGTCCAAAGGCTGAAAAGGTGGGCCAGGTTTCCTGGTCGCAGGTCGAGGAGATTGCAAAAACCAAGATGCCGGATTTAAACGCGCCGGACATGGAAAGCGCCTGCCGTATCATCGCGGGAACGGCAAGAAGCATGGGGCTTGAAGTGGTCTAAAGGTAAACAGGTAATTAAAGGAAAGACAATGCGCAAGCGGAGCAAGAAATACAAAGAGGTAAAGTCGAAATACGAAGGCCAGGATCGCATGGACTTTGCCACTGCGGTCAGGGCAGCCCTTGAATCATCATATGTCAGGTTTGATGAAGCCGTGGATATGGCAGTAAGATTGGGTGTTGATCCCCGACACGCTGATCAGATGGTTCGCGGTTCAGTGGTGCTGCCCCATGGTTTGGGAAAAGAAGTCCGTGTGCTGGTTTTTGCCAAGGGCGAAAAGGAAAAGGAAGCCCGGGAAGCAGGAGCCGATTATGTGGGCAGTGACGATCTTATTGAGCAGATAAAAGGAGGATGGCTGGGTTTTGACAAGGCTGTGGCCACCCCGGATGTCATGGGTTCCGTGGGGAAAATAGGAAAGATTCTAGGCCCCAGGGGATTGATGCCCAATGCAAAGACCGGGACTGTGACTTTTGACGTGGCAAAGGCGGTAAATGAGTTAAAGGCCGGCAAGGTCGAATTCCGGGTGGAGAAAACAGGAATCGTTCATGCTCCCATGGGCAAGGTTTCCTTTGGCGAGGAAAAACTGCTTGACAACATCCGGGCTTTCATGGATACGATCCTGCGGCTCAAGCCTGCTTCCAGTAAAGGGGCCTATCTGCGCAGCATTGCGGTTTCAACCACCATGGGTCCCGGTTTCAAGGTGGATCCGAGCCAGGTCAAAGATCTGCTGAAGTAATAAACATATATATTGCCCTTCCAGGGTTAACCCGAAACCGGGTCCTTTGGGGTCCGGATTCTAAACACTATATCTGTCAAAGACCGTAGGTTCACCCCATCAGGCGTGTTTAATCGGAAAAAAATATTTTTCCGGCCTACCGAGGCAGGCTTTCTGATGCTGTGGAGGCCCGTGGTTTTTACAGATTCAGAAAGGAGGTGGATTTAGTGCTTACGCTTTCACAAAAGCAGGAACTCGTATCTGAGCTTCGCAAAAAGTTTGATCAGAAGAAAATTCTGATTCTTGTTGATTACAAGGGTCTTAATGTCCAGAAAATCAACGACTTGCGGACCAGGCTCCGGGATGCGGGCGTGGAATTCAGGGTGGTTAAAAACACCCTTTTAATCCGTGCGGCTCAGGACACGGATGTAGATCTTATTCGGGAGCATTTCCAGGGTCCGAGTGCGGTGGCTATGAGTTATGAAGATCCAGTGGCACCGGCCAAGGCGCTTTCCCAGTTTGCAAAGGACAACGATAAACTGGAGATCAGGGCAGGCGTACTTGGGGGTTCGGTCCTTGATCCGGAAGGAATCAAGCGTCTTGCGGAGCTGCCGTCACGCGAGGTGCTGCTCGGACAGGTGCTTGGCACCATGAACGCAGTGCCGCGGGGACTGGTAAGAGCGCTTTGCAATGTCCCGGAACGTCTGCTTTATGCTCTTCAGGCGATAAAGGATCAGAAAGAGGCCGCATAGCCGCAGCAGGCTTTGCCCGCAACTGATATTTTGAAAGAATTTGAATAAATAAATCCGGAGGATTATAAAAATGGCAGAGATTACCAAACAGGATGTAATTGATTTTATAGCAAACATGTCGGTACTTGAGCTCTCCGAGCTGGTAAAGGAGCTTGAGGAAAAATTCGGTGTATCGGCCGCCGCCCCTGTGGCAGTGGGCGCCGCACCCGCCGCGGGTGGCGAAGAAGCCGCTCCTGCGGAAGAAAAGACCGAATTTGACGTTGTTCTGTCTGCGGCCGGCGACAAGAAGATCCAGGTCATCAAGGAAGTCCGGGCGATTACCGGCCTGGGACTCAAGGAGGCCAAGGCCCTTGTAGAAGAAGCGCCAAAGCCGGTCAAGGAAGGCGTTGTAAAGGAAGAGGCCGATAAAATCAAGGGGCAGCTTGAAGGCGTCGGCGCAACCGTAGAGATAAAGTAATTGCGGCGTGTTTTGAGGGTGTATGCAGTTTTCCCTCCGGGGAAAATACATCCTGCAAAACCCGTGTGTATATAAAACAGCGGACTCCGGCGCCGGGTTTTTCCGGCAGCCGGTTTTTCGCAAATTGAATCGAATACAATTTATTTGGAGACGAAATGACAGGAAATCCGCCGAAATATAAACGGTTCCGGAAAAATTTCGGTCGAATCCAAACCATTGTTGATATCCCGGATCTTATCGGGATTCAGCGGGAATCCTACGAAAGATTCCTGCAGATGGATGTGGCGCCTGAAGACCGGCGGGATACGGGTCTGCAGGCAGTATTTAACTCGGTATTTCCCATAAAGGATTTCACCGGTACGGCTTCGCTTGAATTTGTTTCGTATCACTTTGGCGAGGTCAAGCATTCGGTCAACGAGTGCATAAACCGTGGAATGACCCATGAAATTTCCATGCGTATCAGGGTAAGGCTGGTGGTTTATGATACGGACAAGAACACCGGAGTGTCCAACATACGGGATATAAAGGAACAGGAAATCTATTTCGGCACTATCCCGCTGATGACCGGCCGGGGAACTTTTATAATAAACGGCACTGAGCGGGCGATCGTAAGCCAGCTTCACCGTTCCTCCGGGGTCTTTTTTGATCATGACAAGGGAAAAACACACTCCAGCGGCAGGATTATTTACACAGCCCGGATTATTCCGGTGCGCGGATCCTGGATTGACATGGAAATTGATCCCAAGGATATTGTTTATGTGCGCATAGACAGACGGCGGAAATTCCCCGTGACACTGCTGTTCAAGGCCCTGGGTTACAGTGATGACGACATACTTTCTTATTTCTACAATACGGAAAAAATCCATATAAGAGACGGCCGGTTTATGCGGGAGTTTAACTCGGAGTTTCTAAAGGGTGAGCGCCCGGGCGAGGATCTTGTCAATCCGCAAACCGGTGAAGTTCTGGTGAAAAAGGGACGGATGATCACGAAGAGGGCAATCCGCCAGATGCAGGCAGCCGGCCTGGAGTATATCCCCATGACCGCAGGTGAGCTTGAGGAGCGTGTTATATCCTCGGACGTGCTTGACCCGGAAACCGGTGAAGTTCTTGCCCATTCCAACGACACCCTCGATGCCGAGCTTCTTGAAAAGCTGGTTGCAGCCGGGATAGACTGGTTTGAGATTCTGGTCATGGAAGGCCCGTTTGCAGGTCAGTCCATCAGAAAGACTCTTCAGATGGACAAGACAAGGACAAAGCAAGAGGCCCTGGTAGACATTTACCGGCGTTTGAGGCCCGGCAATCCCGTTACCCCTGAGGTGGCCCAGGATTTCATCGATCATTTGTTTTTCAAGACAGCCTATTATGATTTATCCAGCGTGGGCCGGCTCAAGATAAATCACAGGTTAA
Organism: uncultured Desulfobacteraceae bacterium; assembly: GCA_964626455.1. Lineage (GTDB taxonomy): Bacteria > Desulfobacterota > Desulfobacteria > Desulfobacterales > Desulfosalsimonadaceae > Desulfosalsimonas. The sequence goes on along the minus strand of CAZVFQ010000013.1, from coordinate 39,514 downwards.
ATATCGACACACCGCTTGAAACCCGCACCCTGCGCCGCGAAGATATCCTGCTTACGGCCCGTACCCTTGTTGAGCTTCGCGATACCCAGGGAACCGTGGATGATATAGATCATCTCGGCAACAGGCGGGTGCGTGCAGTGGGCGAACTGCTGGAAAACCAGTACCGTATAGGCCTGGTTCGCATGGAGCGCGCTATTAAGGAGCGTATGAGCATGCAGGAGGCGGATGCCCTCATGCCCAACGACCTTATAAATCCCAAGCCGGTCTCTGCCGTGGTAAAGGAGTTTTTCGGCACAAGCCAGCTCTCCCAGTTTCTGGACCAGACCAATCCGCTGTCCGAGACAACTCACAAGAGACGACTAAGCGCACTGGGGCCGGGCGGTTTGACACGGGACAGGGCCGGATTCGAAGTACGCGACGTCCATCCTTCCCATTACGGACGTATTTGTCCCATTGAAACGCCTGAAGGGCCCAATATCGGTCTGATCGTATCTCTTTGTACATATGCGCGGGTAAATGAATTCGGTTTTATTGAAACCCCCTACCGGGTGGTGGAAAATTCAACGGTTTCAGACGATGTACGGCTGCTGTCGGCATTTGAGGAAAAAGATCATCCGATTGCCCAGGCCAACGCGCCTCTGGACGAAAAGAACAGTTATGTGAACCCCACGGTTACATCCCGGGTGGAAGGCGAGTTCATGATGGTCGAAAGAGAGAAAATCGAGCTCATGGACGTATCGCCCAACCAATTGGTAAGCATTTCCGCATCCCTGATCCCGTTTCTGGAAAATGATGATGCCAACCGCGCGCTTATGGGATCAAACATGATGCGTCAGGCAGTACCCCTGTTAAATACAGAGGCTCCGCTGGTCGGCACTGGTGTGGAGGGTATAGTGGCCCGTGATTCTGGAGTTACAGTTGTGGCCCCTCGGGATGGATGGGTCGTGGATGTGGACGCCTCCAGAATTGTTTTGCAGCATGAACCTTCTGACGACCCCTCCCACAAGGACGTATCCATATACAATCTCGGCAAGTTTGCCCGCTCCAACCAGAACACCTGCTTTAACCAGCGGCCCACTGTGAGCAAGGGCGAATGGGTAAGGGCCGGGGAAATAATTGCAGACGGCCCTGCAACAGATAACGGAGAGCTGGCCCTTGGCAAAAACGTAACAGTGGCATTTATGCCGTGGGGCGGCTATAATTTTGAGGATTCCATCCTGATAAGCGAAAGGCTGGTAAAGGACGGGGTTTTTACTTCCGTGCACATCGAGGAATTCGAAGTGCTGGCACGTGATACAAAGCTGGGCCGCGAAGAAATCACCCGGGACATTCCGAATGTGGGGGATGAAGCTTTAAAGGATCTTGATGAAAGCGGCATTGTGCGCCTTGGTGCGGAAGTAGTTCCTGGCGATATCCTTGTGGGCAAGGTTACGCCCAAGGGAGAAACCCAGCTTTCCCCCGAAGAGAAACTGCTTCGCGCCATATTCGGGGAAAAGGCCGGGGATGTAAAGGATACCTCCCTTCGGATGCCGCCGGGAGTCTCGGGTATAGTGACAGATGTTAAGGTATTTATCCGCCGCGGTGTGGAAAAGGACGACAGATCCCGCTTCATAGAAGACGAGGAGATAGCCGCCCTTGAAAAAGACCGCGACGATGAGATCAAGATTATAAAAGAATCGGCAGGCAACGAAATAGTCGCACTGCTTGCCGGCAAGCAGTGCGCGGAGGACCTTGCAGACGGCAACAAAGTCCTTATTCCAAAAGATACGCGCATGGAAAAAAAGATGCTTGCCGATGTGCCGTTGAGAAAATTTGAGCAGATCGTTTTAAAGGACAAAAAAACCGAGGAGAAGGTCGGTGAAATCCTGGCCCGCTTTCGCGAGCAGACTGAAATGGCAAGAAATGCCTTTGAGAACCAGGTAAGCGCCATCGAAAAGGGCGATGAACTGCCGCCGGGCGTAATCAAGATGATAAAGATCTATGTGGCCATGAAGCGCACCCTTTCGGTGGGTGACAAAATGGCGGGCCGGCACGGAAACAAGGGTGTTGTATCAAGGATTCTGCCGGAAGAAGATCTGCCTTATTTTGAAGACGGCAGAACAGTGGATATGATTTTAAATCCTCTCGGCGTACCCTCGCGTATGAACGTGGGCCAGATATTAGAGATACATCTTGGAAGAGCGGCCAAGGGGCTCGGCGATCAGATAAGCGCCATGCTGGAAGAAAACAAGACAAAGCAACTTCGCAAGAAGTTTAAGAAAATTTTCTCCGGCAAACACGAGGCGCGTCAGATCAAGGACATGACCGAGCAGGACATGACAGTCTTTGCCGAAAACAGCAGAGACGGAATGTTTATGGCCACCCCGGTTTTTGACGGCGCCAGGGAAGAGGAGATAAAAGATCTGCTCGAAGAAGCGGGTGTCAGCAGGACTGGCCAGGCCACGCTTTATGACGGGCGCAGCGGCCAGCCCTTTGACGAGAAAATTACAGTCGGTGCCATGTACATGTTAAAACTCCATCATCTGGTCGATGACAAGCTGCATGCCCGCTCCATCGGCCCGTACTCACTGGTAACCCAGCAGCCTCTTGGAGGAAAGGCCCAGTTCGGCGGCCAGAGACTTGGTGAAATGGAGGTCTGGGCCATTGAGGCCTATGGCGCGGCCTATGCCTTGCAGGAATTTTTAACCGTCAAGTCCGATGATATGGCAGGCCGGACCAGGATGTATGAAAAAATCGTCAAAGGCCAGAATGTCTTTGAGCCGGGACTGCCGGAATCATTCAGGGTACTGACAAAAGAGCTCCAGGGTCTGGGGCTCGACATTACCCTGGTTGAAGACACCGAATAATTTAATTGATTTAAGGAGAAAGCATTGGAAACGATCTACGATTTCTTCACCAAACCGAAGAATCCGAATCGTTACAAAGGGGTGCAGATCGCGCTGGCCTCGGCTGAACAGATCCGGAGCTGGTCGCACGGGGAAATAAAAAAGCCCGAGACCATAAATTACCGGACGTTTAAGCCGGAGCGCGACGGCCTTTTCTGCGCAAAGATTTTCGGCCCCACCAAGGACTACGAGTGCAACTGCGGCAAGTACAAGCGCATGAAGCACAGGGGCGTGATTTGCGAGAAATGTGGCGTTGAAGTGATTCAGTCCAAAGTGCGCCGTGAGCGCATGGCCCATATCAATCTTGCGGCGCCGGTCACCCATATCTGGTTTTTGCGCAGCCTGCCGAGTAAAATCGGCAATCTGCTGGATCTGACGTTAAAGAACCTGGAGAAAGTTCTTTATTTCGACAATTTTATAGTCATTGATCCCAAGGATACCGGGCTTTCAAAGCTGCAGCTGCTCTCAGAGGAAAAATACCGGGAAGCAAGGCAGTTATACGGCAACAAGTTCGAGGCCGGAATCGGAGCGGAAGCCATCAAGACGCTTTTGGAGCGCATTGATATAGAAGCCCTTTATAACGAACTGAGAGCCGAGATACTGCAAACCGGTTCGGATGCCAAACGCAAGAAGTTTGCAAAGCGGCTTAAAGTTGTCGATGCTTTCCGCAAGTCAGGGCTTGATCCGGTCTGGATGGTGCTTGATGTGATTCCGGTGCTGCCGCCCGACCTGCGGCCGCTTGTTCCGCTCGAAGGCGGGCGTTTTGCATCTTCGGACCTAAACGACCTTTACAGAAGGGTAATCAACCGCAATAACCGCCTGAGCCGTTTAATGGAGCTGCGGGCCCCTGACATCATCGTGCGCAATGAAAAGCGAATGCTCCAGGAGTCCGTGGATGTATTGATAGATAACGGCCGCCAGGGCAGGGTGGTCACGGGTACCAACAAGAGGCCTTTAAAATCCTTAAGTGAGACGCTTAAAGGCAAACAAGGAAGATTTCGCCAGAACCTGCTGGGCAAGCGTGTGGATTATTCCGGCAGAAGCGTGATTACAATAGGACCGGAACTGCGCCTGCACCAGTGCGGAATCCCAAAGGAAATGGCTCTTGAGCTGTTTAAGCCGTTTATTTATCACCGCCTGGAACAAAAAGGTATCGTTACCACGGTTAAAAGCGCCAAGAAATGGGTGGAAAAGCGAACCCCGGAGGTCTGGGACACCCTGGACGAAGTGGTAAAGGAATACCCGGTCATGTTAAACCGGGCCCCCACGCTTCACCGTCTGGGCATCCAGGCTTTTGAGCCCGTCCTTATAGAGGGCAAGGCCATCCAGCTTCATCCCCTGGTATGCACCGCATTTAACGCCGACTTTGACGGCGACCAGATGGCCGTCCACATCCCGCTTTCAATGGAAGCCCAGATAGAAGCGAGGGTCTTAATGCTTGCCTCCAACAATATCCTGTCTCCGGCCAGCGGGGCTCCGATTATCATTCCCACTCAGGATATCGTGCTCGGTATTTACTACATGACCCTTGGCCTGTCAGGCGCCAAGGGCTCTGGCATGACTTTTGCCGATGTCGATGAGGCCAGGGCCGCCTATGACGCCGGGGTTGTGGATCTGCACGCAAAGGTTGTGGTGCGGATCAAGGGCGAAAGAGTAAAGACCACTGTAGGCCGGGTTCTTCTCTGGGAGATTATTCCCAAGGGCGAAAGCTACATACTGCGCCATATTATGGTTACCTCCGGGGAAAAGGCCGATGAAGTAGTCGAAGCCCTGGAGTCTGGCACACCCTTTAAGGAGCTGGTAGGACGGTATTCAGAGGCTTTTGACAAGAGCTATGATGGAAATATCGGTCTTTTAAACGCAGAAGAGTTTCAGGAGATTTTCCAGCTGCCCGATTTTGAGGTCAGATCCGTGTTTTCCATGGATGAGGGCGATGTAAGCGGCATAACCCATGTCGGGGGAAGATACCACATTTTCCAGGTCATTGAAAAAAGGGCTGAGATTCCCTTTAACATGATCAATAAGGTGTTAAACAAAAAATCCCTGGGGGATCTGGTGGATTACACTTACCGCCACAAGGGGCCGAAGGCCACTGTGATTCTTGCCGACCGTCTCAAAGACATCGGGTATAGCTATTCCACAACAGGCGGGCTGTCGATTTCCATTGATGCCATGATAATTCCGCAAAGCAAGTGGGAGGTTTTGTCGCGCGCGGAAAAAGAGGTTGCAGAAATCAACCACCAGTACACCGAGGGGCTTATAACCCAGGGTGAAAAATATAACAAAGTGGTTGATATCTGGGCCAAGGCGACCGAAGAGATTGCAAACAACATGATGGACGCCATGGAAAAGCCTTATATAATGGAAGATCTTCGGGATGAAGCAGACGGTGCCGCCGATAAGCGGCTAAAGGAAATGAGCTTGAAGACCGGCGGGGAAACAATTAATCCCATTTTTATGATGGCTGATTCAGGCGCCCGGGGCAGCCGTGATCAGATGCGGCAGCTGGCAGGAATGCGAGGGCTGATGGCAAAGCCGTCCGGCGAAATTATTGAGACCCCGATTACGGCCAATTTCCGGGAAGGCCTTTCGGTGCTTCAGTATTTTATTTCCACGCACGGTGCCAGAAAGGGCCTTGCTGATACCGCCCTTAAGACTGCCAACTCAGGGTATCTGACAAGGCGGCTTGCCGACGTGGCCCAGGACTGTACCATTACCGAGCATGACTGCGGCACGGTGATGGGTATCGAGGTGGAGGCACTCCTTGAAGGCGGTGAAGTGATTCAGCCGCTGGAAGAACGCGTGCTGGGGCGCATTGCACTTGAGGATGTCCGCGATCCCTTCACTGATGAAGTTCTGATAAGCTCGGGAGAGGAAATCGATGAGGCCGGAGTGACCAAGATCAGCCAGGCCGGCGTTACCAGCGTTAAGATCCGCTCCGTGCTGACCTGCAGGACCGGCTTCGGGGTTTGTGCCATGTGCTATGGCCGGGATCTCGCCCACGGCGGGTTCGTGGAGATCGGACAGACAGTCGGCATAATGGCCGCCCAGTCCATTGGCGAGCCGGGCACCCAGCTGACCATGAGAACCTTTCATATAGGAGGCACCGCAAGCCGCCGTGTGGAAGAAGCAGAAATACGCGCCCGCGTCGAGGGTACAGTAAAGTACAGCAACCTCAATGTGGCCACCAATGCCGAAAACCGCAAGATCGTTATGAACCGGCGCGGCGGGGAATTTGCCATTGTGTCGGATACAGGGCGCGAGCTGGAGCGATTCCCGGTGATTTATGGTGCCGATATTCTGGTAGAAGATGGTCAGCATGTTGAGCCGGGCAAGCTGCTTGCCTCCTGGGACCCGTTTACAACACCAATAATTACGGCTGTTGAGGGCAAAGTTAAGTTCGGAGACCTTGTTGTGGGAAGGACTCTGCAGGAAAGGGTAGATCCGGTCACCGGAAAATCAAGCCTAACCGTAATAGAGGCCAAGGGTATGGATGTCAGGCCGCGTATTTCAATTAAGGACAAGGAAGGCAAGACAGCAAATATTCCGGGTTCGGGGGCAGCAAGATACGTGCTGCCAGTAAATACAATTATCATGGTTGATGAAAACGATTATGTCAGGGCAGGCGATATTATAGGAAAGATCCCCAGGGAAACAACCAAGACAAAGGATATCACCGGTGGTCTGCCCCGGGTGGCCGAACTGTTTGAAGTGCGCAAGCCCAAGGAGGCCGCGGTGCTCTCTGAAATTGACGGCTTTGTGGCCATTGCAAAGAGCACCAAGAAGGGAAAGCAGAAAGTCACCGTAACACCGGTTGATGCGGGAGAAAAAAAGGAATATCTCATTCCCCGGGGCCGGCACATAGGCGTTTATGAAGGAGATTATGTCAAGGCCGGCGAGCCGCTTACAAGCGGAAGTCCCAACCCTCAGGATATCTTAAGCATCAAGGGCGAGGTTGAACTGGCACGTTACCTGTTAAACGGCGTCCAGGAGGTCTACCGCCTCCAGGGAGTTCGCATCAATGATAAGCACATAGAAGTTATAGTGCGTCAGATGATGCGCAGGGTAAAAATCAAGTCCGTGGGGGACACGGATTTTATTCCCGAGGAACACGTTGACAGGGTGGAATTCGAGGAGGCCAATCAAAAGGTGCTTGCGCAGGGCGGCACCCCGGCGGTGGGCGAGCCTTTGATTCTTGGAATTACAAAGGCATCGCTGTCCACGGAAAGCTTTATTTCCGCGGCCTCCTTTCAGGAGACAACCAAGGTGCTTACTGACGCGAGTATAGAGGGCGCCTATGACGCCCTGCGGGGTTTGAAGGAAAACGTGATAATGGGCCGCCTTATCCCGGCGGGAACGGGACGACGTGAATATGCCGGCTCGGATATCGCGGCCGAATATTAAATGGCTTTTTCCTTTAATAAAATGCTTGACAGGCCGGAGGTTAAAGGGTATGGTGTTATATTTTAGCTTGTCAGGAAACAATACTTAATTTGTGTGCGTATCAGGTATAGAGGAAATCATGCCGACGATAAATCAACTTGTCCGCAAGGGCCGCAAAAAGATTGAGAAGAAAAAGAGCACTCCTGCATTAAAGGCATCGCCGCAGAAGCGCGGAGTATGTGTGCGGGTCTATACGGCTACCCCCAAGAAGCCGAATTCCGCGCTTCGCAAGGTGGCAAGGGTTCGTCTTACAACGGGCATAGAGGTTTCAGCGTATATTCCGGGCATCGGCCACAATCTCCAGGAACACTCGGTGGTGCTGGTGCGCGGCGGTCGTGTCAAGGACCTTCCGGGTGTGCGCTACCATATTGTGCGCGGAACTTTAGACACACTGGGAGTTACGGATAGGAAGCAGGGTCGCTCCAAGTACGGGGCCAAGCGCCCGAAGTAAGGCGCGGATCTGGACAAACCAAGTCTGCAGGAAATGGTATAAGCAATGCCGAGAAGAAGAGAAGTCCCTGAGAGAAAAATTATACCGGATTACAAGTATAACAGTCCGCTTGTCTCGCGGTTTGTAAATTCGGTGATGAAGGATGGGAAAAAAAGCACGGCGCAGGCGCTGGTCTACGAAGCCTTTGATATCGTTGAGAAGCGTATGAATGACTCAGCGCTCAAGGTTTTCGAGCAGGCCGTGGGCAACGTTAAGCCGCAGCTGGAAGTCAAATCCAGGCGTGTAGGCGGTTCCACCTATCAAGTGCCCACGGAAGTGCGGCCTCAAAGGCAGACCGCACTGGCGATTCGCTGGATACTGACTTTTGCCGGCAAACGGCCGGAAAAGGGTATGGCCAGAAAGCTTGCCGGAGAATTTATGGATGCCGCCCAGCAGAGGGGAGCTTCGGTTAAAAAGCGGGAAGATACCCACCGGATGGCAGAGGCAAACAAAGCGTTTGCCCATTACCGGTGGTAATACAGGCATCCCTGTTTTTGATTAATTTTGCCCATCCAGTTTGTTTGTGGCCGGATGGGCAAAATGTCTTGTTTGAAATGATTAAATGAAAACCCCGTTTACCGGGAGGATGCAAGATGGCAAAGCAGAAGTTTGAGCGCAAGAAGCCGCATGTAAATGTGGGTACGATCGGTCATATTGACCATGGCAAGACGACTCTGACCGCGGCGATTACAAAGCATTGCGGTTTAAAGGGCAGGGCGGAGTTTATTCCGTTTGACAAGATAGACAAGGCGCCCGAGGAAAAGGCCCGGGGTATTACAATAGCCACGGCGCATGTGGAGTATGAGACGGATAATCGACATTATGCACATGTGGACTGTCCGGGCCATGCTGACTATATCAAGAACATGATCACCGGTGCGGCGCAGATGGACGGTGCGATTCTTGTGGTTGGAGCAGATGACGGTCCTATGCCCCAGACCCGTGAGCATATATTGCTTGCGCGCCAGGTTGGGGTTCCGCAGATTGTGGTGTTTTTAAACAAGTGTGACATGGTGGATGACGAGGAGTTAATCGAGCTTGTTGAGCTTGAGCTTCGCGAGCTTCTTACCAATTATGATTTTGACGGGGACAATACGCCGATAATTCGGGGCAGTGCCTTAAAGGCTCTTGAGAGCGATGATTCTGACGGCCAGGAGGCAAAGTGTGTCTGGGAGCTGTTGGATGCGATTGATGACTATATTCCCGAGCCGGAGCGTGATGTTGACAAGCCGTTTTTGATGCCTGTCGAGGATGTATTTTCTATATCGGGCCGCGGCACGGTTGTGACGGGCCGTGTGGAGCGTGGTGTTATCAAGGTCAATGATAAGATTGAGATAGTGGGAATGCGTCCTACGATAAACACCACGTGTACGGGCATAGAGATGTTTCGCAAGCTTTTGGACGAGGGTCAGGCCGGCGACAATGTAGGTTTGCTTTTGCGGGGCACCAAGCGAGACGACGTTGAGCGGGGTCAGGTTGTATCGGCCCCTGGTTCGATTACGCCGCATACGAAGTTTAAGGCCGAGGTATATGTGTTGAGCAAGGATGAGGGTGGTCGTCATACGCCGTTTTTTTCCGGTTATCGTCCGCAGTTTTATTTTCGGACCACCGATGTTACCGGAGTAGTAACGCTTCCTGAGGGAGTGGAGATGGTTATGCCGGGCGATAATGTAACGGTTTCAGCCGAGCTGATCACTCCTATTGCAATGGAAGAGGGTTTGCGGTTTGCGGTCCGTGAAGGCGGCCGCACAGTAGGCGCTGGCGTGGTAAGTGAAATAATCGAATAGGTACGGGATTGCCATGATTACAAATACCAAGATACGAATCAGATTAAGGGCCTACGATCATCGGCTTCTTGATCAATCCGTACGCGACATTGTTGATACTGCTAAAAAGACGGGCGCCAGGGTGGTGGGACCTGTTCCTCTGCCGACACGGATAAACAAATACACGGTGCTGCGTTCCCCGCATGTAAATAAGAAATCCAGGGAGCAGTTCGAGGTCAGAACCCACAAGCGGCTTTTAGATATTCAGGAGCCAACTCAGCAGACCGTGGATGCACTGATGAAACTTGATTTGTCTCCGGGCGTTGATGTGGATATCAAATTGTAGGAAAAAGACTGGGTGACGGAAATGTGTAATGGATTATTAGGAAAAAAACTTGGAATGACAGGCTATTTCGCAAGCGATGGCCGGTATCTTCCGGTTACGGTTATCGAGGCGGGCCCCTGTACTGTAACCCAGGTCAAGACACGAGCCAATGATGGATATGACGCCCTTCAGCTCGGTTTTTCCGAAAAGAAAAAACAGCGCATTACCCGGCCGCTGCAGGGGCATTTTGAAAAAAGCGGAGGCACCGGCTTTTACAGACTGCGTGAGTTTTCAACAGATAATCCGGATGAATATGAACCGGGCCAGAAATTGACCCTGGATATGTTTTCAGTCGGGGATAAGATAAATATTGCAGGAAAAACCAAGGGCCGGGGTTTTTCCGGGGTTACCAGGCGCCACGGTTTCAGCCTTGGCAGAAAGACCCATGGCAGCCGTAATTACAGGGAACCCGGTTCCATCGGGCAGAGTGCGTGGCCGTCCAAGGTGGCCAAGGGTAAGAAAATGCCCGGCCGCTATGGCAACAAGCGCCAGACCATGCGCAACCTTGAAGTCGTCGATGTTCGCCCGGAACAAAACATTATTCTGGTTAAAGGGGCTGTGCCCGGGGCGAAGAATGCAATTATTGAAATAAGCAAAGCGGAAAAGCAGTAACCGAGAGCTGTCTGCCGGCTGTCGGTCGGCCGGGATACGGTATCAAGCCGGATGCAATGCAAAGAGGGAGACAATGGCTGTCGTGGAAGTCAAGAATATAGATGGAGAAACGGTTTCGGAAGTCGAGCTTGCCGAAGAGATTTTCAATGTTGCCGTTAAAAAAAGCGTGTTGCACGATGTTGTAAAAATGCAGCTTGCAAACCGCCGGCGTGGTACTGCAAAGGTAAAGCGTCGATCCGAGGTAAAAGGCAGCACCGCCAAGTTGTTTCGACAGAAGGGCACTGGCAGAGCCCGCCGTGGAAATATCAAGAGTCCGCTTTTAAGGGGCGGAGGCGTGGCATTCGGCCCGGAGCCGCGGGATTATTCATATAAGGTGCCCAAGAAGGTCAGGCGCCTGGCTCTTAAAATGGCGCTGTCTTCCAAGTACAGGGACAATGAGATAATTGTGCTTGACGGATTTGTAATTGATCAGGTAAAGACAAAATCCGTTGCAGAAGTGATCAAACGCCTGGAACTGGAAAAGCCTCTTATTGTGATAAACGGCAAGGATGAAAAACTTGAGCTTTCCTCAAGAAATATTCCGGGTGTAAAGGTACTGCGGGTCGAAGGACTAAATGTATACGATATCCTGAACCACAAGACACTGGTTCTTTTAAAACCGTCGATCAAGGGTATCGAGGGGAGGCTTGCGGCATGAACGACTACAGCATTATAATAGGGCCGGTAGACACGGAAAAGACCAATATCCAGAAAGAGGAGCTAAACAAAGTGACATTTGAAGTCGCTCCCATGGCAAACCGTGTGCAGATCCGGAAAGCGGTAGAAAATATTTTCGACGTGCGGGTCAGGACTGTCAGGATCATGCGGGTAAAAGGCAAGGTCAAACGCCGGGGCCGTATCGTGGGAAAGCGCAAGGACTGGAAAAAAGCGATCGTGACCCTGATGCCCGGCAGCCGAATCAGATTTTTCGAAGGCGCATAAGACAAGGTGGTGAGCAATGGCGATTAAAAAAGTAAAACCCACATCCCAGGGACGCCGATTTCAGACATACTCGACTTTTTCGGAGATAACAAAGAGCGAGCCTGAAAAAAGCCTTACCAGGCCGATAAAGAAGTCCGGGGGAAGAAATGTTAACGGCAGGGTCACTACGCGCCACCGGGGCGGCGGGACCAAACGCCATTACCGGATGATTGATTTCAAGCGCGACAAGGACGGAGTGCCTGCAAAGGTTGCCGCAATAGAATACGATCCCAACCGCTCGGCACGAATTGCCCTTCTGCATTATGCAGACGGAGAGAAACGCTATATTCTGGCTCCCGCCAGGCTCGCTGTGGGCCAGACCGTAATGTCGGGACCTGAGGCGGATATCCGTCCGGGAAACTGCCTTCCTTTAAGTCAGATTCCGCTTGGCACGTTCGTACATAACGTCGAGCTGAGAACCGGCAGGGGCGGTCAGCTGGTAAAAAGCGCCGGCGGATTTGCCCAGCTCATGGCCAAGGAAGGCCGTTATGCAACCATTAAGCTTCCCTCAGGCGAGGTCAGGATGGTACTTGTGGCCAACCGGGCCACGATCGGGCAGTTGGGGAATTCGGATCATTCAAATATTTCGCTTGGAAAGGCCGGCAGAAAGCGCTATTTGGGCATACGACCCACCACCCGGGGAGTGGTTATGAATCCGGTGGATCATCCCATGGGAGGAGGCGAAGGCCGGTCATCAGGCGGTAGGCATCCGTGTACCCCCTGGGGCAAGCCAACCAAGGGGTTGCGCACCCGCAAACGGAATAAACAGAGCAGTCGGTTGATTTTAAAGAGGCGAAAGTAAAAGAAGCCGGGCCGGCTGCATCCATTTAAAGATCAGGGTTAAGCAGGAGCAATATTTATGCCGCGTTCGTTAAAAAAAGGGCCGTATGTGGATACCAAGCTTTATGACAAGGTGGCAGCCTCCCAGGAGGCCCGCAGTGCAAAAGTCATCAAGACCTGGTCCAGGCGATCGACCATAATTCCCGAAATGGTGGGACTGACTCTGGCAGTGCACAACGGGAAGAAATTTATCCCGGTATTTGTCACAGAAAACATGGTCGGACACAAACTGGGTGAATTCTCCCCTACGCGGACCTTTTACGGGCACGCCGGGGACAAGAAAACCAAAATGAAGAAATAGACCGAGGATGCGGAGATGGATGTGAAGGCGACAGGGAAATATATGCGCATATCGCCTCAAAAAGTGCGAAAAATTGCCGGGGCCGTAAAAGGCAGGCCGGTTGAATCCGGGCTACACGTGCTTAAGTTCATGCCGCAGAAAGCCGCCTGGATGGTCGAGAAGATTGTGCGCTCGGCCGTGGCCAATGCCGACCATAATCAGGGGCTCGATGTGGACGCACTGGTTATCAAGAACATAATTGTCAACGAAGGCCCGATGCTCAAACGGTTCCGCCCGCGCGCAAGAGGAAGGGCGACCCGGATTTTGAAGCGTACGAGTCATATAACCGTAATAGTCGGCGAAGGCAGCGCATAAAAAGGAGGTAGTTGATTTGGGTCAGAAAGTAAATCCCATCGGCATGCGCCTGGGAATAAATCGCACCTGGAGTTCCCGGTGGTATGCAGACAAAGATTACCCCGGCTATGTTTACGAGGACCATAAGATCCGGCAGTTTTTAAAGAAGAAGCTTTATCATGCCGGAATCTCTAAAATAGAGATCGAGCGTTCATCCAGGCGTATAAAGCTGAGAATCTATGCCTCGCGGCCGGGAATAATTATCGGCAAGAAGGGAGCCGAAATCGAAGCGCTCAAAAAGGAACTCGAAAAACTGGTTACCGCCGAAGTCATGGTCGATATCCAGGAAGTGCGCAAACCCGAGCTTGACGCTCAGCTTGTTGCAGAAAATGTCGCAAATCAACTTGTACGAAGAGTTGCATTCCGCCGCGCTATGAAGCGTTGCGTTGCCTCTGCCATGCGTTTTGGTGCCAAGGGTATTAAGATTATCTGCTCAGGGCGGCTCGGAGGCGCTGAGATGGCAAGAATTGAATGGTACAAGGAAGGCCGGATTCCTTTGCATACGCTTCGCGCAGACATTGATTACGGGCTGGCTGTTGCTGAAACCACTTACGGTACAATCGGTGTTAAGGTTTATATTTTCAAGGGCGAGATCCTGCAGGAAGATCAAATGCCCGCAGACAGGCAGTAACCTACAGGAGTTTAAAAGATGCTTACCCCCAAGAAGGTTAAATACAGAAAACTGCAGAAAGGCCGTATGAAGGGGAAGGCCTATCGCGGCGCAAAGCTGAATTTCGGCGACTACGGCCTTCAGGCCGCGGAATGCGGATGGATTTCATCGCGCCAGATCGAGGCGGCCCGTATTGCGATGACCCGTAAGGTTAAGCGCGGCGGCAAGATGTGGATAAGGATTTTTCCCGACAAGCCGATTACCAAGAAGCCGGCCGAAGTCCGGATGGGCAAAGGCAAGGGAAGCCCGGAGAGCTGGGTTGCGGTTGTAAAGCCGGGGCGGATCCTCTATGAAATGGAAGGAGTTCCCAGGGAACTGGCTTTTGAAGCCCTGCGACTGGCATCCCATAAGCTGCCTATAAAGACCAAGGTTGTCGAAAGGAGCCAGATATAATGGAGGCCAGAGAACTTAACGGATTAACTTCCGAGCAGCTCGACAGCAGGCTGGAGGATTTGGTGCAGACATATTTTAATCTGCGCTTTCAGCACAAGACCGGTCAGCTTGAGAATCCAAGGCGTATCCGGCAGGTAAAAAAGGATATTGCCCGGGTTAAGACCATTAAACGGGAACAGGCTTTAAAAATCAGATAGCGTGACGGGTTTGGGTCAATGGAAAATAAAGAACGTGGAATAAAACAGCAGCTTGAGGGCACGGTTTTGAGTGACAAGATGGACAAAACCGTAACAGTTCAGGTCGAAAGACTTGTAAGACATCCGGTTTACAAAAAATACATAAGGCGCCGGTCCAAATATGCTGCACATGACGAACGCAATGACTGCGGTATAGGTGATCGTGTGCTTATCACCGAGTCCAGACCGTTGAGCCGCCGCAAGCGATGGCGAGTGAGCCGGATTCTTGAAAAAGCGGTATGATCACAGGGGATATGGAAAATGATTCAGGCGGAAACGAGGTTGTCTGTTGCAGATAATTCGGGGGCCAAAGAGGTCTACTGTATCAAGGTGCTCGGCGGCAGCCGGCGCAGGTATGCCAGTATAGGCGATATTATAGTGGTCTCCATAAAAGAGGCCATTCCGAATTCCAAGGTGAAAAAAGGCGACGTGGTAAAAGCGGTTGTGGTTCGGACCAAAAAGGAAATCCGGCGGGATGACGGATCTTATATAAGATTTGATGAAAATTCCGCAGTGCTGATAAACCAGAATCGTGAACCTATCGGAACGCGTATATTCGGTCCTGTGGCCCGTGAGCTGCGCGCTCAGAGGTTTATGAAAATTATTTCACTGGCCCCGGAAGTCCTTTAGTAACTATGTATCTACGGTAAATAAATCTGGCCGAGAGGTAAACGGCTCATGGAAAAAGTTAAGTGTCGCATCAAAAAAGATGACAAGGTAAAGGTCATTGCCGGAAAAGACCGCGGAAAGATCAGAAAGGTCCTAAGCGTTGACCGAAAGAGCAGCCGGGTGATGGTGGAAAACGTCAATATTGTAAAACGCCATCAGAAGGCAGGTCCGCACAGCCGGCAAAGCGGGATAATAGAGGGTGAGGCCCCGATACAAGCATCCAACGTGATGATAATTTGTGAAAAATGCGCAAAACCTACCCGCATCAGGACCAAAAGACTGGAAGACGGCAAAAAGGTACGGATCTGCGGTAAATGCAGTGAACTTCTGGATACATAGCAAGTTCATAGCCGGAGGGATTTAATGTCACTTAGAGAATATTATGAAAACGAAGTCATAGGCCGGCTCAAGGAGGCCTTTGAATATAAAAATATTCACCAGGTTCCAAGACTTGATAAAATTGTCATCAATATGGGGCTCGGAGAGGCGATCCAGAATATCAAGATCCTTGATACCGCCCGGGAGGAATTAAAGGCTATTACCGGCCAGGCTCCCGTGGTGACCAGGGCCAAGAAATCGGTTGCCGCCTTTAAGGTAAGAGAAGGCATGCCCATAGGGTGCATGGTAACTCTGCGGCGTAAGCGGATGTATGATTTTTATGAAAAACTGGTAAATGTCGCCCTGCCCAGAGTGCGGGATTTTCGGGGAGTTTCGGGCAAAGCCTTTGACGGGTTTGGAAATTACACCCTGGGGATAAAGGAACAGATTATTTTTCCGGAAATCGAATACGACAAGGTGGATTCGGTAAAGGGTATGAACATTACCATTGTTACCACTGCACAGGGCAACCATGAGGGAAAAGAGTTGCTTCGGCTTCTTGGTATGCCGTTTCGCAACTAAACATTTTTCGGCAGAAAGCTTGTTGGTCCATAGGGATCCCGGCGAATAAGGAGGAGCAGGTTTGGCGAGAAAGGCACTTCGCGAAAAAGCGATGAAAACACCAAAGTTCAAGGTTAGGGCATACAACCGTTGCCCGATCTGCGGCCGTCCCAGGGCCTTTATCCGCAAATTCGGCATCTGCCGCATTTGTTTTCGGAATATGGCATCCGAGGGGTTGCTGCCGGGCGTAAAGAAGTCGAGCTGGTAGGAAAATACGATGGATTTACCCGGGAAAAATAACGCAAATGCATTTGTTTTCCATTACAATTTTTTGGACATATACGGAGTAGGCCATGTTTAGTGATCCACTTGCCGATATGCTGACCCGCATCCGAAACGCCGGACAAGCAAAACATAAAAGCGTGGATATACCCGGTGCCAGGTTAAAGGTGGCTCTGGCGGATGTGATGAAACAGGAAGGCTATATCAAGAATTACAAATTTATAAAGGATAACAGGCAGGGAGTCCTGCGGATATTTTTGAAATACGACGCCGGGGAAAAGCACGTGATCGACGGCCTGGAGCGGGTAAGCAAGCCCAGCAGGCGCGTATATGTCGGAAGCGATGAAATAAGGCCGGTATTAAACGGGCTTGGCATTTCCGTGCTGTCCACTTCAAAAGGAGTGATGACAGACGCTGCGGCGAAAAAGCAGAATATCGGCGGAGAAGTTCTCTGCAATATCTGGTAGTCAAGGAGCAGAACATGTCTCGCGTTGGCAAAAAACCGATTCCGGTACCGGAAAAGACAAAAGTTACATACAGCCAGGGGGTCTTAACCGCTGAAGGGCCCAAGGGTACGCTGACCCGCAGAATTCATCCTGAGGTTAAGCTCGATATTAGTGATGATCGGGTTGAGGTGAAAGTGGATCGCAATGATAAGAGGACCAAGGCATTGTGGGGCACCACCCGGGCACAGGTGGCCAACATGATTACAGGGGTTAGCAGCGGCTTTGAGCGGGTCCTTGAGATCAATGGCATCGGTTACAGAGCAGAACTGAAGGGAAGAAATATAGAACTGCACCTGGGTTTCTCGCATCCGATCAGTTTTGAGCTTCCAGAGGGAATTGATGCTGCCATAGACAGGGCAACAGTTCGTCTGACTGGTATTGACAAGGAACTGCTTGGCTTTACGGCATCCTCGATTCGCAGGATGCGGCCGCCGGAACCCTACAAAGGCAAAGGGGTAAAGTACGCTGAGGAGCAGATTCAGCGCAAGGCAGGCAAGACCGCGAAATAAAGGGGTTGACACATGAGTTCCACACAGAAAAAAGAGGCCATGCGCATCAAGCGGAAAAGACGAATCCGCAGGAGAGTGCAGGGCACACCGGAGCGCCCGCGTCTTACGGTTTTTCGCAGCGCCCGGCATATATATGCACAGATTATAGACGATGTGCGCGGCGAAACATTGGCGGCGGCTTCCAGCATGGAAAAGGACATCCGGGACCGCGGAAAGTCACAAAACAAGAAAGCTGCAGCCGGTGAAATAGGAAAACTCGTTGCACAACGGGCATCTGAGAAGGGTATAGACACCGTGGTTTTTGACAGAAACGGCTATAAGTATCACGGCAGGGTAAAAGCGGTCTCAGATGGTGCACGTGAAAACGGTCTGCATTTTTAAAACGTTATAAGGAGGCGATCCCTTGCTCAAGAAGGAAACAGATGAGAACTTGTTTATTGACAAGGTCGTGCACATCAGCCGGGTGGCCAAGGTGGTCAAGGGCGGCAGAAGGTTCAGCTTCAGCGCCATGGTGGTCGTAGGCGACGGCCAGGGCAAGGTGGGCTACGGACTGGGCAAGGCCCACGAGGTGCCCGAAGCCATCCGCAAGGGTGTTGAAAAGGCCAGAAAAAGCATGATAGAGGTTCCGCTTGTTGACGGTACGATTCCGTACCAGGTCAACGGCAAGTTCGGGGCGGGTTCTGTATTTTTAAAGCCGGCGGGAAAAGGAACCGGCGTTATAGCGGGCGGAGCGGTAAGGGCAGTGCTCGAAGCCGTGGGAATCCGCAATATTCTGACCAAGTGCATAGGAACCAACAACCCCCACAACGTGGTAAGGGCCACCATTGATGGTCTTTCCAGGCTTCAGAGCAGGGAGCGCGTTGCTGCAAAGCGCGGAATCAGGGCGGAAGAACTTTCTACATAAGGAATAGTTGCAAATGGCCGATATGATAAAAATTACGCTTGTGAGAAGCTATTACGGTCGTCCGCCCAGGCAAAGGCGGATTTTAAAGGCCCTGGGCCTGACAAAAATGAACAAGACAGTGGAAAAAAATGATAACCCGGCCATACGTGGCATGGCCGACAAGGTTTCGCACCTGGTTCGAGTGGAGGAAAGGCACTGATGCGACTGCATGAACTGACTCCCGACAAGGGCGCAAAGAAATCCAGAAAACGCCTTGGCCGGGGCGTGGCATCCGGGCAGGGAAAAACAGCCGGCAGGGGAACCAAGGGCTTTAATTCCCGCTCAGGCGGCGGGGTGCGCCCCGGATATGAAGGCGGCCAGATGCCGATTCAGCGGCGTCTGCCCAAACGCGGGTTTAGAAATCTTTTCAAAAAAGATTTTTCCATCGTAAATATCAGGGATTTAAACAGGTTTGAAGCCGGAACCCGGGTTGACGGCGAGGCCATGCGGGCCGCTGGAATTGTTAAAAACCTTAAGAAGCCGGTCAAGCTGCTGGGGCAGGGAGATCTGAATGTTGCGGTTGACGTGAAGGTTTCCGCTGTCAGCAACAGCGCCAGGCAGAAGGTAGAGGCCGCCGGCGGCAGCGTAGAGGTGGCATAATCATGGCAGTATCGGGTGCGGGCGCGCAGAATATATTCAAAATCCCCGAGTTAAGGCGCCGGATACTGATTACCCTGGCGTTTCTGTCCGTATACCGGATCGGTGTTCACATACCCACTCCGGGCGTGGACGGCGATGCGCTGGCGGCGTTTTTCGCAAGGCATCAGAACACAATATTCGGAATATTTGACATGTTTTCCGGCGGGGCGCTTGAGCGTCTTTCTGTCTTTGCTCTTGGAATCATGCCCTATATCAGCGCCTCGATTATTCTTCAACTCCTCCGGGTGGTAATACCATACCTGGACCGCCTGGCAAAGGAAGGCGAGGAGGGGCGCAAAAAGATTACCCAGTACACCCGGTATGGAACAATATTGCTAAGCATTATCCAGGGGTTCGGTATAAGTATCGGGCTTGAGAACATGTCATCGCCTGGAGGCGCACCTATAGTGATTGATCCGGGCTGGGCATTCCGGTTGATGACCATGATTACACTGACCGCGGGTACTGCATTTATCATGTGGCTGGGCGAACAGATAAGTGAGCGGGGAATCGGAAACGGAATTTCACTGATCATATTTGCCGGTATTGTAGCCAGGATGCCCAATGCAATAGGCAACACTTTTCAGATGATGACTGCCGGCGAAATGGGGGTTTTCTTTGTGTTGCTGCTGGGTGTCCTGATGATCGGAGTTCTGGCGTTTATCATTTTCATGGAATTGGGCCAGCGGCGAATACCGGTGCAGTATGCAAAAAGGGTTATAGGCAGGAGGATGTACGGCGGCCAGAGCACACATCTTCCTTTAAAAATTAATACAGCCGGGGTTATTCCGCCGATTTTCGCCTCCTCGCTGATAATGTTTCCCTCGACCATTACCGGTCTTTTTGAAGATGTGCCGTTGATGCAGAGTGTAACACAGATGCTTGCACCTGGTTCTCTGCTCTACGAGCTTATATTTGTTGGACTGATTTTCTTTTTCTGCTATTTCTACACGGCCATTGTTTTTAATCCTGAGGATGTGGCCGAAAACATGAAGAAATACGGGGGTTATATTCCCGGGATCAGGCCGGGCAAACGCACGGCCGAATATATCGACAGGGTGCTCAGCCGTATTACCCTCGGCGGTGCGGCTTATGTTTCAGCGGTCTGCGTGCTGCCTTCGATTTTGATGACCAAGTTTAACGTACCGTTTTACTTTGGCGGAACCGCCCTGCTTATTGTTGTGGGTGTCTCTCTTGACACGGTGCGTCAGGTGGAGTCCCATCTGATCACGAGAAATTATGAGGGATTTATGACGCCGGCAGGTGCTAAGAAAAGGCGAAGATAAAGCCGGTATGCAACATATGCAAAGGCCCGTGGTAAAAGGCCGCACTGTTGTAGGATTTAAAATCGCAAACGGGGGCTTTTAATGGCAAAGGAAGAACCGATAAAGGTTCAGGGCAAGGTGGTTGAGACCCTGCCCAATGCAATGTTTAAAGTTGAGCTTGAAAACCAGCATCAGATTCTGGCCCATCTTTCAGGGAAGATGCGGATGCATTTTATCAAGATTCTGCCCGGGGACAGTGTAACAGTGGAACTTTCCCCTTATGATCTTACCCGCGGCAGGATAACTTATCGCAGCAAGTGATAACGGCATAAGCCACACAGGAACCGTTTAAGGATATAAATATACGAGGAGCTGTCATGAAAGTCAGAGCATCGGTAAAAAAAATATGCCGTAACTGCCGGATTATAAAGCGCAGGGGCACTGTTCGGGTGATATGTATCAACAAGCGGCACAAACAGCGGCAGGGATAAGAAGGAGGCAAGCACATTGGCACGTATCGCAGGAGTCGATTTACCGAAAAGCAAGCGGATCGTTATCGGCCTGACCTATATTTACGGTATAGGATATTCAACTTCCAGGGAGATTCTGTCAAGGCTTGGCATTGATGAGAACATCAGGACCGACGATTTGACAGAAGGAGACATCAACCAGATACGCCGGGCGATTGATAGTGAATACAAGGTGGAAGGCGAGCTGCGCACCGATACCTCGATGAATATCAAAAGGCTGATGGATTTGGGCTGCTACAGGGGGCTGCGTCATCGAAGATCTCTGCCGGTTCACGGACAGCGCACCTCTACTAATGCGCGCACGCGCAAAGGGCCGCGCCGAGCCGCAGTCAAGAAAAAGGGCGGAGTAAAGAAAAAGTAATTGAATTAATGTAAAGGCGGGTAAACCGATGGCGAAACGTAAAGCAGTACGTACTAAAAAAAAGGTTAGAAAGAATATTGCAAACGGTGTGGTGCATATTCAGTCCACCTTTAACAATACCATTGTGACCATTACCGATTCCGGGGGCAACGTTATTTCCTGGTCGAGCGCCGGGATAAACGGGTTTAAGGGCTCGCGCAAGAGCACGCCTTTTGCCGCACAGCAGGCCTCTGAGGACGCGGCTAAAAAGGCCATGGAACATGGTTTGAAAAGTGTCGAGGTTCATGTCAAAGGACCGGGCCCCGGGCGGGAATCGGCGATCAAGGCCCTTCAGGCTACCGGTCTTAATGTGTCTATGATCCGGGATGTCACTCCGGTGCCGCACAATGGATGCAAGCCGCCGAAGCGACGCAGAGTATAAAAATATATCATAAGGGAGGAAGCATTGTCACGATATCGTGGATCTGTATGCCGGATATGCCGACGTGAAAACCTGAAGCTTTATTTTAAGGGAGATCGCTGTTATTCGGATAAGTGTGCATATGACCGGCGCAGTTATCCGCCGGGCCAGCACGGCCAGCGAAGAGGCGGGAAAATATCAGATTACGGCCTCCAGCTGCGGGAAAAGCAGAAAGTCAAGCGGATGTACGGACTTTCGGAAAAGCAATTCAGACTGTTTTTTCAGCGGGCTGACCGGGGCAAGGGGGTTACAGGAACCGCCCTGCTGGTGATGCTCGAGCGCCGTCTGGACAATGTCGTATATCGTCTGGGATTTGCCAATTCACGAAGCCAGGCAAGACAATTGATAAAGCACAACCATTTTCTGATCAACGGCAGAAAAGTAAATATTCCTTCCTACCAGGTCGGTGCCGGCGATGTGATCGAAGTCCGCGAGAAGAGCAAAAACGTGGCCGCGATTACAGAGGCGATAGAAGCGGTTATCCGCCGCAGCATGCCGCAGTGGCTTGAGCTGGACAAGGAGGGCATGAAAGGCAGTGTCAATACCTTGCCTGTACGCGATGATATCACCATGCCGATCCAGGAGCATCAGATTATCGAGTTCTACTCGAAATAAGTCGTAAATACCCTGTGAAGTCAGGCGGATGGATATCAAACATTTTGGAGAGTTAAAATGCCCTTAAACGAACTGACATATATGAACTGGCGGGAGATGATCCGGCCCGGCAAGGTCCAGGTAGACAACCAGACCGCAACTTACGGGAAGTTTGTCTGGGAGCCGCTGGAACGCGGCTTTGGCATTACGATCGGCAATTCCCTGAGGCGGATTATACTGTCCTCTCTTTACGGAGCGGCCATTACATCGGTTAAGATCGAGGGGGTGATGCACGAATACAGTACTATCCCCGGCGTTCTGGAGGATGTCTCCGAGATTATACTTAATCTGAAAAAAGTTCGTGTCAAAACCGATGATGCAGAGCCCAAGACGTTGACTCTGGAGAAAGAAGGCGAAAGAACGGTTACTGCTGGCGACATTATAAGCGGTGACGGCCGCGTGGAAGTGCTAAATCCTGATCAGCACATAGCAACCCTGAATCACGAAGGGCACCTGCAGATGACAATGACTGTCATGGCGGGCAAGAGCTATTCCCTGGCGGAAAATCACCGGGATACTGAAGCCCCCATAGGCACGCTTCCTATTGATGCTGTTTTTTCGCCGATCCAGAGGGTCAACTATGTGGTTGGCAACGCACGGGTAGGCCAGCGCACCGACTATGACAAGCTGAGCATGGAAATATGGACCGACGGATCCATTAAGCCGGTGGATGCGATTGCATATGCGGCAAAGATTTTAAAGGAACAGATGAACTCGTTTATCAATTTTGACGAGGACCAGGAACCCGCACCGCCGGAAGAATCCGAAGAGGAAGCTGTCCCCAGGTTCAATCCGAACCTGTATCTTGACGTTGATGAGCTGGAGCTTTCCGTGCGCAGTGCAAACTGCCTGCGAAATGCCAACATCCGCAAAATTTACCAGCTGGTTCAGAAAACTGAAAATGAGATGCTAAAGACCAAAAATTTCGGCAGAAAGTCCCTAAACGAGATCAAGGAACTGCTAGGCGAAATGGGGCTTTCACTGGGGATGAAGCTCGATGGTTTCGTTCCGCCCGAAGAAGAAGAGAACCAGGAGCAGAAAGAGGAATAACAGGTCATGCGACACAGAAAAGCTGGAGTTAAATTAAATCGCACCGGCAGTCACCGCCGGGCGATGTTTAGAAATATGGTCACCTCGCTTTTAAAATACGACCGGATAAAGACAACTGATGCCAAGGCAAAAGAACTGCGCAGCTGGGCGGATCATATTATTACCCTTGCCAAGAGGGGAGATCTTCATGCCAGGCGCCAGGCGCTTTCCATAGTCAGGGAAAAAGCCGTGGTGCATAAAGTGTTTGCAGAGGCGCCTAAGCGTTTTGCCGATGTTGAGGGCGGATATACCCGTGTGGTTAAACTCGGCCACAGGCCGGGTGATTCTGCTCCGGTTTCAATGGTGGAGCTCACAGGTGAAAAACCTGAAGAAACTTCAGCCAAAAAGTAAAACCTGTATTATTTAGAACAGGGAATCCGGAACAATTATCGTCGGATCAATAATATTTATTTCTCAAATGACCAAAACAGGAAAAATCGCTGTTTTGGTCATTTGATTATTCTAATTTCCGATTTTTTCACCATCCGTTCTTTTTTTCCTGATTGTCGGCTTAATTTTTAACTTTCCGTTCTTTTCGATGCTGATTATAACAGCACCGTTTTGATTCGTACGCAGGATACTGCAGGCAATTTGTTCA
>CAZVFQ010000013.1:0-15596 GCA_964626455.1 uncultured Desulfobacteraceae bacterium | reverse complement strand
GATTATAACAGCACCGTTTTGATTCGTACGCAGGATACTGCAGGCAATTTGTTCATACCTGTTGAGCACTTCTTTTGCAGGGGCTCTGAAACCGCTGTGTCCGGTCGGTATGATTACGGTTTCAGGGTTTACTGTCTCCAGAAAACTGACGCTCGAGGAAGTTTTACTTCCGTGGTGAGGGGCGATTAAAATATCTGAGGAAGCCCTGGAGCCTGCCCGGGCTACAATCTCTGATTCCGCGCATTTTTCAATATCTCCCGGAAGCAGAATCGATTTGCCGCCGTATTGAAGCTTAATAACAAGGCTGCAGTTGTTTGTTCCCGGACATCGGGAGCAGGGTTTTTCAATGCCAGCCAGGGGATACAGTATGTCAACTTTTGCCCCGTTTATTTTCCGGCTGTTTTCTGCGTTATCAAAGTGTGGATGCGGGATTTGTTTCTGTTCAATTATGTTAAGGAACCGTTTCCAGGATTCGGTTTCCGGCTTTGAAGGCCCGGTTACAACCTCTCCGATATGGAAGTGCTCAAGTATATAAAGCAGCCCGTTTAAGTGATCCGCGTCCGGGTGAGACAGGGCCACCGTGTCAATTCTGCCTATTTTGTTTTTCCTCAAATAAGGGGCCACAATAAGTCGGCCCACGTCAAATACCGTATTATCAGGAAAACCGCCTCCGTCGACAAGCATAGTGTCACCCCCTGGAAATTCCACGAGGGAAGAAAAGCCGTGTCCGACATCTATAACAGTTATCCGCAGATCTTTATGGAAAAATCGCCTGTGTATCCAGTAGCCGGCATCGGCAGCGGTTGCTAAAAGTACCAGGCAGAGAAGGACGATGATTGGTTTGCGGTATTGTTTCAAACGTGTTTTGACTGCCAGCCCCGTGCATATCATAAGCAAATAAAGGCATATTAACTCCAATATTGTAGGAGTGACTGTTTTAAAAGATCCAAGCCCGAAGTCCGCCAGGGCATAAATTAAATGCAAAGCGGGCGCAAGCATATGATTTGCGGCGGTGAAACACCATGTGCCTATGGTTTCGGAAAATGCAAATGCCAGTGCTGATATTAGCCCTGCAGGCACAACTCCAAATCCGATCAATGGGATCAAAATCAGGTTGGAGATGACCCCTGTGATCGCCGCCTGATTAAAATAGTGCATTACCAGCGGCATGGTTCCGATGACGGCGAAAACCGAGATCATAAAAAAACCGGATACCCTGTTGAAAAAACGCGGCATTGCTTTTTGAGTTCTGAAATTCGGAGAGAAAACAAATGTATCGGAAAACAGGTATAAGCCGAAAAAAATTGCTGATACCGCGGCAAAGGAAAGCTGAAAAGAGATTGAGAAAAGACCGGGCGGATAAACAGCCAGTATGAAAAGAGCTGCGGATGCAAGAGTGTTTGCAGGGTGATATGGTTTTTCCAGGATAAAGGCAAAAAGAAAAATAGTTATCATGATACCGGCACGCTGGGTTGAAGGCGACATACCCGAGATTGCCACATAGGCGGCCACCGGCAGTATAGCAAGCACTGCCGCGGCGCGGACAGCCCATCCCCGAAGCAGAAGGCTTACGGACAAGGAAAAAATTAATCTGAAAATCAGAAATGAGCAGGCTGCGACAATTCCCACATGCAGACCAGATATTGCAAGCAGGTGGCTTGCCCCGGCTCGATTGAAGGCCTCCCGCAGTTCGGGGTCTATTCGGCTGCGCTTTCCAACTACCAGGGCCGAAAGTACAGCGGCGGACTTTCGGCTGCCTGATTTTTCGATTGCCGAATCCAGCCGGTTTCTGAAGCGGTGGACTGCGTGGCGCGCTTTTGAAATTTTTGGAGGATTTTGATCAAGTTTTAGTTTTTTAAGATCATTGAAATTTGCATATACATTTCCCCAAATATTTTGATCTGCCATGTATTGCCTGTAATCGAATCCTCCCGGGTTGTTGAAATTTTTAAATTCCCGGATATTTGCCTGAAAAGAGATACGGTCCCCGGGCAAAAGTTTTGGGCCGCCTCCGTAAAGCGAAACCCTGAGCCGTCCTGGTACAGAAACGACTTTACCACCCGGGTCATCAGATATTTTTAGATTTTCAAGTATACATATTGTTCTGCGATGGTCTTTTTCAGCAGGGACGGCCAGAGTGCCGTGTATTTTTACCTTTCCTGCCTCCAGCAAGACAGCTGCCTTATCCGGAGGAAAAGCACCGGGCTGCCAGAAAGATATCGCAACAAAACCGAGGGTGAAAAAAACAACGAGAGGAGACAGGAATGCGGGCCGATTTTTTAAGAGCAGGTATAAAATCCGCATTCCTGAAGCAGCAAGGATCAGCCAGATTATTGTCATGGCCGGTTTTGAAAGAGGGATAAGCCTGCCTGGTATTACTCCGGCCGTATACGCAAAAAGCAGGACCGGCACCGGCAGGCTGTAAAACAACCCCGGGCCCGGACTTTCGGGTGCTTTTTGGCTGCAGCTTTCGTCTGTTGCCATATCCGGATGTCATCAGGTTTCAGGAGAGTTCTCAGGCACTCTTCGGATGTTTGCTCCAAGGTTAGTCAATTTCTCCTCAAGGGATTCATATCCGCGGTCAAGGTGGTAGACGCGGCTTATCCTGGTCGTGCCCTTTGCCACCAGGCCGGCAAGCACAAGAGATGCGCTTGCCCGGAGGTCTGATGCCATTACAGGCGCACCCGAGAGCTTTTCAACTCCTCTTACCATTGCATTGCTGCCGGAAATTTGAATATCCGCCCCCATGCGCTGAAGTTCAAGCACATGGATAAAACGGTTTTCAAATATAGTTTCTGAAATCAGGCTCAACCCGACTGCAACGCTCATTAACACCATGAACTGGGCCTGCATGTCGGTGGGAAAGCCCGGATAGGGAAGAGTCTTTATGTCTACGCTCTGGATAGGTTGTTTGCCTGTCACTGTTATTTCATCGGCTCCCACCGTAACTTCGGCACCGGTTTCCCTGAGTTTGGAGATTACCGTCTTTAGATGCTCGGGTTCGGCCCCTTTGATTTCAATGGTTCCTCCCGTAAGTGCGGCTGCAACCATGTAGGTGCCAGCCTCGATGCGATCCGGTATAATAGAAACGTTTACAGGTTTAAGCTCATCAACACCCCTGATTGTGATTGCTGTTGAGCCTGCTCCTGTAATATGAGCCCCCATTTTGTTTAGCATTTCTGCAAGGGCGGTTATTTCAGGCTCTTTTGCAGCGTTTCGTATCACCGTGGTCCCTTTGGCAAGGGCAGCTGCCATCATGAGGTTTTCAGTCCCGGTTACAGTTGGTACGTCAAAAAAAATTTCATCACCGGTCAACTGGCCGGCCTCTGCTTCCACATAACCGTGATCCAGTGTGATTTTTGCACCCAGCCGAACAAGGCCGTCCAGATGCATGTTAATGGGCCTGGCCCCGATTGCGCATCCGCCCGGCAGTGATACACGGGCGCGTTTCAGTCTGGCAAGAAGGGGTCCGAGTACAAGCACAGAGGCTCGCATTTTGCGGACAAGTTCGTAAGGGGCTTCAAAATTGTTAAGACCACTGCTATCCACCCACACGGTGCTGCCATCACGCTGAATTTCGGCTCCCATTGAGGATATCAGGTCAAGGATGCTTTCAATATCTTTTAGCCACGGCACATTTTCAAAACAAAATTTACCGGGGGCAAGAATAGAGGCTGCCAGCATGGGCAATGCGGCGTTTTTGGCACCGCTTATGCGTACCTGCCCGTTTAATGAATTTCCGCCTTTTATTAAAATGGCATCCAAGTTTTATCACCCTGCAATCTAAAAATTGATTTTTCTGAGCAAATACAAATTACGGTATGGAAACTGAGTAAAAAGCGCCACACTCATTTTCAGCTACGGGAGTGTGGCGCTTTTTAAGTTTGCTTTATGCAGGCCTAAAAGTTTTAAGAACTGCATTTTATCGGGAACTAGTGATGTCCGTTGTCCTGGACTTCCTTTGTGGCTACATCATAAATCGTTTTGATAATACAGTAGGTAAGGCCGGCCCCGATAATGCTGAGGGCAAACCACAGTGCTCCCATGAAAACCAGGTGAGCGATATCCCATGCCCATTCAAATGCAAACGGAAACATATTCGCATTCCTCCTTTACACGGCATTAACTGCCGGGGTTAAGTTCCTTTTCCTGCGGGAATATCGGCAGGTACCGGTGCGCAAGCATGATCAGAATCGCCCCGTATGCCACCGGCAGAACGGTTGTGGCAATTTCCTGCCAGGTCGGCATATACATGAACCACTCCTGAAAAGGCAGCAGCGGTACGGCCAGCACCTGGAGAATCATTACCCAGCGGTTTATGCAGATCCCGATTACAGCCAGGATCATGGCGCCTGCAAGCAGAAAGTTGTTTTCCCGCCCTTTTTTTGAAATCAGTATAAAAGCCGGCACCAGACCGCATACAACCAGCTCTGCTATCAGTATCCAGATGCCGTATACCGGATTGTTGGAATAGAAATCCATAAGGCTAAACCCTCTGGCCGGGGCTGTAACTGTTGCCCAGTACAAGGTATCGGCGATTTTGGCTATCATATAGGTCAGAAGCATCCAGCCCGATATCTTGCCGAGCAGCCTGAAAATTTCCTGTTTTACAAGTTTCTTTTTTGTGATTTTCTCCGTGAGCCAGGTTATAAGAACTGTAAAACTTGGTCCCACGGCTGCCGCCGACCAGGTGAACAGGAAAAACGTCCACGGCCAGATAAGCAATCCTTCCCTGAAGCCAAAGGGGCGGCCGTAAAGCACCCCGGAAACCCCGCCAAGCGATCCCTGATGGAAAAATGACAGAAACACGCCTGTTGCCGCAAACACCGCCATCACCTCATGCATGTTGTGGCTTAAGTGATGAAGAAACGGGATGCGGTTTAATTTTGGATTTTCGAGCACCAGAGGGATGAACTCAACGGTCAGCACCGCGAAATAGCATGACAGGCAGAATGCCACCTCGGTTAGCATGGAGTGGACATTTGCATGCCAGAAGATAAACCATCCGCGCAGCGGCTGGCCGATATCTATGGCAAGGATCAAAAGGGCGGAGCTGTAGCAGATAAAGCCGATGATTACAGCATAATTGATAATGCTTTTAAGCTCTTTTCTGCCGATTATATAGGTCAGAAAGCCCGAAAAAAAGGCCCCGCCTCCAAGTGCTATTACCGCAAGATCGGCCCATATCCAAAGGGCAAATCCGTAGGCATCATTCATACCGGTCTGATTCAGCCCTTTGTACCATACCAGAAACATGGCATAGACGCCCCACAGCAGAACGGCGCCAGCCACCGCCAGACCAAGTGCGAATTTTCCGGTGGAGCATCTTTTTACACCCTCGGGAATTGCCGGTGTCGTCATGTCAGTTAACTCCTTGGTGTTTTAATATGATTTAATGTGATGCTTTCTGCGTTTTTTCTGCTTTTCTTACGTCTTCCGGTGATTCGTCTTCCAGGTAATTATCTGTAATGCGCCTGACCCAGCTTTTTTCGGTCAGGTAGTAAACCTTTGGATTTGTGTTTAACCTTTCCAGAAGCCGAAAAGCATTTTTACTTCTGCTCAGTTTGTAGACCTTGTGTTCCGGCTTGAGAAGGTCGCCGAAAACAATGGCCCCTGTCGGGCAGGCCTGAGCGCATGCCGGCTGGTATTCGTCTTCGTGAATTTCGTCCCTTCCTTCCAGATAGGCCTTGTTTCTCGCCTTCTGATAGCGATGGTAGCAGAAGGAGCATTTTTCAACTACACCGCGCATGCGTGCTGAAACATCCGGGCTTAAGTATTTTTCCATATCCGCCGGCCATACGGGATCCCACCAGTTGAATTTTCGGGCATGATAAGGGCATGCAGCCATGCAGTACCGGCAGCCGAAGCATCTGGGATAGATCTGACTTACAATTCCTGTGATATAATCATAGTCGGTGGCCACCGACGGGCATACCGAGACACAGGGCGAGTGGCCGTCCATGTGTTCTCCGTCACACTGCATGCAGGGCTTGGGGATATAGCATACTTCCGTGTCCGGAAAAGCCTTGCCGTTGTCCACCTTGAAAACCTGAATCCAGTTCAGGCTTCGCATCTTGTCTGATTCATCCTTTTTGAACGGCACGTTGTTTTCAGCATAGCAGGCAACCATGCATGCGCCGCATCCGGTACATTTGTCGAGATCAATTACCATCCCGTATCGTTTTGTACTGGTGTGTTGTGCTTTTTCCGTCATCTAAAACCTCTTTGTAGGGTTAAATGTCAGGGATGACTGCTTTTATTCATTCATATTCTTGACAGCGAAGCCCGGCTTCCCCAGCCTGTATTCAGGCCGGAGGCCGGATCGGAAACGCCGGGTATAAGCTTATGAGTGTTTACGCCCTTACCTGAGATGTAGTCGCTGAACGCCGAATGGCCTAACCCGGCAGGCAGGGCTACAAGACCCGGCATTATGCCCTCGTAGAGGTGCACGCGCACCCTGGCTTCTGCTGCAGGCGTCTTTAAAACCGCTGCATCGCCTTCTGAGAAACCATGCTCTTTTGCCGTTTTCGGGTTTATTTCCACGAAGACTTTGTTGTCCTTGATTACGGTGTCGTCCACTGTTTTTGTCATAAAGGGCGGATTTGCCACTGCCTGGCCGGCTATGCGCATGGAAGCATAAGGCATCAGTAAAAGGGGCAGTTCGCCCGCATCACCCGGCAGATCAACAGGGCTGCATTCAGGAATTGCTTCGTCTCTGCTGCCCGGCGGCATTTGCCGGGCCTGCGGGGAAAATTCGTATTTGCCTGAAGGGGTGTTAAAGGAGTTTTTTAATTGCGCAAGGCTAAAATCCTCATCCACCCAGAAAGCATCTTTTTCCAGGGTTTTCCAGTGGTCTGAAAGTGTCTGCTGCAAAAATTCTTCATAGTCTTTCCACGGAAAAGCATCCTTTATGAATCCGCCCAGTTTTTTGGCGATTCTTATTACGGCATCTCCGGTGTGAAGGGTGTCATACTGGGGCTTTACCACAGGTTTGTTCAGCCCGATCACCGGTTTTGCACTTCCTTTTGCAGTGGGCACGTCTTCGAAGCGCTCCAGAAAGTGATGGTTGGGCAAAAGCAGGTCTGAATAAGCTGCTGTTTCATCCATGTATGTGGAAAAACTGACTATGAACGGGATCTTGTCAAATGCTTTTTTTGCAGCTTCAGTGTCAGGCATTGTGTAGAGAGGATTGCCTCCTGCAACCATCAGGGCCTGTATTGGAGAGTCGTCTCCGGCGCTGTTTATGGCCTCCGGAACTCTGTGAAGCAGGTGTCTTGCATTGGGGAATTGCTCTGTTCCGGCTCCGTCCACGCGGGGCTGCTGCCTGCCGGTTGATGCAGTTTCATCTCTTTGCATTTCAGACCAGCTCAGGTAATCAGCCTCGGGGACAGCGACCATGCCGCCTTTTTTGTTTATCCTGCCTGCAAGCGCGTTTAAAGCCTGAATTGCAAGTGCTTCATCAACACTTCCGGACACTTCCGCCCTGCCGCTTATGGCCACCGGTCTGCGGGCTTTGGCAAAGTCACGGGCAATGGATTCGATTTTTTCCCTTTCAAGGCCGGTGAGTTCTGCGACACTGTCAGGAGAATAGCCTTTTAACAGGGTTTTAAATCCCCTGTGCTCGTTGCCGTCATCATCTGTCCAGTCTTCAAAACCGAAAGAAAAGTTTTCTACAAAATCACGGTCATAAAGTCTGTCTCGTACCATCACGTGGGCTATGCCAAGGGCAAGCACGCCCTGGGTGCCGGGTTTGGCCGGAATCCAGGTATCAGCGTACAGGGCGGTATCAGACAGTCGGGCTTCGATCTGTACAAGCTTGATTTTTTTCCCGGAACCGGCGTTGGAGGAAAACCTTCTGCCGGCCGAACCCGGACTATCCATTAGCGGGTAGCCGAAGCTGAGAACAAAATCGGCATTTTCAAGGTCCCAGCCGAGAGTCCCCTGCCGGCCCTGCGTGAAATAGAGCGCGAGTTCGTCGGCATCCGTCTGACACTGAGTACGTATGAAGTTTGGCGATCCATAAGCCGCAAGAAATCTGTCCAGCAGGTATCCAACGGTTCCCCTGTCAGAATCGGTTATACAGGCCACTGTTTCCGGTTTCTTGCGTTCTCTTAGTTCGTTTAGTCTCGAGAAGACTGTCTCAATGGCCTCATCCCAGGAAATTTGTTCCCATTTCCCCTCGCCCCTTTGCCCGGAGCGCTTCATGGGCGCCTGAATTCTGGAGGGGCCGTAGAGGTACTGAAGGGCGGATATTCCGACGGGGCAGATGCTGCCCCTGTTTACCGGGTGCTCGGATAATCCTTCGACCTTTAACGCCCTATCTTTTATGGTTCGGACACTGATTCCGCATCCGCCGGGACACATGGCACAAACCGTTTTTTCGTATTTGCTTGCACCGTCTTTTGGTACCGGCGTCCACGGCCAGTTTTGCGTCCAGATGGCGATATCGTCGGTCAGTTTCCAGGGTATCGGCGTCAGGGTCGTTCCTATGGCTCCTCCGATTACAAATGACAAGAAACATCTGCGATCGATTTTCATGAATTTACCCCTTGTTCATATATCCGCATGATGATTTAAATAGTGTTTGTCAATATCTTAAATCACTTATGGCACTGGAAGCAGTCTCCCTTGGTGCCGGTTTCTCTGAGGTGGCATTCTGCGCAATCGTTCATTTTATGCGTCCGGCCGTGCTCTGTTTCGCCGAGCCTGAGCATGCTTTCACCCCAGATATCCCGGCTGTAGCCTGTGATCCTGTTTTCCTGATACTCGCGAAGGGTTGTGGAGTTGCCTATATCTCCGTGGCATGTCTCGCACTGCATCTCAGCGCCCTTTACATGGGCTGCATGGGAGAAAAACACATTGTCTGGCTGCTTTGCATATATATGCCAGGGCACCTCCTTGTCCTTTTCAACATACTCCTGGATGAATTTTTCCTCGTCCGGGCTGTCAGACATTGGATACATGTGGCAGTCTTTGCATTCTGCAAGACTTGGAGCTCCTGAAAAAGAGCCGTCATCTCTGAAGAAGTGACAGGCCTCGCAATCGCCTAACTGTTCCATGTGCACCCGGTGATCGAAGTCTATGGGTTGTTGCTTTGTGGAGTAAAGCAGGTTGGGGAAGGCAAGCCAGCCGGAAATTATGCTGATAATAAATCCGATCAAAAAGAAAACAAATACTACCCAGCCCGAGGCCTTTGATGAGGTGTCATGTGTGCTCATGGGTACTCCGTTAAAACATTTTATGGTTCAACGTTTGTTTGGGATCCGCAGAATTATGTTTCCCAGCCGGTATCCAAACCCGCCCCCGAATATTATTTCCAAGGAAATCTCCATACCGGGTTTAAAAAAAATTGTCAATAAAAAGCCGAACCATTTTTATAGATAGGTGTGAAGGCCGGGCAGCAAATTGACTCCGAAATATGTGAACAACACGGCCGCAAAACCGATACAGGACAGAACAGCTATTTTTTTGCCTTTCCAGCCTCTCATGAATCTTGCATGAAGCAGGGTGGCGTAGATCAGCCAGGTAACAAGCGACCAGGTCTCCTTGGGATCCCAGCCCCAGTACCTTCCCCAGGCCTGTTCAGCCCAGACGGCGCCTGTGATGATGCCGATGGACAGAAACAAAAAGCCGAATGTCACCATCTGATGAGTAAGGTCGTCAAGGGTTTCGGAGTCGGGTATGCTGGATGCCGCACCAGTATCCGGGCTTAAGGCCATGGATTTCATAAGATACATGATGCTTATGCCGCATGCTATGGCAAATGCCGCATACCCTATAAAACAGGTTATTACGTGGGCAATAAGCCAGTTGCTTTGCAGAGCTGGTATAAGTGGCTGGATTTCGCTGTCCACGGAAGGAAGAGATGCGTATGCCGTAGCAAGAAAGGCGCACAGCGAGGCAAAGATCCCGATTGGGCCCACCTTGTATTTTAGCTCCATGAACAGGAAAATTCCTGCCACGCACAGGGAAAAGAAAATCAGGGATTCATACAGATTGGAAAGCGGAACATAGCCGTAGCCCATGTTATAGGTTTCGACCCATCTTAGCAAAAATCCGGCAGCGTTTCCGGCTCCTGCGGCTATCATTGCGCCGATGCCCAGTCTGGCCGGCAATTGTTTTTTGAAAATTCCCCCGGCCAGGTAAAATACCAGGGCCAGGCCGTAGATAAAGGTTGTGAGCGATATTATGGCTGCACTGTTTGGCATGGCTTATCCTGTTTAAGTCAGTGTTTGGTTTGTTTCTTTTGCGCTTTGAGTCTGCGTGATTTGTTCGAGTTTCCGGGCCAGGCGCTTTACAGATCTTTTCGTTCCTGTGCGGTTGCGCGCCGATATTC
Organism: uncultured Desulfobacteraceae bacterium; assembly: GCA_964626455.1. GTDB lineage: Bacteria > Desulfobacterota > Desulfobacteria > Desulfobacterales > Desulfosalsimonadaceae > Desulfosalsimonas. The sequence goes on along the minus strand of CAZVFQ010000013.1, from coordinate 5,260 downwards.
CGGCCACAGAAATTAGTGTGCCGTTTTTCTCCGGCTGCATCTCAATGCATATTTTTCGATGAAACATGAAAAAAGTGATATAGCATCCTATTATCATAATCAAAAAGCCGGCATACACCACCGGTACTCCAGGGTCTTTTTTGATCTGCAATCCGGTGTAATATTTGAAATCCACGTCCTTTATTGAAATTTCATAGTCGCCCCTGCGCATTTTGTCAAAGCGCGGGTATTCAACCGGCAGCAGTATAGGCCTGGCCCCGCCGGATTCTTCTGTCAGGCGGGCCAGGAAAGCGGGGCCGATATTATGCCCCCTGAAGGAAAAGCTGTTTGAATAATCCTCTATGGTCAGTTCGCCTTTGCCGTCTGGCATTTCCATGGCCTCTCTCATTGAGACCTTTTTTTCATAGCTATCCCCTGTTTCACTGTCGGTTAAGACTATGGTTATACGTTCTCCAGGGATTTTGCCGTAAGTGGACTGGTATATTGAAATTCCCCGGTAGGTGAGGGGGTCGTTTACCCTTAGTTTATGCTCCTTTATTACTTCATCTTTTTCGATGATGGCTATATCCGACCTGTATTCTTTCGGCCTTCCGGAGGAATAATGAGAGACCTTGAAATCATCGCATCTGATGGCAAAGTCAAGTTCTCTGGTCCGGCTTTCGTTTTTCACGGAAAATTGTTGCCGGGTTTCTCCCACCGGCAGGTTTATTTGCCCCTCGAATCCGAAAACAGAGCCTATCAGGGCGCCGATCATAAGCAGCAGCACGCTTAAATGTACAGCATACACACCCAGCCTGGTCCAGCGCCCCTTTTCACCGAATATAAATATGCCGCCTTCCTGTTGGGGGTTTTCCACTTTTACGTGTGAAAATCGTTTGTGCATGTAAGGTTCAAAGATTTGTTTCAGAGCTTGCGGGCCTGCCTTTTTATCCTGCCACTGGATGCGGCCTGAGGATTTGCGGAACCGTTCGGGCTGATAATTCGGTTTTTTAGGGAAAATAGTTTTCCAGGTTGATTTAAGCCTCTGGATGGAGCATACCACAAGGTTTGCAATCAGCAGGCAAAGCAGCAGCCTGAACCACCAGGAGCGGTACATGTCAAACAGGTTAAGGGTTTCAAATATTGTATAAAGAGGCTGGCCGAATTTTTGTTCATAGACTCCGGGAGCCGCATTCTGCGGTATGACGGTGCCTATGATTGATGTTGCGGCAAGGGTCAGCAAAAGGGCCACGGAAAGGCGCACAGAGGCGAAAAATCGCCATATCCTGTCTGCCGCAGACTCGTTATTGTTTTTGGCTTTCATACTTGTTCCTTGAATTCGGAATTTTTTAACTGATTAAATTTTCCTTCCCATATCAGATCCGGTTCCGGCAGGCAAGAGGAAGTATATATTGATTTTCAGGCCATCGTGCAGGCTTTGAGTGCGAATTGTATGAGGATCGGCAAAAAATTGCCGGTTTTCTGCGGATAAGCGGTGAAATTACTGCAAGTGCCTTATTTTATTCCAGTCCAGCCCCAGCAGCCCTGCAGAAACCCTGTCGACTTCCGTCGGGTCGTATCCCGCAACAAGTTTGCCCACAGGCGGGGTGGTTACAGGATACGGGGAATCAGTGACAAGGTTTGGCTTTATAAGGATTCGCTGTGGGCCTGATATTATCTGTCCGGCAGAGAGGCGCTCGAATATTTCAGCCACGGAAATTGTGTATGTTGTAAATTCAATTGTTTCTGTTGTCATTATCCTTCCGGTTTTCTTTTACATTTGCCTGCTCTGCAGATTCAGGCCGTATACGTATTGTGGCGGACACTTTGTTTTTCAGGTATTTTTGGGCCATGCGGTTTACGTCCTTGACCGTTATTTGCCCGTAATCGTCTTTTATGCTCCGGCTCCATTCCAGTTGGACCGGATGCCTAGCCGCACCCTTGAGCACTGTGTCAAGCCAGTATTCGTTTGTTTTAAGTTGTTCCCTGATGCCGGTCAGCGTCGGCTTCAGGGCCCTTGCCAGCTCATCCTCCCCGGCTCCGTTTTTGTGCAGATCCGCTGCTATTTCTTTTAGGGCCTCTTCAACCGGTGTTATCTTTTCCGGGTCTGTTATGATATAGCCTGCAAGTATACCGTAGTCCGGATAGGCTCGCCCGGGTTTGTTGAACGCTGTCCTGGAATAGGCCGCTCCCATTTCTTCCCTTATTTTGATGCGCATCCGGTCCGAGAAAATCCTGGATAAAATCGAAAGGCGGCGTGTCTTTTCAATATCCCATATATCGGTTGTTGGATAGGCTGTCACCAGCAGAGCCTTTGAAATCCGGGTCGGAACAGAGAGGTTAAGTTCCTTTCCCTTTGGAAAAACCGGGGAGCTATTGTCACTCGGCTGCAATGTTTCGTTTCTCTGCGCAAGACTGCCAAAGAATCTGCCGGCTTCCCGGATTACCTGTTCTTCGTTTATATCGCCTACAACCGCGATTTCAAGAGGAGCATTTTCAAGTGCGGGTTTTATCCAGTCCCTGATGTCTTCAAGTTCAGTGTTTTCGACCGCTTTGATAGGCGGCAGTCCGAACCGGCTGTCTCCGCCTGCAAAAAAACGCATGCCCTCGAGTTCCATGGCCCCCTGAACCGAGCGGGACAGGGATTCATATCGTTGTTTAAATCTCTTTATTGCACGGCTGCGGGCTGAAACCCGAAAGGCGGGGTCTTTTATGTGTGCATATAGAAGCTCAAACATAAGGCGGGTTTCTTCAGGTACGGAATCGGCGGAGAATACAAATTTATCCTCCTCGACCTCAAGGCGGACGCTGGTATTTTTGCCTGCAAGCGCCTGTTTTAGCGCTTCACGTGTCAGCCGGCCAAGACCGCTTAAATTGATCACCTCCCGGGTCATCTCGGCCAGAGCGGGATTTTCAGAGGGTTCGGCTGATTCGCCGCCTCCGAAACTGACAGCCGTCAGCACCTGGTCGTCTTTAAAATCAGTTTTTTTAACCAGCAGAGTCACTCCGTTGTCAAAAACCACCCGGGTTATTCCCAAATCTTCTATATGTTGCCTTTTTTTGATTTTCCCTTCGCCTGCCGGAGGCAAAAGATACGGAAATTCCACCTTCGCGCCTTTTTTCGGTTTTTTGACCGGCTGCCTGCGGCTTTGTTCGTAGACTTTTCTGATCGCCTCCTCCGGGCTGTCGTCTGCCTCCGAGAGATCTGCGTTTCCGGTTACCAGCAAAAGCCTGTGTCCTGCAGTCCATTCTTGTTTAAAGGCTTCATGCAGGGAACCGGGTGTTGCAGAATTCACTGCGGGCTGAAGCAGCTCCAGGCGCTGTCCGGGGGACTGGTATACACGGTTGTCGCTTAGTTTTTTTATTATGTCCCGTGCAATATCACTGCTTCTGCGTGTGCCGGCTTTTTTTGCGGCCTGCTCAAGCCGGGTATTATATTCTTTTTGTACACGCCTGACTTCGGATTCAGTGAATCCGTGCTCAAGGGCTTTGCGCAGGACCTGTTCAATAGCGGAAAAAGCCTTTTGCCAGTCTTCGGGATCACAGTCTGCTGCAATTTCGGAGGATTTGACAAACCGCAGGTAGTGGCCTGATCTGATCCATGCATCAGTAAAGGGCGGGTCTGATTCTTCAAGCATGGCGTTTAAGCGGTGTCCTACTATGCTGTTTGCCATCTGCGAAAGAAGCCGCTTTTCTTGGTACCGGCTGCTGTCTGCGGGCATGGTTTGTTTTTCCACGGTTTCGATGGCTACACGGCTGTTGCCTGCTTCGGGTTCATGGTGGTAAAAAGGCTTTATTCCCTTATGTTTGACCGGGCCGAATTTTGGAGCCGGCATTTGATCCGCCCTGGCTTCAAGATCGGCAAATCTTGCCGCAAGCAAATCTTTTGCTGTTTCCGGCTCAAAATCTCCCACCATTACCAGGGTAAGCCTTTCAGGTCTGTACCAGGTGTCATAGAATTCTTTTAAGAGCTCGCGGCCGGTATTTCGGATAACCGGCTCAATGCCTATTGGCATTCTTGCCGATATTCTGGCTTCAGGGAGTTCAAATTTCAGTGTTTTTTTAAAAGTTCTGTAACCGGGGGAATCCCGTGTTTGTTTTTCTGAAAGGATCACTGACCTTTCCTTTACCACCTCCTGCTGTTTAAGCAGGGCTTCTGCGGCAAAATCGTGGAAGACCAGCATGGCTTCTTCCAGTGATTCCTTGTCTCCGGCCGGAAGGTCAAGATCATAAACTGTCTGGTAAAAGCCCGTGCTGCCGTTTACATCCGGGCCAAAGGCCATGCCTATGCGCTGGAAATACTTGACGAGTTCTCCGGGAGGGAAATTACTCGTCCCGTTAAACAGCATGTGTTCAAGGAAATGGGCTATGCCGCGCTGGTCTTCGGTTTCGTGAAAAGAGCCTGCATCCACGACCATGTGCATTCTGACCCGGTCCTCGGGCTTTTGATTTTTCATGATAACGTATCTTAACCCGTTTTCCAGGGAGTCGAAGATTACTTCTGGATCAGGGGTAAAATCGCTTTTTTCGTGCGGCCAGCAGCGATTTTGATCTGCTGCTGTGTATGAAGGTGCCTTGTTTTGGGTTTTGTTTGTCTTTTCTGCAAAGGACGGGGCGGCCTGGAGGGCAATAGGGGCCGCAACCGCAAGGAAAAGGATGATTAGCAGGTTTTTGTACCGGAAAAAGATTTTTGACTTCAAGGTCAATGTCCAAGTTTGTTTGTTTTAATATTATTGCAATATATGCCTGTTTTTACAAATCGAGTAATAATATATAATATCGGCTACCCGGCCCGTCAACCCGAAGATTCTGCTGGTAGGCAAATGTCTGGAAAACAACAAAGCCGCAGTTTGGTTCCGGGGATGCAGGCTAAGCCGGGGCAGTCTTTTCGGTCGCTGCATTCGGGCCGGGCATCTGCACGTCTCGCTACGCGGCGTCCGGCGAACTCGCACACTATCGTGTGCTCAAACAAGCGCCGGCCGCCTGGCTCCGCTCGCCTGCAGCTGCATGCCGGCCCTCATGCAATGCGCCCTCAAAGCCCGCCTCGGCTTATCCGCATGGTACAGGCTTTCAGGAGCGAATTTTACAGAACCGGCTTTGCCAAAAGTATTTTTTATTATCTCTATGGCTTTGAAGCACCCTGGAAGCAAAATTAGAAGCTTTCCGGATTTTGGGGCAAGGGGCGTCGGGGTGGTTTGTGAGTCTGCATCGAGCGTTTTCGGGCTAAATTCGGCCGAAGGCTTACGCGTAGGAATTTCAAACTGTTTGAGGGCGCAAGCCC
>CAZVFQ010000012.1:0-45069 GCA_964626455.1 uncultured Desulfobacteraceae bacterium | reverse complement strand
GCCGCTGGGCAGCGGTTGCGCCGACATTTCCGGCCCCGACAACAGTAACCTTTTTTTCCATAGTTCCTCCGCTTTTTTTGAAATTATTTTATGATGGCTTCGTAAAAAGTCCAATATCTGTGTTGCGCTTCATCCCTCGGAATTTCACGTACGATAAGTACGCTGCATTCCTCGGGATTTTGCGCGCCTTGATCTTAAACTTTTTACTTTGCCGCCGAAAACCGACTTCTTCCGAGAGCATCATTTGATAAAATATAAAAAAATTTTTCGCCGGGATGTTTTTATAATTTGTCCGGTCTAAGTTATGCAATTTCATTGCAGCCGGCGCTTGTCAAGTGACTTTTTCCCTTTCACCCCTTTTTTTTGCCTCAGACCGCTGCTTTGTGTCCATAAAATATACAGCAGCGGGCACAGGGATCTAAAAATATCTTGAATTTACGATATTTACAAAGTATTATTTATATAAAGCGTTGCCCTGCGAATCAGCCATTCAAAAAATTCCTGCAGTCCTGCCTGGATTTTCGGGTGGTTGAAATTTTTAGCGGAATATTAACTGTTATGGCGGTTCTTAATTTAAAGACCAATGAAATTGACTGCAAAATCGTATATTACGGTCCCGGCAGGTGCGGGAAAACCACCAATCTCAAATATATTCACAAAGCATATAAGAAACAGGTCTGCGGGGATATTCTCTCTATTGATACGGACGGGGACCGTACCCTGTTTTTTGACTTTCTCCCCATTGGACTGGGGAAAATCAGGGGCTGCAACATCAAGGTGAAGCTGTATACTGTGCCCGGCCAGGTTCAGTACAGTTCCACACGCAGAGTGGTTTTAAAAGGGGTTGACGGAGTGGTATTCGTGGCCGATTCCCTTAAGCTGCGAAGACGAAAAAATATGGAATCATTGAAAGATTTGCATGAAAATCTTAAAAGCATGGGCCTTAGCATATTGCGTATCCCCCTGGTTATGCAGTATAATAAAAGGGACTTGCAAAACACCGAGATTTCCCTGATGCCTGTTGAGCAGATGGAAAAAGAATTGAACCGACAGCTAAGGGTTCCCTCTTTTCCTGCAAGTGCGATTCACGGTCAGGGCGTGGGGATTGCATTAACCCGGTGTTTGAAGCTTACGTTGAAAAATGTTTACAAAGAATTTAAATGGGGGCAAAAATAGGCCGCAATGGCACCTAAGCCCGTACTCACAGGGAGTCTGGATTTTTTCGGTCTGGCTGAGCTTCTTCAACAGCTCGGTAGTAATGCCAGCAGTGGTGTGCTTAAATTGACAAGCGGCTATGTTGAGACACCGGGCTATATTTATCTTAAAAACGGAGATCCTGTTGATGCCGAATGCGGCACAGTAACGGGAATGGATGCGTTTAATTCATTTTTCGGCTGGCAGGAAGCTGAATTTGAGTTTATAAATGAAGAGGCGGCCCGTAAACGGGTCATAAAAAAAAGTCGAATGGAACTTATACTGGATGGTTTGAGAATGGTTGATGAAGGAATAACCCCGACAAAGGGTCCCAAAGAATCAGGCAGGGCAGAAGGAAGGTCCAGGAGCTCGGGGCTTCCGCTCCTGAAAGGGCCGGTCGTGGATTATGTCTACGTTGTAGACGAAGAATCCTTTGAAGACGGACAGGAAATTGTCTCCCAGGACAGGTTCGGCAACTGGTTCTGGATAATTCTGGAAGGGATTGCAGAAGTGGTTAGGGTCATGCCCGAAGGCAGCACCCCTATTCTTCGCCTCACCGAGGGTGCCTACATAGGAAGTGTAATATCATTTCTGCGTGAAGGCAATATTCGAAGCGCCAGTGTTTACGCAAGGGGCAGGGTACAACTCGGTGTAATCGATTCCGAGATGATTGCAAGGGAGTATTCAAATCTCTCTGATATGTTCCAGAACATACTCGTCTCTATTGACAAGCGAATGCGACAGATAACTGATGTATGCGCAAAGCTTGCATTGAACAGCTTCGAGTTTGACACGAAAAAACCCAGGGATAAATTTTTAATGGGCCGGAGCAAAAACCAGGATCGGGTTCTTAGGATAACAAGCGGCCGGGCATTTGTTTTTATAAGGACAAAAACAGGATACGTACATTTGCTCACCCTTACACCCGGCGATATTATCGGCAGGCTTCCTAATCTGAATACCGCCCATGAACCGTATTCAGCAGAGGTATATGTTTCCGGCGAGTTTAATGCAGACCGGGTTGATCCTGCAAAGGTTGAGAGGGAATACGAACAGCTTTCATCCACCTTTAAAAACATGATACAAAACATGACCAACGGGATTTCAGTTACAACCGGCCGGGTTTTTGACCTGGTCCGGAAAGCCAGTTCGCAGAAAAGCAAAAAAAGCTGAAAGTGTTTAACAGCCACTGCATACCGTATAAGGAGCCGGTAAAATGGACAAACAGGATAAGCGCAGACATCAGCGATATGAGTCGATAAACCTCCTGTCGTATGTATGTATTGACGATGAGGGTAAGGAATGGAAACAGGGCATGGGCAGGACCCTTAATATAAATGAAATTGGAACCAAGCTCGAAACCCATGAGCCCATTGAAACCCGGTATGTGGTTTTGCTGGCAATCGGCATCGGAGACGAGGTTGTGGATATCAAGGGAAGTGTGGTTTATTGTATTCGCGGCGAGTCCGGCAAATTCGAATCCGGCATTGAGTTCTGCGAAATGGATCAGGACGCATTTGTTGTGTTAAAGAAGTATATCAAAGAATATAACAATCAAGACAAATAAAAGAGGGCAGATTGATGACAAAGACTGTTTTTGAAACCCAGTTTGAGCAGCTGCAGATGTTCAAGCGCGGAAAGGTTCGAGATGTTTATGATTTGGACGATAAGTTGCTTATGGTAGCAACCGACAGAATTTCAGCGTTTGACGTGATAATGAGCGATCCAATCCCGGAGAAGGGGCGGATCTTGACCAGGATATCGCTTTTCTGGTTCGATGTAATGAAACCGATTATCGACAATCACGTAATTGCCGCTGATGTTAGTAAATATCCTGAGGCATGTCGCCCGTATGCAGACATTCTTGAGGGGCGCAGCATGCTTGTTAAAAAGACCCGGCCGCTGCCGGTCGAATGCGTTGTAAGGGGCTATATTTCCGGTTCAGGCTGGAAATCTTACCAAGCCGCGGGTGAAATTTGCGGAATCAAACTTCCCGACGGGCTGCGCGAATCAGATCCTCTGCCGGAGCCTGTATTCACACCTTCGACAAAAGCCGAGCTGGGTGATCACGATATAAACATCACCTTTGATGATACAATTGAATTGATCGGACAAAAACGCGCCGAACAAATACGGGACCTTAGTCTGCAGATATATAATAAGGGCGCTGAAATAGCTGAAAAAAGCGGCATTATTATAGCTGACACCAAGTTTGAGTTCGGCCTTGATGAAAATGATAATCTCATACTGATAGATGAAATTCTTACCCCGGACTCATCCAGATTCTGGCCGAGGGCTGCCTACAAGCCCGGCGGTCCTCAGGACAGCTTTGATAAACAGTATTTAAGAGATTATCTCGACTCTGTTAACTGGGATAAAAACCCGCCTGCTCCTCAGCTTCCCGGCGAAGTAGTGGAAAACACGAAGCGCAAGTACGAAGAGGCGCTACAGGCCCTTGTCAGTCAGGCAGATGCAAGTTGAACAAGAGGTAATAGATGCCGGTTCTATTGACCTGTCTGATCAGAGATATCTTTATACTGACCAGTTGGGCATTGAAGACCTTGCAGAATCGATCAGGTTCGTTGGATTGCTGTCCCCCCCTTTTCTACAGCCCCGTAAAAAGGGCGGTTTTCGTGTTGTTGCCGGCTTCAGGCGCACATCAGCATGCATTGGACTGAATTTGGGGCGGATTCCCGCCCGGATTATTCCGGCTGCAACTGATGCAATTTATTGTTTTCAGGTTTCGGTTGCAGAAAACGCATCATCGCGAACTCTATCTCTGGGGGAGCAGTGTGGTCTTGTTGAAAAAGTTTATGGTTTGTCCGGCACAAATAAAGCAGTTTCAAAATCCCTGGAGGCGGCCGGCCTGAGCATGCCTCCCGGTCTTGTTGAAAAGTTCATACGCCTCTGCAAAATGCCCGCCCCGGTCCGGCAGGGTGTTTGCCGAAATTATATCTCCCTTAACATCGCCCTTGACATGGAAGATTTGCCATGTTCCTCGGCACAGGCCGTGGCAGAAATTTTTAAAACATTGCATCCCACGGTCAATCAGCAAAAGGAGATTCTTGCTGGCCTGCGCGATCTTTCCGGCAGGGATGAAATACCGATAGATTCCATTTTAAAAAGCAGTCGATTTTCTGAGATTTTTGATACTGATGATATTGACCGCGGCCGCCGCCTGGCACAGCTTCGATCAGAGATATACAGACGCCGTTATCCGGTGCTCAGCCGCGCGGAAGACGAATTTCACCGCCGCAAAAAAAACCTGGGGCTGGGCGGAGATATGGATTTGAAACCTCCTGCTTACTTTGAAGACACTGTTTATACATTTGTCCTGCGATTTTCATCAGCCGCGCAGCTTTGCTCCCATGCTGAAACCTTGGGCCGCGTATGCCGTCACCCTGATTTGGAAGCTATAATTAAGCGAGAAATTGAAGATACGTCAGATTTATATTGATTCCTCTGCAACTAACGATCCGGTTGCCGTTGAAATTTCAGCGCGGCTCAAAGCCCCTGTTGACTATATAAAAGCTCCTGCGGAGATTTATAAAGCAATATCAGGGACTCGGGATCCTGAATCCGCCGGCAAGTCAGTGCTTTTGCTGAGCCGGAATAAAGGACCGTTTATACGCAGCTGTCCAGGCACTTCGCATTACACATGCTGCGGCTACAGGATCCTGCATATAGGGGCGTATTGCTCCATGGACTGTGCTTACTGTATTCTGCAGGCATATTATCATCCTCCGGTACTTCAGTTTTTTACCAATCACGAACAAATGGAAACCGAACTCGAGGATTTTTTCAGCCAGGATATAACCGGCAGAATCGGAACAGGCGAATTTACTGACAGTCTTATCTGGGAGCGGATTTACCCGCTTGCAGGACGGCTGGTGGATCGCTTTTCACGCCAGGACACATCGATCCTGGAGCTTAAAACCAAGACAGCTGCTGTTGACACTCTGCCGCAAACGGGCCATAACAGAAAAACCGTTCTTGCATGGTCCCTGAATACCGATTCTGTAATAAGGCACCAGGAGCGGGCTACAGCCTCTCTTGCCGCACGAATCCGCGCTGCTGAAAAGTGCCAGGCAAACGGGTATCCGCTTGCCTTTCATTTTGATCCCATGATTCTGTATCCGGGATGCAAACAGGATTACGGCCGGGTCGTGGATATGCTCTTTGAGCGGATTGATCCTGCCGGCATTGTATGGATCAGTCTTGGATCATTCAGGTTTATGCCTGAATTAAAAGATATCGTTATCAGGCGTTTTCCTGATTCAAAAATTGTCTACAATGAATTTATAAAGGCAATGGACGGCAAAATGCGGTATTTTAAACCACTTCGCATAGAGCTTTACAGAAATTTCATAGACCGGATACGTGAAAAAGCACCTGATGTTCTGCTTTATTTCTGCATGGAAGATCAAGAAGTCTGGGAAAAATCCCTTGGTTACACCCCGGAGCTTTTCGGCGGCCTTGGACGCATGTTGGACAAAAGTGCGCAAAAGATATGCCGCCTGAGATCAGCCGGTGATTCGGGTTGACTTTTACTGCAAAAATATTTTAGAATTTCAATACGTTTCTTTTTCAATCAACCTTGGAGGAGGGATATTATGAACAAGCAACTTATGGTAAAAACCACGATGTTTTTCATCGTGATTATTGCATGCTGCCTGATTTCGCCTTTTTATGATGCCCTCGCAGATTCCCGGGAAAGCGATGCGGGCGAGTTGTTTGAGAAAGGCGGACTTTATGCAGCCTACGGAAACCAGGATGCGGCAATAGAATGTTTCCAAAAGGTTGTTGATCTGAATCCTGAAAATACTGAAGCGGCATTTAACCTGGGGCTGGTGTATGCCGAGAAAGGCGAATATGAAAAGTCCCTGGATTTCATCAATCAGGCTGTTTCCAAATACCCGGAAAACGGCCTTTATCTCTACGGCCGCGGGTGGGTTCTGTTAAAGTCAGGCAGTCGTGAAAGGGCGTTTGAAGATATAGGCAGGGCTGCAGAACTCGGCAATCCTGATGCAATAAGGTATATGAACCAGATCGCACCCCGTTCACAGTCGACAGTGAGGAAATAAATCGCTTGCAAATATATGAATATGTGCTAAAAAAAACAAATTTAATAATTTCAGGCCATAAGGCTTCAACCTCTTTTCGGTGTTCCAAATAATGCGGATGCTATGAAACAAGATAGCGACTTTTCCCTGGCGAAATCTCCCCTTTACAACAGTCGTATTATAAAAACCTATATTCAATATGTCCGGAAAAAATATCCGCATGTAAATATATCTGATTCCCTGGCCGAAGCCGGCATTACGCTTTATGAGGCAGATGATCAGGGCCATTGGTTCAGTCTTGATCAGGTTGACCGATTCTATGAGCAGCTGGTTATTGCTACCGGCAACAAGCACCTTGCACGGGATGCCGGACGTTATGCCTCCCTGCCGGAAACCATAGGTGCGATCAGGTATTATGTGCACAGCTTTTCCAGCCCGGCCAGATTCTACGAAATGATCGGCGGCACTTTTGCCGGATTTACCCGGACGGTTTCTTTCAAATCCAGTCAAATCGCCTCCAACAAGGTCGAAATTATTGTTAAGCCGAAATACGGAGTCATTGAAAAGCCTTACCATTGTGAAAACCGCAAAGGATTTTTCGAGGCGGTTTTAAATATTTTCAACAACCGGGTCGTTCACATTGAGCATCCAGAGTGCATGTTTAAAGGCGACGGAGTTTGCCGTTACATAATTTCCTGGAACAAATCAGCCGGCGATTATTTCCGGCTGATTCGAAACTATATGCTTGCGGCTTTTCTTTTTGCCGGCATTCTCTCAATTGTTTATCTTCCTGTAACCCATGGATTAAGTGTTTTGTCGGGTCTGCTGGTGCTCCTTCTTGCCACGGCCTTTTTCGGTGAACGATTTGATAAAAGAAATCTGGCGGTGGCCATGCAGAATCTTCAGGAATCAAGCCAACAGCTTGTGGACCAGATCGATATTAATTACAACAATACCCTGGTTACCCGGGAAATAGGCCAGGTTGTCAACCGGTATACAAACCTTGAAGATGTGCTCGCAGCCATAGTAAATGTTTTAGAAACCCGGCTAGACTATGACCGGGGCATGATAATGCTGTGCGATCCTGAAAGGAAAAGGCTGGGATTTGCAGCCGGGTTCGGCTATACAAACAAACAGCACAAATTTTTAAAAAACATAGATTTTCGCCTTGATAAGCCTGAATCAAAAGGTGTTTTTGTGGTTTCTTTCCGTGAGCAGAAGCCCTTTCTGATCAACGAGGTCAATGAGATCGAAGACTCCCTTTCCGAGCGCAGCATTAAATTTGCCAGGCAGATGGGGGCGATTTCCTTTATATGTTCTCCCATTATATGTGACAATGAAAGCATGGGAGTGCTTGCGGTTGACAATGTGCGGTCCAAACGCCTGCTTTTGCACAGCGACATGAGCCTGCTGGTTGGGGTATCCCATATCATAGGAATCAGTATCCGACACACCCAGCATATCGAGGCAAAGGAAAAACAGCTTCGATCTGTTCTTCAGGTAATGGTTTCAAGCATTGATGCACGCGATCCCGTAACTAAGGGGCATTCCGAACGGGTTGCTGAATATGCCTCAGGAATCAGCGAAGAACTCGGACTGGACAAGGAATACCGGGAGGTGGTAAGGGTTGCCGCATTGCTGCATGATTACGGAAAAATCGGAATACCCGATTCGCTTTTAAAGAAAAAAGACCGGCTTACAGCAAATGAATATGAACACATAAAGTGCCATGCTGAAAAGACCCTTGAAATACTCAAACAGATTAACTTCGAAGGGGCTTTAAAGCAGGTTCCCGAAATTGCAGGGGCCCATCACGAAAAAATGGACGGCAGCGGGTATCCCAGGGGATTAAAGGGCGGGGAGATTCCTCTTGGAGCACGGATTATTGCGGTTGCAGACAATTTCGAGGCCCTGACCGCCAGCCGCTACTACAATATACCGATGCAGCCGGTAAGTGCCATTGAAATGCTTCGGCGCAATACGGATATTTTTTTTGACGAGCAAGTTGTCGATGCCTTTATCCGCTATTATCAGCGCACATACACAGACAACAAGCCCGGAGCAGGGCAGGGCGGCAGGCAGGTCAAAAACGCGGCCCAACGTTTTTGAAGTCCGTTATTTCAGGGAATTATAGATTTTGAAAAATTCATCCGTATACTGCATATCCATTGCCCAGAGACAGTAAACCCGCTCATAGGCCGGTCCCTGTTTTTCCGCATATGACAGCGGATAGACAAGTACCGGGACTTTAGCCGCCGCATAGTATTCTTCCATGGCGTAAATCGCCGCTTTAAGGATTTCATAAGGCGTATTCTGGTCAATGACAAATACGCTTATACAGTTTGTAAGATCTGAGAGGTTTAAGGCAAAATCGGAAATATTGGCCATGATCACAGCTTTTGCCTCGTTATCACGCCGAAGTGCAAATACCCGTCTTTCCCGCCACAGCCCGATTTCATGATACTGGTCTGATAGATCGCTTCTGGTGCGGACCGATTTGTCTGCAGCCAGATCGAGGGCATTTAGCATCTGCCCGCCTGAATGGTTTTCATAAAAATCCTTAAAACTGCAAAGATCTTCATATTCGGCCTTTGACAGGCTCCAGTCATAAGGCAGCCGTTTGTTCACATTTGCAAGCCGCGTATGGTGATAGGCGAACTCATCCACAGAGCATGCATCGGGGTTGCTGATCTGTTTTGCTGCATTGCCGAAAAAATGTGCCGGAAAACGGTTTTCCGGCCTGTAATAGCATATAAGGTAAGACATCTGTGAAGATGCCAGTCTGTGGGTTTCATAGGCAAAGGAGCCTATCTGGTCCACCATCTCAGTGCCGGCGCCAGAGCTGTTTTCTGTTCTGGCTGCAAGATGATGGATCATCCATGTCTTTTCGTAAAAACGCAGCATGGCAAGGTGTGCCACAATGCTGCCGTTATTCTGCCAGGTAAAATGCCTTGTCACCTCGGACTGGCAGTTATAGAGCTTGTTATAGGTTCTTTTGATCTCTTCTTTATATGGAAGGATAAAGGCGTATTTTTTGGGATAGATAAAACCGGTTTCAAAGAAAAAGTCCCAGAGCACCTCGGGATCAACAGGATTGCATATGTATGAGTGCGTGTTTTCCGCCTGATGAATCATGGCCATCAGACGGACATGATCATTTGGTTCCATCTCGAGATAGGCTATGCCGCATCTGATGTATTCATTGTCCTGCTCATTTTTAAGCAAACGAGTATAGGTCACCTGGGCCTTGCATCTTATACTGAAGGCATTTGCAAAATTGATTGTCAATTCCGGAATTATAAGGCCTGCAATCATTACTGCGGCTTTTCTGGTTTCTTTTACTGATATGCCCGCACCTGAAATATCGATTGCCTTGAGATTAACCAGATGACCTGTAAATGGGTGCTTAAAAACAATATCCGGTGACGGTGAGACTTTAACCCGTCTGCTTCTGTACTCTTTTGGGGCAAAGCGCTGGATGCTGTCTTTTACCGGCTCGAGGATAAAAACATCTTCATCTCTGCGCCGGATGCTTTTTAATATCCTGCATTCCGCGGAATAAAGAGCGCTTTTTTCTGATTCCAGCAGCAGGGTCACAGTGTTGTCTGTATTTAACCACTGGATTGGTGGACTATCTGGTGATAAAGACAGGACCACGCAAAATGCCGAGGCGTTGAAGTTCTTTAGTATGCCCGGAAAAATCACTCCGTTCTGCAGAAGTCTGGCATGGATGGCTTTGCACTCATACCGGATAGACATACGTGATGATTCGATTTTAGCCTTTTGGGGCAGCACAAGGCAGATGCCTTTTTTGCTTGCTGCACGGAGTGTTGCATCCGCACGGATCAGGTCAATGCCGTGTGAAAACGAAAAACCGCTTAACTGGTATTTTCCCGGCTCACCGGGAAAATTCTCAGGATTACACCACAGACAAACAAGGTATTTGCCGAAGCAGGGCTGGCAAATGGCTTCAAGCACCAGGCTGCGCCGTGTTTGAGTATGCGAAAAATGTATAAGGATAGTTTGGTTTTTGAAATGCCGCAGGTTTAAAATATTTATAAGCCTGTTTTTTCTGAGATCTTTTTGTTCCCGCACAGAGTCGGTTTCAAATTCTGTGTCGATCAGACGGCGGTTTAACAGCGTAGCTTCGCCCTTCTTTTTCAACCCGGCGGGATTTGAACCGGATGAATTGCGAATATAATCCATGCACTGTTCCTGTACTAAGGTCTGCGAAAAATAAACATTTATTCCTTTGCCCGCATGTCGTGTATTTTGCGGGCCGGATTTATATTTTCTCCTGTTATCTAAACGATGATGCTCTCGTAAAAAGTCTGATTTTAGATGGCGCCGTAAAAAGTTCAAGATCAAGGCTTGCGCAATTTTGAAGAATGCAGCGTACTTAGCCGTACGTGAAATTCTGAAAAATTGCGCGTAACGCAGATATTGGACTTTTTACGGTGCCATCAAACGATATCACCTAATATTTTTAATATGCAAGACAAATTCCGCACTATGGCTGAAAACTGTTGAAAAAAGGCTTGAATCTGTCATAGAGTAGTGACCTGTAAAAAGCGGATAATTACGCCTTGTTATTATTTTTGAATTCAATCAATTTCCGGTTGTTTGATGCAAATAGCAGCTACCCACAAAAATACCGATTTCGACGCCCTGGCCTCACTGGTTGCAGCCCCCCTTATTTATCCCGGCACTTTGGCGGTTTTACCCAAAGCCATTAATCCGAACGTCAAGGCCTTTCTTTCAATCCACAAGGATATGTTCGAACTGGCAGGCGATGATGAGGTTGTTTTTGCAGAGGTGCAGAGGCTGATAGTGGTGGATACAAACAAATGGTCCAGGCTTGAAAAAATGAGACAGCTCAGGGATAAACCAGGCCTGGAGATTTTTGTTTGGGACCATCACGACGATGTTGACAGTGACATTTCCGCGTCATGGAAGTGTCAGGAGAAAATCGGGGCAAACATAACGCTCATGCTTCGTTCATTAAAGGAAGGCAAAATCCGGATTTCCCCCATACAGGCGACCCTTTTTCTCTGCGGATTATATGAAGACACCGGCAATTTGACCTTCCCGTCAGCAACACCTGAGGATGCTCATGCTGCGGGTTACCTTCTTGAACAAGGGGCGGATTTAAGCATCCTGCGTACCTTTCTGCAGCCTGCATACGGGGAAAGACAGAAAGATATCCTTTTTGAGATGCTTAAAAATGCAACCCGGAAAAAAATAAATAATTACACTGTAAGCATCAACATCGCCGGGATTCAAGGGCATGTAAACAACCTCTCCCAGGTCGTGCATATGTACCGCGAGATTGTTAACGTGGATGTTGCAGTGGGCATCTTTGTTCACAGGGAAAACGGAAAATGCATAATAATTGGGCGCAGCGCTGTAAGCGACATTAACATAGGTTCCATAATGCGAAGCATGGGGGGCGGCGGTCATCCCGGAGCAGGCTCTGCGCTTCTCAAATCCGCAAATCCAGTGTCGCTGAAGCAATGGATAATTGAACTTTTACGCGGAAATCAGGAAAGTTCAGTCCAGATCAGAGATATCATGTCATCGCCGGTAATCCATGTTACAAGTGATACTACCATGTCTGAAGTATCCAGGGTTTTAGAGGAAAAGGGGTGTACCGGACTGCCGGTCATAGACAACAGCAGATTAAAAGGAATCATCTCAAGAAGGGATTTTAAAAAGCTGAAAAAGCCTTCCCAGTTCAACTCGCCGGTCAAAGCTTTTATGAGCACGAAAAATATTACCATTGCCCCGGACCGCAGCCCAATGCATGCAGCCAGACTGATGGTCAAGTATGATATCGGCCGGCTGCCTGTTGTGGAAAAGGATCGAATCGTGGGTATTATTTCAAGATCCGATGCCATGCGCTATTTTTATGATACACTGCCTGACTGAATGAATCAGCCACTGAAATCAGCCAGCCGGCTCTTGCCAGGGCGGGTTAAGCCATATCCAGAACTTTTTTGACCAGTTTTTCAATGCCTTCGGCAATATCGCTTATGGACGAGCCTATCATGTAGGCCGGTGTTGTGATAAGTTTGTTCTCAGTATCCACGTGAATTGATCCTGCTTCGCATACTGTATGGCTGCCGCCCATGGCTTCGATTGCCTCTGCCGTTCCAAGGTCATTGCCTATTGTTACCTGCGGATGTCGGTCCTCGAGCACCTTTGCCAGCACTGCCGGAGATATGCAAAGCGCCCCTGTGGGCTTTTTGGCATCCGCCATTTCAGTTATCAGTCGTCTAACCTCTGGATGTACTTCTGCATCCTTGCCTTTGATAGCAAAATCGCTGAGATTTTTTGCCGCACCGAAACCGCCGGGAATGATAAGAGCATCCAGATCCACGGTGCGGACGTGTTTTATATCTGTAATTTCCCCTCTTGCTATGCGTGCGGATTCCACCAGGACATTTCTTGTCTCTTCAGTGGGCTGGCCTGTAAAATGATTGACCACGTGATGCTGGGGGATGTCAGGGGCCATGCACACCGTGCTGGCGCCGTTTTGTTCCAGGGCCAGAAGGGTTATTACGGTTTCGTGAATCTCAGAGCCGTCATAAACACCGCATCCTGACAATAAGACACCGACATTTTTCATACCGGACTCCGTGCCAACAGATGATTTTATTAATTATTTCGAGTTGAGCAGCGTTCCTGGTTTTAATCTTCCATATATATCAATGAATAGGGTTTGCGTCAATAATAAAACCACTTATGACAAGGCATTAATCCAGGGAGCACAGGTGGATGGATTTTTACACTCCGGGTGATTCGGGAATCGTTTAGGGGCTTGCCCCCCGGCTGATTTATCCCGGAGCAATCCATGGCCGCATTATGGTTCAATCTGTTCCAGTATACGGCCTTCTGCATCCAGCATGAAAATCAGAAATCCGTTATTGCGTGCATCTTCTGCCAGATGGTCGAGCATTATGGCATGCACCTCGTATTTTTTTCCTTCCCTGCGGGGAAGATTCAGCATACAGGCAAGGGCGGCCTCCTTTTCCTTAAAGGCAGGTATATATGAAAGCCTTGTTTTTTCATCATAGAGGCCCATGAATTTTTCATGCCTGCCCGGATCCTCCACAGCCACATATACCCATGTTTCATTTGTTATGTCTTTTTCCGCCATCAAAGATTTCCTTCCGGCTGTAATGGTATGTAATACCGGCCTCATTTAAGCCGGTTTCAGGCATAGCTTCCGACATCCTGAATTAAAAGTCAACATCTGTGTTGTCCCTGCTTGACTGATTGACATGATTGTATTTATTGGTTACTATATTTTTTTATAAGAATCTGGAAGGGCAGTTCAACATATAGTCGGATTGGTGTATCCGTTTCTTCCCAACGTCAAATACGATGGAAATCTACCATGAAGGAGCCCAGCTCAGACACCCTGCACGCAACTCAAACCGAGGCTGAAACCATGGATACAATGGGCATATGCCTTGGCGCATCCACGGTTTCTATTGTGCATCTCAGGATATCTGATCGCGACTTGCCGCCCGAGATAATTTCGACCTCGACAAGCCCCCATGGAGGAGATCCCAGAAGTACTTTAAAGTCGATGCTCAGGGATTTCAACGCGGATCAATGCAAAAGAATTGTTGCAACCGGCAGGCGTTTCCGAGAATTTGTGAATCTCACTACGATCCCGGAGCCTGAAGCGGTTGAATATGCCTACCGGCAGGTCAGGCCCGAGGGTATAAACTGCCCTGCAATAGTGTCTGCAGGCGGCGAGACCTTTATGGTTTATGTGCTTGATGAAAGGGGCAGGATTGAAAACGTGCTTACTGGTAACAAGTGCGCCTCAGGCACTGGTGAATTTTTCATGCAGCAGCTAAGGCGCATGGGCGTTGGCCTGGAAGAGGCAGCTCACTGGTCTGCCACTGAAACTCCGTACCAGGTCTCCGGAAGGTGCTCGGTCTTCTGCAAATCAGACTGCACTCATGCAATAAACAAGGGAATTCCCAAATCCAGGGTCACGGCAGGGCTCTGCCGGATGATGGCAAACAAGATCCTGGAGCTTTTAAAGCACGTTGAAAAGAAAAATATAATGATTGTGGGCGGTTCATCTAAAAACCGCATGATGACCGATTATCTGGAACAGGCGATTCCCGGCCTGATCGTGCCTGACCAAGCGCCTTATTTCGAGGCCATGGGCGCAGCCCTGTGGGCTGCAGACAACCCTGCAACTTCCCTGCCTGTCAAGGAAGAGGAATTGTTTGTAAAGGGCGCGGTTTCCTTTGATACCCTGCCCAGGCTAAGGGACTATGAAGACAGGGTGACTTTTAAACACATAAACAAGGCAGAACCCAGAGAAGGCGACGAGTACATTCTCGGCCTTGATGTCGGCTCAACAACAACCAAGGCTGTTCTGCTTCGTATAGCTGATGACGCAATTGCAGCATCCATATATCTTTATACGCACGGTGATCCAGTGGGGGCCTCCCGGGCCTGTTACCGGGAGCTTTTGAACCAGGTCGAACAAAAGGTAAACCCTGAGAACATTTCAATTACCGGACTGGGGGTCTGCGGATCAGGACGCCAGATTGCAGGCCTTCACGCGCTTACCGACGGGGTGATAAATGAAATTGTAGCCCATGCAGCCGCAGCAGTGCATTTTGATCCCGAAGTGGATACGCTTTTTGAAATCGGCGGCCAGGATGCCAAATATACATATATCACCAGTGGAGTACCCTCGGATTATGCCATGAACGAGGCATGTTCGGCAGGAACAGGATCTTTTCTCGCAGAATCCGCGGAAGAAACCCTGGGCGTGGATGTGGAATCCATAGCCGGCGTGGCCCTTAAGGCGGAAAATCCACCCAATTTCAATGATCAATGTGCCGCATTTATCTCTTCTGACATTAAAACAGCCGTGCATGAGGCAGTGGCCCACGAGGACATCATAGCAGGGCTGGTCTATTCCATATGCATGAACTACATAAACCGGGTTAAGGGCAACCGCCCTGTAGGCGGCAAAGTCTTTATGCAGGGCGGGGTATGTTATAACAGGGCCGTGCCGCTGGCCATGGCAGCCCTGTCAGCAAAGCCGATTATCGTGCCGCCCGAACCCGGTCTCATGGGAGCGTTCGGCGTTGCCCTGGAGATCAAAAAACGCATCAATATGGGCCTGATGCAGAAAAAACAATTTGATTTAAAAAGTCTTGCCAACAGAGAAGTTATCTACAAAAAGTCTTTTATCTGCAAGGGCGGCAAGGAGAAATGCGACCGCAGGTGCGAAATCTCTGTTGTCGAGCTTGAAGGCAAAAAATATCCGTTCGGCGGCGCTTGCAACAGATATTATAACCTGCGCTACAATATTGAATATGATATAAAGGCTCTTGATCTTGTCAAAAAACGCGAACATCTGGTTTTTGATAAATATGGCTCTAATGACAGTGATATCCAGGAGCCGAAGGGCAGGGTAAGTATCAACAAGAGTTTTTTGACAAATACTTATTATCCCCTTTATTCCAATTTTTTCACAGGTATTGGTTATAAGATCGAGCTCTCCCGGGTGCCGGCTGCCGAAGGCATTGATATGAGAAACGCTGCTTTCTGCTTTCCTGCTGAACTGTCGCACGGCTATTTTTATTCTTTGATAAATGATGAAAATCCGCCCGAATTCCTGTTTATGCCCCATGTAAGAGCCATTACCGTTGAAAACGGCCTTCCGGATGCACAGGTATGTCCGATTGTCCAGGCAGAACCCTATTACCTCTCCACCACTTTTCGCGCGAGCCTGGATAAATTAAAGCAACAGGGCACGAGACTTCTGTTTCCTTTTATAGATATGACACGCAGCCTGGACGAAGCCAGGGAGCCTCTTGTTGAATGCGCGCTTGAAATGGGAGTGGACCGCAAAACCGCGGAAAGCGCATTTGAAGCGGCTAAACAGAGTCAGATAGCCTGTTTTGAAGAAATGAAGCAGATAGGGCAGGCAGCCCTTGAAAAAATAGACTCTGATCCTGATAAAATCGGAGTGATTATTTTTTCCAGGCCTTATAACGGAATGGTGGAAGAGGCCCACATGGGCATTCCCCATAAGCTCGCCTCCCGGGGAGTTTATGTGATTCCCATGGATTTTCTGCCCCTGGAGCCGGAAGAATCAAAGCCACACATGTACTGGGGCATGGGCCAGATGATATTGAAGGCTGCAAGGTTCGTAAAAAGGAATCCCCGGCTTTTCGGCACATATATCACCAATTTTTCCTGCGGCCCGGATTCTTTTGTGGTGGGTTATTTCAGGGATGTGATGGACAGAAAGCCGTCTTTGACCCTGGAACTTGACAGCCACACCGCGGATGCGGGCATTGAAACCCGCATTGAGGCTTTTCTGGATATAGTGGCAGAATACCGCCAGCTGCTGCTTGCAAAAAAGCAGCCCCGGGACCGGCAGCCCTTTATTCCGGCATATACGTTTATGGAAAACGGCACATCCATGGTAAAAACCTCCGAAGGCCGGACACTGCCCCTGACAGATCCCAGGGTCACCTTTTTGATACCTTCCATGGGCAGGCTCGGCACGGAACTGGTGGCAGCTGCTTTTGAAGCATCAGGTTTTCACGTGGCCCCGCACCCGCCGGCCGACGAAAATGTCTTAAAACTGGGAAGGGCGCACACTTCATGCAAGGAGTGCCTGCCGCTTATCCTGACAACCGGCGCTCTTCTTAATTATGCCTACAACAAGAAGCGTGATGACGAGATACTTGTCTATTTCATGGTTACAGCTTCCGGACCCTGTCGTTTTGGTCAGTATGCGGTTTTTATGGGAGATCTTGTGCGCCGTCTGGAATTAAAGGATGTTGCGATTTTCTCGCTTACTTCCGAGAGATCCTATTTTGGTCTTGAAAAGCAGCTCAACTATTACAAAGCCTGGTGGGCCCTTGTGATTTCGGACTTTATGGAAGACATACGCTCCATGCTGCTTGCAAATGCAAAGGATACAGACTCTGCAACGAAGCTTTTCGAATCCCGCTGGGAACTCATTGTCGGGGCCATGAGAAACGGAGGATTCAGGCAGATAATGGAGCGCCTTGAGGAAACCGCCGAGGCTTTTTCAGCCATACCAATGAAAAGAAACCCGTATGATGTTCCGACAATACTGATAACAGGCGAAATTTTTGTCAGGCGCGATTCGCTGTCAAGGCAGTATCTTACCGAAAAGCTGGCGCAAAAGGGCTTTGCAGCGATCTGCTCCCCGGTTTCTGAATGGATCAGATATACGGATTACTGCATTGAGACAGACACGGAAAAATGGTCGCAGATGTCTCTGGGCCAGCGTCTTAAATTCAAACTGCGGAAAATTTTCCTTGACCGCTATGAAAAAAGGATATCAAGCACGCTTGCAAAATCAGGCCTCTCCCACAGCACTTCCTCTGAGGTGCAGTCGTTGATTGAAAATGCATCTTCCTATATTTCCCCCAGGCTTGGCGGAGAGGCCATTCTTACAGTGGGTGCGGCCCTGACTGAAATAGCTTCCGAGGTCTGCGGGGTTATTGCTATAGGCCCGTTCGGGTGCATGCCAAACAGGATATCAGAGTCAATTTTAAGCGAGGTTATGACAAGGCGCGACAAGCTTGGTATTCCCAACAGAGAAGACTACATGGAAGCCGTACTTTCAGACCATGAATCTCTGCCGTTTTTAGCGATTGAAAGCGACGGATCTCCCTTCCCCCAGCTTATCGAGGCAAAACTGGAGGCTTTTTGCCTGCGTGCAAGAAGGCTGCATGACAGAATGCGCACAATAAACTGACCCGCTTAATCTTTTTTCCCTACAGGCAGCAGATAAAGAGGGGTCGTGTTTTTATCCAGTCCGAGAATACGGGCCACTCCGGAGTCATTAAAAGCGCCTATGGTAACTGCACCAATATCGAGACTTACCGATTGAAGGCACAGATTCTGGGCTGCATGTCCGGCTTCCATAAAAACATACTGCTGTCCTCTCTTGCCGTATTTGCTCCTGGTCCGGTCAAATACACCGGTAATCACAAAAACCGCGGGCGCTTGCCTTATTGGTGACTGGCGGAGCCCTTCAGACCATAGCTCTTTTCTTTTGTCTCCGTCAATTTCGGGCCTAAGGCTGTGAGCTTTTGGCAGATATCTGTATATTCCGTGTTTAAGATCCTGCACATTGCCTGCCGCCACAAAAATTTCCAGTGGATAGAGTGCACCGGCTGAAGGAGCCGTTCTAAACCCCTGTTTGTTTGTGAATCCCTGGGCCGCCCACAGTAGCTGGGAGACTTCCTTTAAGGAAAGCGGGGTTTCTGCATATGATCGTTGGGACCTGCGTTTTAAAAGCGTCTGTTCAAGAGAAGTGGAACTGTCATGTTCAGGTTCGGGAAGCTTGATGATTTTTTCCTCGGATACTTCCATGGCTGCTGCTCCTTTCTGCCCGAATGTCGTAATTGCTGCAAAGCTAATAATAACCAGAACAGCGATTTTAAAGAAACTTTTGCCAAGCATTGCTTTTTCTCCGGTTTTGTTTTTGGTAATAATTTCTTTTGGTTTGATTTTTATTTTAAAATAATCCTTTAAGGTTTCTTGTCCAATGAACAGATAGTCCGGACTGAAATTGGCGGTTTTCGTACAATATGCTTGACAAATACCGGATTTTTTATCAAATAAGATGGCTGCAGCTATTTTTGAAAAGAATCGTAAAAGGCAATATTAATGGAACCGGCAATATATATTCTCGCAGAACCAAAAAACGGACTTTTTGACGGCCTGGATCCGGAAGAGCTTTCAGCGGCTCATCCGGCCTGGGCAGATGACGCAAGACGATTTGGTCCATGGTCAAAAACCGTTATCCCTGATAAAACCGCTCCGGATGCGGTAATGTCGGCCTGGCGCTCTGAGGCTGCA
The DNA here is from genome assembly GCA_964626455.1 of uncultured Desulfobacteraceae bacterium. Taxonomy (GTDB): domain Bacteria; phylum Desulfobacterota; class Desulfobacteria; order Desulfobacterales; family Desulfosalsimonadaceae; genus Desulfosalsimonas. Next base: position 25,915 of record CAZVFQ010000012.1, on the reverse strand, counting down.
GCCGGAAATTCAGCCTCCCTGATCTGCGGCAGATGTTTGTCCACAATGGACGGGCTGCGTTATTTAATTGATGCACTCGATCTTTCCCCCTGGGAGAGCCTCATGGCGACGGAACAGAAACAGGGCAGGGGGCAAAGAGAGCGCACCTGGATTTCACCACCTGGCAATCTCTATTTATCCTGGTACTGGCCTGAACCCGGAAAAATACAGAACGCCGCTCCCGGCTGGAATCCCATGACGTCTCTTCTGGCAGGAGAGCTGACAGCGGCGGCGCTTGAATCCTTTGGTGCCGAGGTGCGCATAAAATGGCCCAATGATCTGCTAGTAAACAATAAAAAAGTATGTGGTATTCTGGTGGAAAACAGGGGAGGGCGCCTGATAGTAGGAATTGGTCTTAATCTTGCTTTTGCGCCGCCAAAACAAGGCCTCAGGGATATGTATGCGGTACCTGCTGCAAGTCTTTATGAATCGGGATTTAAAATCACACCCCTTGAATTCTGGCTCAGACTGGCTGAAACCGGCCGGAGCAGATTTTATCATCTGATAACCACAATAGCCCCGGAGGCTTTCGTGGAGATTCTCAACCGCCGCCTGGCCTGGAAAGGTGATAACGTAACAATAAGAAAAAGCGATGGCGAGGCTTATACAGCGAAAATTCAAGGTCTTTCCCAGGACGGGGGACTTGTGATCTCCAGGCAGGGCAACCCGGAGATTATTTATACAGGAAGCATCCTGCCCAAAGATAGTTGATACTAAAGAATTGCACCTGGCCATTTTTCAAGCTCAACCACATAGCCGAGCGCCGCTGTCCGGCACATGGCCGCGGCAAGATCAAAAAGGGCGGGCTGTTTGCCCGCTGAACTGTCTACGGAAAACGCGGCATGCGGCTGGTCTGAGAGAATTTGTTTTATAAGACCAGTTAAAACAGCCTTTGGGCCGACTTCGAGAAACGTGCTTACCCCTGCTTTATGCATGTTGGTTATTTCATCAATAAAATTTACCGGCTGAGTAAGGTGGCTGCCAAGCAGTGCGCGGGCGCTGTCGGGATTTTCAGGGTAGGGCCCGGCGGTGGTGTTTGAGTAAACCGGTATTCTGCCCGGTAAAAAAGGCGTTTTGCTTACAATTTCCTTAAACGGCTCTGCCGCATCCATTACGAGCCTGGAGTGAAAGGCGGCTGAAACCGGAAGTCTGGCTGATACTATGCGGTTTTCGCGGCAAATTTTCTGCATTTTTTCAATTTCATTCAAGGGCCCTGAGATTACGCCCTGATTCGGGCTGTTGCGGTTTGCAAGCACCACGTCAGCCCCGTGTTTTTCAATAAGGTCCTCTATTGCCTTGGCAGAGGCCCTTACAGCAAGCATTCCGCCGCTGTCTTCTGATTTTTTTCCTGCCGCAGCCATGAGCCTTCCTCTTTTAACAGCCAGTTCCATGAAATCCTTTTCACTGATACGTTCTGCCGCGCACAGGGCGGTCAGTTCCCCGAAGCTGTGGCCGCATGCCGCATCTGCTAAAAGACCGTGTTTTTGCAGGATTTTCAGCATCATCAAGCTGATTGTGCCTATGGCAGGCTGGGCAACATCGGTTTTCTGAAGTGCGCCAGCCTCGGCACCGGCTGGTTTTGCCGGGATTTTACCCTGCGGGTACAGGTAAGACATCAGGGAGGGTTTGCGTGAAAAAGCCTTTTCAGCTGCATTTATAACCTTTGCAGCCTCTTCAAACGCGTTTTTCAGACAAAAGCCCATGAAAGGATACTGACTGCCCTGACCCGGAAACACGAATGCGAGTTTTCCGTCAGGCGGATTTTTTCCGAAGAAAAGTCCCGGAGCAAGCGATTGGTTTTCCAGGGGGAGGTTTTCAAGGCGGTCTGACGCATTGTCAAGCAGACCCGGGATTTCCCCGCTATTCGGCGCTACAGCGAGCAGACGGAAACAGGAATCTGAATCAAATTCACTGCGGGTCTTTTCCCCTAAAACCGAAATATCGATACCTTTTGCAAGATCCCGTCCGGCAGACCTTATTGCGGCTTTAAGTCCGGACATCTGCTCCGCGCAGAAAGCAAAAATTTCAACCCTATTATTTGCTGTTTCCAATAGCACTCCTTAACCAGGCTTTTTACTTTGCCGTCAAAGTCTGACTTATAAAATCCCTGATGCGCCTGAAATAGCCGTGTCCTGCCACTAACATAATAGTATTATGGTCCGCTCCTTTGACAACCTCCATGTCCTTTAAGCCTGAAGCACAGCTTTGATAAAGGGTTTTTCCGTGATCCAGCGGAATTATGTGATCGTGTTCAGCGTGCATGATCAGCATCGGGCCGTTATAGTCTGCTATTTTAGCAGCATTGGAAAACACAGATGATTCTTCTATGCCCATTGATCTAACATCAAGTCCCAGATGCATCAGCAGTGATACGGTGTGGGCAAATCCGCTTTCAATTATCAAACCGGAAAAATCGGCCGGTCTTGCATATGCAAGTTCAAGCGCGGGCGCACTTCCCAGAGATCGGCCCATAAGCCACAAAGGACCGGTTCTGTCTTCCTTCTCCAGTTTTTTTAAAACAGCATCAAATATAACATGCGCGTCTGAAAGCATGTTTGCCACACCAGGGTCTCCGGTGCTTTTGCCGTAGCCCCTGTAGTCGGCCACCAGAAAATTAAGCTCGTATTCATTGTATACAGGTCCCAGGGGATCATAGTCTGCTGCAATCTCGCCGTTTCCGTGAAAAAACAGGATGTGCGGCAGCTCCGGTGCGGTTTTGTAAAACCTGCAGCTCAAAGTTGCGCTGTCTGATGTAGGCACCTCAATGTCTTCAGCGCCATCAGGCGCCCCTGAGGCAGGCGCGGGTCTGGGATGAAAAAGGATGCTTAACACTTCCGGTCTGTCAAGAATTGATACTCCCCTGTCGTTCATGGCCCCCTCCATGTTTATGCAGCTTTTCTGATACAATATATAATAGCCGGTACAGGCAGGCCTGTAAAGCCCCTATTGTTAATGTCGAGCTTGCAGATTCTTTATTTACAAAAGTCAATCTATCCAATAGCTCAGCACCTCAAAATAAATTACAGCACTGATCAGCAGAGAGAGCAGCGGCACCAGCATGATTTTATAAACCGGCATAAGTGTTGTGCGGAAGTACTGGTTTGACAGGAGAAAACAAAGGTGCAGAGGTGATACAAGTACTCCGGCAAAACCGCTTGCCAGGGCCAGCATCAGATACGGCAGCAGCATGGCCTGGTTTCCAAGCGTGTAGATCAATGAGATTAAAATCGGAAAGGTGGTACCCACAAAAGCGATAGTGATGCCAGCCACTCCGCCAACGAGAAACGGCAGCAACATGGTTATGGGCAATAAGGGTATATCCCAGCGAAGCATTTCCCGGCTTACTTGAGCCACTGCCTGGCTGTCTTCCAGAATGCCTTTAAAAATCAATATTGCGGCCACCATATAGACCATTTTAACAAGAGCCGGGTTTCTGACAATTGCCCAGCGGGATTTCCAATCCACGCGATTTGCCCGCCACACCCAAAACAGGGCAGCCAGCAAAGCAAGGATAAGGCCGCTTTCCTTGGCGATTGAAAGCAAGGGCTGGGAAAAGAGCGAAGAAAAGATCAAGCCGAAAATCAGTCCGAACACGATTACAAAAACAATGGGCATCAGCTCTTTGAAAAACGGCAGGGCCGCTGTTCGGGATAAAGGTGTTTCAGGTGTGACAACCAAGCCACGAAGCGGCCAATACCCGGCAGCCATGGCAACGACGGTCAAGGGTCCCGTAAAAGCCACCAGCCGCCACAGATCTACGTCTGCCAATGCCGTGGTCAACAAAATCCCGGGATATAAGGGCCACCAATATTCCCAGATATGCCTGAACCAATAATTGATATAGCTCAAATGAGCCGGTGACAGCCGGTGCTCCTCTCCCAGCGTTTTTACCATGGGCGCTGAGAAAATTGCCCCGCCCGGCATTGGCAGCAATCCGATCAATGCCGGAAAAATAACCAGGTTCACCTTCGGGTTTCGGATCAATCCTTTGAATCTATCAAGCATACGGGTCATTTGGCCTGAATTCTCAAGGGCGTGGCTGAGCACCAGAATTAACGAGACCACCACGGCCAGGCTCAGTGTTTTGGGATGCACCAGCGCCAGGCACACTGAACGGGCGATAGCCATTGGTCCCATGCCGAAAACAATACCCATGCAAAGCGATCCTGTTATAAAGGCACTGCCCAACGACCAGTTGCGTTTAATAATCAACAGGACCAAGACGAAGATCAGCCCAACGCGCGCAATAGCGGGTATGGCATCAATCCAGGTAAAAAAGGCGTTCAATGCAAATCCCTCACTTTCCCGAGACAACCTTGCCGCAGGTGACATGATTTCAAAAATAAGCAGTTATCCTGAACTATCAGCGCATGAAAGCAAAAAAATACCAAAGATGCAAGCTGTTATGACCGATTGCAGAAGAAAGCTCTGTCACTGAAAAATCGTGTCTTTAAAAAACAGTTTACACGCAATCCAATGCCTGGTATAATTTATTGAATTTGAGGTACTTTTCAGACTTTAAGAAAAAAGCGCCCGAAATTTGCCCGGCGCAGCCTATGCCTATGCCCGATCAACCATATTGAAATATCATGACAGAAAACAATAAGGGCTCAGGAACCGAAATTTTTCAGCAGGGCGAAGACTCCCGGCAGGCAATGGTCGTTGTCTCGCAAGACGGCAAGATCCTTTACTGCAACCGCCGGTTTGCAGACATTGCAAACACCCCGCATGAACAAATTATAGGGGCAAGCATAATTAATATGGTTCAAAAAGATGACCATGACCGTCTATATGAGCTTCTTGCAGGGGCTTATCAGCAGGAGCAGACCTCGGGCCGGTTTTGCTTTAATCCGGCAGGCGAAGAGAAAATCTCTTACAGCACATACATGCACAGCTTCAAAGTTGGGGATCTAATGGCGGTTTGCCTGGTGGTGGAGAATCACGACGGGCCTGCATGTGCAGATATGACACCCCCGGAGACCATTCAGGTTCAGGGCAAGACCGGACCGGCCGGTGACCAGCCGGAAAAACCGACAGATTTGCCTTTAAAAGTCATGCTTGCAGATGATCATTCCGTAATGCGGCAGGGGCTTGCAATGCTTTTGTCCAACTACGACGACATCCATGTCACAGGCGAGGCTTCGGATGGAAACGAGGCTGTGAAGCTTGCCCGGGAACTCAACCCGGATGTTATTCTTATGGACATAAGTATGCCGGAAATGAGCGGAATTGAGGCCACCCGCATTATTAATGCAGAGATGCCGCATATCCGGATCATCGGGCTGTCCATGTTTGATGCTGCCGATCAGGCCGAAGCAATCCGGCAGGCCGGTGGCCGCCAGTATCTAAAGAAAAACGGCGACAAACAGGAGCTGCTCGATACAATACGCGACGCTTCTGTCAACTCATGCTGATCATGCTGATACAAAGGATATAAAGCTTTCTACAAGGTTCGGATCAAACTGTTTCCCCGAATACCGCCGTAGCTCGGCCAGCGCTTCCTGCCGGGTAAAAACCCGGTCATAGGGCCTGTCATGAGTTATGGTGTCATATGTGTCAATTATTGAAAAAACCCTTGAAATAAAGGGGATTTCCTTACCTTTCAACCTCCTTGGATAACCGGTGCCATCCCACCATTCCCGCTGGCTTAAAATGGCTTCTGCGATTCTGGCGGTTTCACCGAAGGTTTTTGTTATCCGATAGCCTGCTTCCGGATGCCGCTTGACCATCTCCCTCTCGCTAGAAGATAGCGGTTCTGGCTTGCAAAACAGATAATCTGGCACCACAGCCTTTCCTATATCGTGGAGGCTGATAAACAAAACCAAATCCTCCATCTGGCTGTCTGAAAACCCGAGATGTTTTGCAAATCCCCGGGCCAGTTCATCAGCGCGCTTCAAATGATTGTCCAGATCCGGCCATTTGGCCCGCACCCGGCGCATCAGCGAGGACAAGACGATCTCCTGGTTTCTGCGGCTTTCAGCCAGCTTGTTTTCATACATCTGCTCCTCGGCCTCCCCTATAACCTGAGAGATATTATCCTCAGGCGCGGTTTTTTCCGCAAAGCCCAAAGCAATGCTCGGTGCAATTGCGGCATTGCAGCTTGCTTCAGCCTTTCTTTTGATCCTGGCACAGATATCGCTCGCAGTTGCCGCAGGTGTTGAAGGAAGAATAACGGCAAATTCATCGCCCCCCACCTTGCGATAATATCCTCGTTTCTGCAGATCTTTCTCAGTATATCGGCAATTGTATTTAAAAGCAGATCACCTTCGTTATGGCCGAAGGTGTCGTTGACCAGCTTGAGGTTGTTTAAGTCCCCGATGATGACACTTACCGGCAGGCTGCGCCCGGTGTCAAGCCTCTGAGCTTCCTCTTCGAAATAGGCCCTGTTGTACAAACCTGTTACACTGTCGTGAAAACTCAAATACCGGATATGCTCTTCAGCCTTTTTGCGCTCGGTGATATCCCTGGCAACCATCATAACGCTTCTGACCCTTCCGTCGGGCTTAAATTCCGGAATGATACGGCCCCAGAAAAGCCGCTGATCAAACAGCCCGCGGAAAGCAAATTCCATGTTTATTTCCCGGCCGCTGCCCATGGCCTTTGCCGCGCCTTGCTCAAGAAGGGCACAATATTGCCCGGGCAGATCCAGCTCTCTGCTGGTTCTGCCTAAAAACCGCTCCCTGTATATGCCAGTCATACGTTCATAAGGCGAATTGACAAACTGATAGCGCATCTGCGGGTCAACCCGCAATATAAGATCCGGGGAATTTTCCACCAGAGTGCGGAATTCAAACTCCCTGCGCCGCAGGGCGGCCTCCATTTCCTTGCTTTTTGTAATATCGCGAAAACTTGTCACCGCATGGGTGATTTCGCCGTGGTGGTTTAAAACCGGAGAGGCGATCATTGAAACAACCGATTGCGAGCCATCAGGCCTGGCCACCGCCCATTCCTCGTTTATAACCACCTCTCCTTTATGCAGGGCCCGCCAGGCCGGGGTTTGCTCAAGGGGTACCGGCTCGCCGCCGTTGCTTTCCAACGCCGAATAGTGCTGGATCAGTTTTTCCAGGCTCGTGCCGTGGAGCACATCCCCGGATGCGCCGATAAAATTTTCATAATAACGGCTCATGAGCCGAAGCGCCCCGTCCGGGGCTTCAAGCACGGCAATGCCTTCGGGTATGCCAACAAGTATGGCCTCAAGAATCCGCCGCCTTTCCTCTGCCTTTTCCATGGCATGCTTTGCTGCATTCCTGGATCTGCGCAGATTGTCCTCGGCCTGCTTCAAGGGCTCGATGTTTTGCCAGGCAGCCACCCCCCGGATGATGGTTTTGTTTGCATCCCGAACAGGCGGGGAGTTTATCAGAACAGTGATTGTCTCGCCGTCCTTGTTGGTCAACCGGTAATGTTCGCTGACAACTACTTCGCCTTTTTTTATGGACCGCCTTATAGGCATCTGCTCAAAGGCAAGTGCGGTTCCATCCATCTGCCGCCGAACCTGACTTCCAGTTTCCGGGCCTGCCCTTTTTCCGAGGCCTCATCCATGGCTTTTTTAATGGACCGGATCCAGGTCCGCGAGAACTTGACCTGCCCGGATAGTTTGCCCAGTAGTTTTTCTGCGGGCATGCCCGCCACCTGCGCATATTTCGTATTCACATACGTATAGCGGCGCTGCGTATCAAGGCGCGCAATAAGATCCGGATAAGCCTCCACAATTGCCCGGGCCTGGTTTGTCATGAATTTTTCCCCACTTTCTGAGGCAGTAGTTCCTATGGTTTGAATACCTTAATATATACCGTCAACGGCATGTTGGCAAACCGATAACCTTCGGGACGGCGGGGGCCGGCAAAGGGCAATCTCATTAAATAATTGAATTTATTACCGTAGATACAATGGAAATTGCTTGTCATTTTCCCTGCATTGGGCTATAATATTTATACGGTGGTTGTTGCCGGTTGAATTATGATGATATTGTTTTTAACTCCACCTTTACTTACAGGGCCTTCCAACTGTGCGTCATTTATTGCGCAAAGCATTTAACCGCCCAGCTTTCAGGAAAGAGCCGGAATGAAACAAAAAAAAGCACCGCAAAAAAACCAAAACAAACAGACGGCAGAGCAAAAAGAGGACACCGTAGAGGCCGCCCCGGATTTTCCGGTGGTGGGCATCGGTGCTTCGGCCGGCGGGCTGGCGGCATTCGAGGCATTTTTTTCAGGCATGCCCAAGGATACCGATCCCGGCATGGCCTTTGTACTGGTACAGCACCTTGCCCCGGACCACAAAAGCATCCTCACGGATCTGGTAGGGCGATATACGCGCATGGAGGTCTTTGAGGTGGAAGACGGGATGATTGTGCGTCCCAACTGCGCCTACATAATCCCCCCGGGAAAAGACATGACCTATATGAACGGCGCCCTGCAGTTGATGGAGCCTTCCGCGCCCCGGGGAAAGCGGATGCCCATAGACTTTTTTTTCCGCACCCTGGCACAGGACCAGCACAAAAAGGCCATCGGGGTCGTGCTTTCGGGCACCGGAAGCGACGGTACTCTCGGAGTACGCGCAATCAAGGGCGAAGGCGGAATGACCATGGTCCAGGAGCCGGAAACGACAGAATACGACGGTATGCCCAGAAGCGCACTTTCCACCGGAATGGTCGATTATGAACTGCCGCCTGCTGAAATGCCGGTCAAAATTATCGAATACGCCCGGCGCGCCATTTCCGGGGCAGACAGGGAGGCCGGGGACCTGGCGCCTGCAGGGGATAAAAACGCCCTGAAAAAAATCTTTGTGCTGCTGCGCAACCATAGCGGCCACGACTTCAGCCAGTACAAGCCCAATACAGTCTATCGCCGCATTGAACGCCGTATGGCAATGCAGCAGATAGAAAATCCGGATAGATACGTCCGGTATCTGCAGCAGACACCCGCGGAAGTCGAGGCCCTGTTCCGGGACATGCTCATCGGGGTCACCAGCTTTTTCCGGGACCCTGAGGCTTTTGAGGCCCTTGAGAAGCAGGTTATTGCCGGGCTGTTTTCAGAGAAAAAACCCAACGAAGCATTACGCGTGTGGTCTGCAGGCTGTTCAACCGGCGAGGAAGCCTACAGCCTTGCCATCTTACTGGCAGAGCACCAGCATCGGCTCAGGGAAAAGATCAATATTCAGATATTTGCCACAGACATAGACAGCCGGGCCATTGCCGCGGCCCGCGCCGGCATCTATCCGGCAAGCATCGCAGATGACATTTCCCAGAACCGGCTGGAGCGGTTTTTTACCCTTGAGCCGGGCGACAGCTTCTATCGAATCAACAAAACACTACGCGACATGATGGTCTTTTCCGAGCAAAACGTTATCAAGGACCCGCCCTTTTCAAAAATTGATCTGATCTCCTGCCGCAACCTGATGATCTATATGGGCCATGAGCTGCAGAAAAAAATCATCCCGCTTTTACACTACGCCCTGAACCCGGGCGGAATCCTGTTTCTGGGCGCCTCGGAGACAATCGGGGAATTCGGCAATCTTTTTTCCACCCTGGACCGCAGGTCAAAAATTTACCAGAAAAAAAATGAACCCCGGCAGGCCGGCCTCTACAGATTTATGCCTCCCATGACAGCCGCAGACGAGCCCGCTGCACGCCCGGCAAGAAAACAGGCCGTGCGGGGCAAGTCGCTTCGCGAGATTACGGAAAACGCCCTGATACAGCATATGGTGGCGGCAGCAGTTCTTGTCAATAAAAACGGAGATATTCTTTACCTGCACGGCCGCACCGGTTCTTTCCTGGAACCCGCCCAGGGAGAGGCGGGAGTCAACAATATTGTCAAAATGGCCCGGGAGGGATTACAGCAGGAACTGGCAACCGCCCTGCGAAAAGCCGCCGCAGGAATGGAGCCGGTAAGATACCCCAATCTGCGGGTAAAAAGCAACGGCGACTTCACAACGATTCATCTCACCGTAAAGCCCCTGCGGCCCGAGACATCGAGCCAGAACCGTGATGACACGGGACAAATCACCGATTCGTTGATGATTCTGGTCATCATGGAAACCGCAGAAACGCAGCCCCGGGACAAAATCGCTTTAATCCCGGATACTGCTGCCAACCAGACAGAAGACGCGGAATCCGTCGGCAACGAGCAGGCGGTCATTGCCGCACTTCGTCAGGAACTGCGGGCCAAGGACGAATACATCCAGACCACACGAGAGGAACTTGAAACCGCCAACGAGGAACTCAGAACTTCCAACGAGGACATGCAGTCCTATAACGAAGAGCTCCAGTCGACCAACGAGGAGCTTGAAACCTCCAAAGAGGAACTGCAGTCGCTAAACGAGGAGCTTTCCACAGTAAATACCGAACTGCAAAACAAGGTTGCCGATCTTACCCGCGCCAATGACGACATGAACAATCTGCTGGCAGGCACGGGCATTGCCTCGGTATTCGTGGACCTCGAACTGCGCATTCTGCGCTACACGCCTGCGGCCACGCGGATCATCAACCTGATTCAAACCGACATCGGCCGCCCGGTCAGCCATATTGTCTCAAATCTGGAAGGCTATGACTCCCTCCAGCAAGACATCCGGGAAGTGCTCGATACCCTTGTGCCCAGGGAAACAGAAGTCCGCACCAAGGCCGGGGCCTGGTACGCCATGCGCATTTTGCCGTATCGAACCCTGAATAACGTGATTGAAGGTGCGGTTATCACCTTTGTCGACATCAGCTCCGCAAAGCAGGCACGGCAGGCGCTGCAGGAAGCCCACGTGCGCATCACCGAAGCCATTGTGGAAACCGTTCACGAGCCTGTGCTCGTTCTCGATTCCGGACTGAAGGTTATTTCCGCAAACAAGTCCTTTTGCACCGCCTTCGCCCTGGCGCCTGACAGTGTCAGTGGAAACCGGCTCTACGATCTTGGAAACGGCCAGTGGGATATCCCCGGCATTCACAGTCTCATAGAAGAACTGCTTCCTGCTGATTCAGTAGTAAACGATTATGTAATCCCGATGGAATTTGCAGAAACCGGATCCCGGAGCCTGCAGATAAACGCGCGAACAATTAACGGGGCAGGCGAGTCCAGCTTTATCCTGCTGGCCATTAAAGATATCTCCCGGGACAAAGGAAAAAACAATGAACAGCAATGATAAACCGCCCGGCGACCTGGACAGACTGCGCAGGATTGCCGAGCAAAAACTCCGTGAAAACGGAGGGCCTGAACCCGATAGTACTTCGGACATGTCCCCGGAGCAAGGGCGCAAGATCATACACGAGCTGCGGACCCACCAGATCGAACTGGAGCTGCAGAATGAGGAACTGCGCCGTGCCCAGATCGAACTTGACGCCTCCCGGGCGCGTTATTTCGACCTCTACGAACTGGCGCCGGTGGGATACTGCACAGTCAGCCAGAAGGGCCTGATAACAGAAGCCAATCTCACGGCGGCCAAATTGCTCAACACGGCCCGGGAGACCCTGGTCAAACAGCCCATGTCGCGGTTTATCCACAAGCAGGACCAGGACATATTCTACCTGCACCGCAAACGTCTGTTCAAAACCGGTGAGCCGCAGGTGTGCGAGCTGCGCATGTCAAGCGGCAACCGTCCTTCGGTATGGGTGCGGCTTGACGCAAGCGTTTCAGCCGACGAAAACCACGCACCGGTCTACCGCGTTGTGATAACTGATATCACCAAGCGCAAACAGGCTGAAAAAGAACTTCTGGAATTAAATGAAAACCTTGAACAAAAAGTAAAGGAGCGCACCGGACTTGCCGAGGCCCGGGCCCGGGAGCTTCGTTTTCTGACCGTTGAGCTCATAGAGGCAGAAGAAAAGGAGCGCCGCCGGATCGCCGAGATGTTACACGATGATCTTCAGCAGATACTTGCCAGTGCCAAGCTGCATCTGCAGGTTGCCTGCGAGGATTTTTCCGCACAGCCGGCATTGGCCAAAGTCGACGACCTGCTCGAACAATCAATTAACAAATCCCGCAACCTGTCCCTTGAGCTAAGTCCGATTGCGGTTTATCAGTCAGGCCTGCATGAGGCATTAAAGTGGCTTGCATCCCGTATGAAGGAGCAGTTCGGACTTGATGTACATATCGAGGCGGCTGATTTCAGAGGTGTTACGGATGAATCCGTAAGGGTGTTTTTCTTCCGGGCGATCCAGGAACTGCTGTTTAATGCTGCCAAGCATTCCGGTGTAAAAATCGCCCATGTAAAGCTTTCTGACTCCGGCGGGCAGATGACAATCACTGTCAGCGACCAGGGCAGGGGATTTGATCCGAAAAGCTTTGATTCCTCAGGCTCCGGAAGAGGCATCGGCCTTTTACGTCTCAGGGAGCGGGCAAAGGCCATGGGCGGTGACCTGGATATCCAAAGCGCTCCGGGCAAAGGCAGCAGCTTTAGCGTGCGTCTTCCTTATGCGGCAGGCGGCAGTGACCCGGACAACCCGGACAAATCGAATATTAAATGAACAACTTGCAAGTTATGTTCGCCAGCATCGTTTCCTCGATTAATAAAGCATTTCATGCTTCAATCTGAAACCATTTCTGAGTGTTTTAAAATCTCCGGGCCGGATGAGGCTTGCTACAAATGTAGTCAACAGCCTTACAGAAGAATGTGACAAAATCTTATCGACAAGCAGAAAAGACTCGTTATTATTTATTCGGCAATGTTAAAAAGATTCCGGACAAGCAGAGACGGCGGTAGGCTGGTGGATTTTTGATTTGCAAAGCTGCAGCAAAACCAGCAGGTAAAAACGATAACAAAAGGGGAAACAAAATGCTTGAGATCATTGCAATCGCCTTGATCGTCCTCTGGCTTCTGGGTTTTTTCACGGCAAACACCATGGGCGGACTCATTCATGTTCTTCTGGTCATTGCAGTCGTGGTAATTCTGCTTCGTGTCATTCAGGGTCGGCGTCTGTAACACCCGGATGCGCAGAGCGTGGCGAGATCCATGTGCTTTTTTAACAAGGAGGATTTAAAATGAACGCAGTCAAAGTTGCGGCGATCGTGCTGATCGTGGCCGGGGTCCTGGGATTGGCTTATGGCGGTTTCACCTACACCAAAGGCACCCATGAGACGAAACTGGGACCGATCGAGTTGTCGGTAAAGGAGAAGGAAACGGTCAACGTCCCGGTCTGGGCAGGCGCTGGAGCGATTTTGGCCGGCGGCGCACTCCTGCTTTTTGGTAGCAGGAAGAACTAGCCGCTGCTTTTTTTCTGATCTTGGCGTTTGACTTTATCTTTTTCCCCGCCTTTCCCACATCCGTTGAGTTTGTTTTGCCATCCCTGCGGGCACGGGCGAAAACTCGAGTCCCAAAAAATTTTCCAAAAGAAAGGTCTTGATAATAATTGCTTGGTTGTGTAAGATTTGATGAGTTTAAACGTCAGCTATAATGCGGCTCTTCATTGTTTTTCCTGTGGGATTTTTGATGGTTGAAGGATCGGGAAGAGTCCTTGGGGCAATAAGGAGTTTCCTGGCTTGTTTAAAAGAAAATTGCTTGCCGGTACAGAGGCTTTTACGCTCATAGAGCTAATAGTAGTTGTTAGCCTTATCAGCGTGATGTTGTTTTTTGCTGTTCCAAAGATGGGCGGCTCGTTTTTTGCCAACGACGCACGCAAGTTTTCCGGCTGGCTGCTTGCAAATGTCCGGGATCTTAAAAGCAAATCCGTTGAAAAGCAGACCGTCCTGGCTCTTTATGTGGATCTGGATCACAATCAAATCTGGAAGGGCCCGGCTGTTATGGAAGAAGAAGACTTTCCTGACCGGCAAGATCCTGGCAGAGTAAGCCTTCCTGAGCACTATAGTTTAACAGGCGTTATTTTTTCCGAACATGTGCGGGTGGCAAACGGAATTGCCCGGATATATTTTTATCCAAAAGCATATTCAGATCGTGCTATTATCCATATCAGAAAAAATGACGGCTCCGGGATGTCCTACCGGATTGAATCCTTTCTTCCTCATGCAAAGGTTCTTGATGGTTATGAGGAATTTTAATGCTGTATTCTTCAAACAAAATCGCCCCAAAAGGCTTTACCCTGCTTGAAATCCTTGTTGCACTCTCAATAATCGCAATTGCAATGCTAAGCGTTATCCGGCTGCAGACCCAGACAATCGGCATGGCTGAAGCTGTAAAGTTTTATTCAGTCGCTCCTTTTCTGGCCCAGGCCAAGATAACAGATGCGCTCATGGACCCTCAGTCCTATACCGGAGAGGCTTCAGGTGATTTCGGCCGGGAACTTCCGGGTTATTCCTGGCAGACTGAGGTTATTGATTCCCAGTTTGAGCCCGGAGACCTTCCTGAGATATCTGTTGCTGAAATAAGAGTTAAAATCAACATGAAAGATGACAGGGCAATGCAATACACGGTTTCGCGGTATCATCCCGCTGATGAAGGGGAGTTGCAGAGGTGAAAACGCGAATAATCCGAACAACGAAGATCCGGTTGAATAACGGGTTTACCCTTCTTGAACTTTTGATCGCGATTTCAATATTCGCAGTGCTCGCCACCATGGTATACAGCACGTTTAACGCAGTGCTCTCAAAAACAGACTCCATAAAGCAGGAAACCGCTGTCAATGAAATGGCGGCAACGTGCCTTAGCCGAATTAGTATGGATCTTCAGACCTTATACGTTGAACAATATCCGTTATACAAGCAGCCCGACTATGACGATGATCCGGATACCTACCGTTTTGTGGGAGAAATCGACCATACCGGCGGAGAGCAGTTTCCGAGCCTGCGCTTTGTTTCAACCGAACACCTCCCCATGTCAGGGCCGGAAGCCGGGGCTTCTGTCGACGGCAAAGCAATTCAGCCCGCCTTGTCCGTAATTGAGTATCATGTTGACAAAGCCGGGGACGAGGAACCATATTCCGGCTATGTGTTAAAAAGGGCTGACAATCCATGGCCTTATGATGATTCCGGCCTGGAATCGGATCCGGAAAAAGACCCTGTGCTGCTAACCGGAATAAAAGAATTGGAATTCACTTACCTGGATAAAGAAGGAAACGAGTTTGAGACATGGGATTCTGAGTCCGATAATGTGGATTATGCCACGCCGCATGCCGTGCATGTGTCCATGAAAATCAGTATTGAAAAACGCGAACATCAATTTTCAACCCGTATTATTCTTCCCGTCTACAGGGAGCCGCTAAAACGTGTTAAACAATAACAAGGGCATAGCAATTCTTATCACTCTGACGGCAATCGTTGTTATGGTTGCCGTGGGCTTTGAGTTAAACCGCCAAATCCAGTCCTCGGCTGCAAGGACCGGTATTGGCAGGGATATGGTGACGCTTCAGCAAATGGTCGCCTCTGGTGTTGGCATTGCAGAATCAATACTTGTAAAGGACAAGAATGAAACCGAGGCTGATTCAGTTCAGGAAGACTGGGCTGACCCGGAAATTGTCCGGCAGTATGTAGAGGCCGCAGGATTTGAAGAAGAAAATCTTTCTGTCGAGATCACAGACGAGCTTGGCCGTATCCAGGTAAATGCATTGGTGGAGTTTCCTGACGGAAAAGAATTTAACGTGGCTCAAAGGGAACTTTGGGTGCGGTTTTTCAATCTGATTCTCCATGAGCTTGAAAATCAGGAAGTCAGTGAAGACGTTATTGAAAATCTGGAACCTGACATGATAATAAATCCTGTAAAAGACTGGCTTGACTCCGGAGATGATGACGCGATTACGGGACTTACAGGCGCTGAACAGGATTATTATATGAGCCTGGATTCGCCGTATTCCTGCCGCAACGGACCCTTCAGACATATTTCAGAGCTGCTTCGTGTAAAAAACGTCGATCCGGTGCTGTTTTCCAAAACAGGTGAAAATCCGGGGTTAAATGAGTTTATAACGGTTTACGGCATGGAGCCTTTGCAGAAAGACAAGCATGAAGTCTCATATCCTGGTCAAATAAATATCAATACCGCGGCGGTTCCCGTGCTTGCAGCGCTGTTGCCCGAGGGCCACGAGTTTCTTGCCGCGGAGATAGCAGACTACAGGCAAGCTATGTCAAACGGCGAGTATGTAAATGATTTGCAGGGCGCCAACTGGTATAAAAATGTTGCCGGCCTGGGGAATGTGGATATTAAAGACGAGTTGATTACAACAAAAAGCGATCTTTTCCGCATCAGGTGCGAGGCTGAAAAAAACGGAAATCGTCTTTCTGCAACCGTTATAGTAAAAAGGCGGCAGGCGGAAGAAACCGGAAAATGGCAGTGCAAAGTTTTAAACTGGCAGTACGGACAGGATATGTAGGACCGAAAAGGGCCGGGCCTTAAAATAATTGCCGGTTGACAAAACAGCAGGTTGGTTTATAAACGATTCCATGAGGATAAATTGCCATCTGCAGGACAGGCGGCTTTATTTTCCCGCAAAAAACAAGGCAGTAAATTCCGTAAAACAGGGGGACAGTTATAATGCTCAAGGTTGCTTTTATAGGATGGAGAGGCATGGTGGGTTCCGTTCTCATGAAACGGATGCTGGAACAGGACGATTTTTCAGGCTTTGAGCCGCTTTTTGCCTCCACATCACAAGTGGGGCAGCCAGGTCCGGATATAGGCAGGGATATTTTGCCCCTGGTCGATGCCTTTGATACTGACCTGCTTTCTCAGGCCGATATTATAGTTACCTGCCAGGGAAGCGATTATACAAAAAAGGCCTATCCTCAATTAAGGCAAAAGGGATGGAAAGGACTGTGGATCGATGCATCTTCTGCCCTGCGCATGGCCGAAGACAGCATCATAGTGCTTGATCCTGTAAACCGCGATGTTATTGACAGCGCCCTTGAACGTGGAATTAAAAATTTCATAGGCGGAAACTGCACTGTAAGCCTGATGCTGATGGCAGCCGGCGGGCTTTTTAAAGCCGGCCTGGTGGAGTGGATGACCTCTATGACCTATCAGGCGGCATCAGGGGCGGGTGCGAAAAACATGCGCGAATTGGTGGCACAGATGAACGTGATCGGAAAATCCGCTGAATCGCTCATGACAGACCCATCGTCGGCCATCCTCGATATTGACCGCAGGGTTATGGATGCAATGACCAGTGCTGATTTTCCGACGGAAAATTTTGGTTTCCCGCTTGCCGGAAGCCTGCTTCCGTGGATAGACAGTCCCATGGACAATGGCCAGACCCGTGAGGAATGGAAAGGTTTTGCAGAGACCAACAAAATTCTGCAGACCTCCGAGCCCATAGCCATAGACGGAATCTGCGTGCGCATCGGGGCAATGCGCAGCCACAGCCAGGCCATTACTGTGAAGCTCTCCAGGGACGTGCCAGAAAATGAAATCAAGGATCTGATCGCTTCGGCAAACGACTGGGTGGAAGTCGTGCCAAACACCAGGGAAGAAACTCTTGCGCGGCTTACTCCTGCCGTGGTATCAGGCAGACTTACGGTGCCTGTCGGCCGGATCAGAAAAATGAACATAGGGCCAAGATACCTGGGTTTTTTCACTGCCGGAGACCAGCTGCTGTGGGGTGCTGCAGAACCCATAAGGCGGATGTTTAAAATCGGCCTTGAATATTTAAGATAGCCTCATATCAGAGAAGAGCGATTGTAAACAGGGCCAGATTGCCTGTTACATGGATGATAACAGGAACAAGCAGATTCTTTTCCATTTCATAGGATAGGGCAAAAACCAGTCCGCCCACGGCCTGGACGACCGGAATGCCGCCTGTGTTATGGGCAATGGCAAACAGAAGACTGGAGCCGAGAATCGCCGCTAAAGCTCCCCATCTTCTTAATACGCCGAAAAGCACTCCCCTGAAGATCAGTTCTTCTGCAAACGGTGAGACAATGCCTCCGACTGCAAAAAAAACCAGCAGCCTGCCGGTTGTTTTCGGCAGGCTGACATTGATCATGTCCAGCGGAGCAAAACCTGCTGCATAAAAAACCGCGCCAACAAGGGCGGCAATGCATCCAAAACCCGCAGACCAGATTGCCCCGCGCACAAGTCCTTTTTTTATTTGCGGAGGAATTATTCCAGGAAGGCGGGCTGCAGGACCGAACACCAATGCAGCTGCGATGATCACGGCCGCATCCAGCAGCCGCACAATGCCTGCGGCAATATAGGGATCCTCGCAGAAGAAATCTGAACACGCCTCAAGCGCTATCAGGGCAGCCAGAACTAATGCAAAAGGTTTCCATTCGTATTTAATAGGCTTTGCTTCCATCCGAGCTTTTTTAAGGCTTTGTATGCATATTGCTGAACATACCAGTGGTCGATCTCTTTGATGCGATTTAAAATAAATTCAGCTGATTGTGCGTCACCTGTGCCGCCAAGGCCTGCGTATGCCATGCAGGAAACATTAGGGGAAGGATCGTCGGTCATTGTTATAAGCATGTTCCTGGCCCCGGGGTGTCTGGAATTTCCAAGTACGCGGGCCAGCCAGTAGCGTACCGGTACATGGGGGCTGCCGGCAAGCTCCCGGCTTATGCCAGGGGGCGGTGGATCCAGGTTTTTTCTTGCAACAGCCTTTAATGCATTGCGCTGAACATACCAGTTTTCTGATTTAAGAGATGTCTTTATTGATTTTTGGTCTGTGATATTGTTTTCTTCCCCGTAAAAGGGCAAAAGAAACACGATGGCAAGACACAAACAGATTCCCGAGGCTGCTGCGCTGCGGGCTGGTATGGATTTTATAAACCACAGCACAAGACAAAGGCCCGCATGAAGAAACATGTACAATGTCAGTGGAAAGGCAGATATAAGGCCCGCAAATGTAAAGCGGCGCAAAAACTGTTTGTCATCAGACTGTTGTGAAAATTTTTCAAGGATTCTTCCGGGATTTGAAAAAAAGTCATCCGCCGGGACTTTAAGCTCTGCCGTACCCTGGCCTGCAAATTCGAGATCCGAGGACCCGCATCTTACGGTTAATTCTACTGCACTGGAAGTTAAAACCAGAAGCCAGTCAAATTCAGCAAGCTGTCGGACAACTTTGTTACAGATTGTCTTCTGGTTTCCGCCTTCTATCACAAAGGCGTTTATCAGGCGGCCGGCAGGAGGTTTTATCATTTGAGCAGGATAAAGTGTATATGCGTAATAAAATTCATTGACCTGTTGGCCTGCAGGATTAGACAAAAGAATCCTGTCCCTGATGTCGAGAAATACGTCATGCTGCATACACGACAGCCATCCGAGAGCTGCAGCGGTCACCGCGATCAAGTGGGCCGCGCGTAAATAACCGTCTCCGGGTTTTTTTTCAGGCATTTTCCTTTGGGTGAAAAAAAACACTGCAACAGGCACCAGCAGAAAAACAAGGGTAAAACCGGGATTCCAGCCCCGCAGATTGCAGGCTGCTGCTCCGCCGAGCCACAGGGCTGCGGCAGCGGTTTTATAAATCCTGCTGTTGGAAAAAATCCGTATTTTAAGCCAGGCTGCGAAAAATCCAGCCAGACTCAGTGCTGCGCCCGCTGTGAAGGTGAAAAACAGGGCTCCGTAAAGGGCGGGAGCTATACTGCCAAGCCCTTGGATTACCTTTTCATTCGGCACCACCAGATAACCAGCAGCCTGTAATGCTTCCAGCTCTGCATAAAGCCCAATGTTTGAGATATAAACCAGGATTGTAAAAAGAACATGGGACAGTGCCAGGCCGCCGGTAAGAACAGCAGCCGGAAAAACAAGCGGTTTCATGCATTATGTTCCGATCATTTCGAGTACAGCATCCATTGCAAGCAGGTATCCGGTGCTTCCCAGCCCGGATATCTGTCCGGTGACCACATCTGAAATCATGGACTTATGCCTGAAAGGTTCTCTTTTGTATATGTTTGAAATGTGAACTTCAATTATCGGAACATCAAGAAGCAAAAGCGAGTCCCGCACTGCAATGCTTGTGTGGGTGTATGCAGCAGGGTTGATAATAAGGGCCTTGCAAGTCCCTGATGTATGCTGGATGGCTTCAACGATTTCGCCTTCATGGTTTGACTGGAATATGTTAACCTCTGCGTTGTTTATTTTTGCTTTTTCCCGCAGGGCCTGATTTATATCTGAAAGCGTGGTTGAGCCGTATGTGCCGGTCTCCCTTGTTCCGAGCATGTTAAGGTTGGGGCCGTGAATAACTGTTATCTGTTTTTTCTCCATTGCTAAGGCTCCTTTTGCTGCAAAGCATTTTTGTCACTTTACCGCGTCTGCGGCCGCCTTTTTAAACCCGCTTATGGTTTCAGCATAATCATTGCTTCCAAACACGGCAGATCCGGCCACAAACACATCAGTGCCCGCAGCGGCTGTTTCCGCGATTGTATCACTGTTTACCCCGCCGTCGAGCTGGATCAGGGTGGAAAGCTTTTTTCTTGCAATGATCTGCTTTAAGGCGTAAACCTTGTCCAAAATGGAGCGGATGAAGGATTGCCCGCCAAATCCGGGATTTACGCTCATGAGCAGAACAAAGTCAATGTCCTCAAGTATCCAGTCAAGAGCGGAAAGCGGGGTTGCCGGGTTTAAAACCACCCCGGGCCTGCAGCCGCTGTTTTTAATAAGCTCGACAGTACGGTGCAGATGAGGGCATGTCTCTGCGTGAACAGAGATAAGATCAGCACCTGCCTCTGCAAAGGCGGAAATAAACCTGTCCGGGTTTTCAATCATAAGGTGCACGTCAAGCGGAACAGAGGCAACCCTGTTGACCGCCTCAACGATCATCGGCCCCATTGTGATGTTTGGCACAAAATGGCCGTCCATTACATCCACATGGATCCAGTCGGCACCTGCTTTTTCCACCGCCCGGATTTCCTCGCCGAGTTTTGAAAAATCCGCGGAAAGAATCGAGGGAGCAATCATCATGTTCATTGTTTTTTCTCCAGAGTGTTAATCAACTGGACAGTCAAAAGTTTTTACACAACATACTGGAATTCAAGCATTTTTCTATGTTTAAACTGTCCAGAAGCGTTAAGGTTATAACTTCTTGAAATTGCTGAGTTTTTCTTAAACCATTAACAATTAACTGATAACTTTTAACCCGCAAGTTAATCAAATATTTCCGATTTTACCAGTTCCTGGTTTAAATACAAGAAAATCGCGCCCCTGGCGTTTTCCGGGACCACGGCCCATATCAGTCTGCCGGGTTGCATCAGGCCGTTATAAAGCGTTGTCCTGGTGCCGAAGCAGTTTAACTCAAGTCTGACATGCTGTTTTAAAAATCCTGCGGGAACACGGTAAGAAAAAAGCACACGCTTTTCACTGTCCTTACGGTCATGTTTTCCGCGTCTGCGGTTGACCATAATGCGGACGCCTGTATCTTCAGACACCATGTATCCGGCAGGCGGTGCCTGGCCTGTAACCATGTTTTCCGGTTTGCCCGAATTATGTACCGCCTGGATTTCCTCGAGTTTCAAGTGGTGTGAATCAATTACAAGCATTGACTCGTCGAGAAAACGGCCAGTAAGTTCCGGCATTATAAATGATTTACGGGCAGGGCCGGTGCTTATAAGCAAATTAACAGGGGTTGAACGGTTTACTGTCCTGCCCGGCTCAGGATACTGGGCAATAACAGAATCCCGCGCTGCTCCGGAAAATGTTGAGCGGCTTATATGTCCTGGTGTCAGTCCGTTTTCCTCCAGTATTATTTCCGCGCGGCTGCGTTGCTGCTCTCTGAGATCCGGAACAGTAACAGCCTCCTGGCCTTTTGAGATAACCAGTGTTACGTCCCGGTTTTTCTTAATTGTCTCTCCCGGCGCGGGGTTTTGTTTTATAATATGGTTTTTGGAAACTATATCGCTGTACTCAGAACCCCTGACCTTAGTGTTTAGTCCGAGCTCTGTTAAAATTTCAAGTGCTTCAACCGTGTTTTTACCTTCAAGTTCGGGCACTTTTACAGTATCTTCGCTTTTTATGACAAACGACAGGGTGAAAAAAGCGCTCAGTCCTGCAATAATGCAGAATATGGCAACAGCGGCACCATATTTAAGCAAAACCCGTATCATGCTCTCCGTCTTATCCTTGCGATAAAAAATCCGTCAGTAAGATGCTTGTGCGGATACAGGCGAAGACAGCCCTGTTTGTCAGCTTCCACCACAGGATCATTTGGCCGGGAGCCCATTGCCTGTATTTTAAACTCTTTTGATTTGCTGCAAAATTTTTTTATAACTGCATCGGTTTCTTCCGGCTCCATGCTGCACACAACATAAACCAGAATGCCTCCGGGTTTTAGGTGCCCGGAAGCTGCGGTCAAAATTCGCTCCTGCCTTAAGCTGTTGCGTTCAAAATCGCGTTGCCGGGCAGACCATTTAATATCAGGGTTTCTGCGGATGACACCTATCCCTGAGCAGGGCGCATCAATAAGAATGCGGTCAAAAGAATCCGAGTCTTGCAGGGCACCGGAGTTTTCCATATCAAGGCACTTTGTTTTCACAATATTTACGCCGAGTCTTCTCATTTCAGATTCAAGAATTTTAAGTCTGGCCTCATCTGCGTCAGCTGCAACCAAAAGACCCTGGTTTTCCATGCATTGGGCAATATGCCCGGTTTTGCCCCCAAGCCCGGCACAAGCGTCAAGCACGCTTTCTCCCGGCTTGGGCCCAAGGATCAGGCTTGCCAATTGGGCCGCTTCATCCTGGACCTGAAAGAGACCTTCTGAAAATCCGGGCAGTTCGTAAACCGGGCTTTTAATGCCATACAGAGCAAGTCCTTCTGGAGAAATGAGCGTTTTTTCAGCAGTCCCTGCGTATGATGACAGTTTTTCAAAAACTTTATCCCTTGTTGTTTTAAGCGTGTTTACCCGTATGGTAACAGGGGGGATTTGGTTTAAGTATTCGCACAGAGTCCGGGTTTCTTCAATTCCGAATCGTTTTTCCCATCGCAGAATCATCCACTGCGGAAAAGACTGGCAAATTGCCAGTGCCCTGATCCGATCTTTTTGAGGATCAGGGTATGCAATCGCCTGCCGGCTGCGTGCAAAATTGCGCAGCAGCCCGTTTACAAACCGAACCACTGATTTCGGGGCAACCTGCTTTGCCATTTCCACTGATGTGTTGACTGCGGCTGATTGTGGAATTTTCGAAAGAAACATCATTTGGAAAAGGCCTAAGCGAAGGATGTTTAAGACCTCCGGTTTTATTCTGTTTATGGGCTGGCTGGCAAGTGCCGAAATATTAAAATCCAGTTTTGCCCGCCACCGCAGAACACCGTATACAAGGGCGCGGGCAAGGGCCATATCACGGCGCTGCATTTGCGTAAAAACCCCGTCTGTTTGTTCATCGAGAATTCTGTCAAGGTTGGAATGGCCTTTTGACAGTTCGTTTAGAATATAAAGCGCGGCATTCCTGGGATCTGTCAAGTTCATTTCAATACGGTTCCGGAAGGCAGATGCGCACCTTTCAGAAATTCTGTTATATCCATCCGTCTGCCTGATTCAGCCTGTATTTCCATTATGGAAACAGCATCTTTTCCCGCAGCCACCCGAAGCTCATTGTCAAATGCCTCTATCACTGTTCCCGGCTGACGATTCCGGCTGCAAGGCCTGACTTCAGCCATGTATATGTTAAGCCTTTTTTTATCCCAATAGGTATAGGCGCCCGGCCATGGAGACATGCCGCGGATGAAACGTTCCAGGTATTCTGCGCTCCTTGTCCAGTCCAGGTGGCCGTCTGATTTTTTAAGCAATGGAGCATAGGATGCCATGGCATGATTCTGGGGTACCGGCCGTATGCTTCCTTTACAGAAGCCTTCAAGGGTTCTGGTCAGCACATCAGTGGATATTTGAGAAAGACGGTCATGAAGTTTTCCCGCTGTATCATCTGCATAAATCGGTGTTTTTTGGGAAAGCAGGATTTCTCCTGTATCAAGGCCCGCATCCATGAGCATGCTTGTTACGCCGGTTTCTGTTTCACCGTTGATAATGGCCCATTGTATAGGGCAAGGGCCGCGATACTTTGGCAAAAGCGAGGCATGTAAATTGACGGCTCCCATGGCCGGCAGTTCCAGGAGGCGTTTGGGCAGGATATGGCCGAAAGCTGCCACCACGAAAAGATCCGGCCGGATCTCGCGAATTTTGCTGTAAAAGTTTTCAGTTTTGGTGGATTCCGGCTGGATGACCTCATAGCCCAGTTTCTTTGCGGCCTTTTTAACTGCAGGCTCTGCAAGCTTTCTGCCCCTGCCGCTGGGACGGTCAGGCATGGTGACCACAAGGGAGACAATATGGGCGCTTTGATCAAGGGTTTTTAAGGCTGGAACCGCAAAATCCGGTGTGCCCATGAATATAATATTAAACCGGGTCATGACTCGTCTTTAAGTTTCTTCTTTATTTTTCTTTTATACATCTGCCGTTTTAGTGCGCTGATTCTGTCAATAAACAGGACTCCGTTTAAATGATCGATTTCATGCTGCAAAATTACGGAAAGCAGGCCGGTTGCTTCAAATTTCAGGTTTTTGCCGTGCCTGTCAAGCCCTTGGACAACTACGGATTCAAAGCGCGGCACATCAGACCTGAAATCCGGAACGCTAAGGCAGCCTTCATTTTCGGATATGGTTTTTCCCGAGGCTTCGATTATTTTCGGATTGACAAGCACCTGAAACTCCTGTTTTTCTGCATCTGCCTCTGGATCGAAAACGATCACGCATCTGTCAATTCCGGCCTGGGTGGCCGCAAGCCCGACTCCGGGGGCCTGGTACATGGTTTCAGCCATGTTGTCTATAATCTGCTGAACCCGGCTGTCAATGCTTTCCACCGGCTTTGCCGGTTCTTTCAGCAGCGGGTCAGGGTATGTTAAAATTTCAAGTACTGACATTTTGGCTATAACTCTTTTTTATTCTGACTGTAATTGTCCGGATAAGCTTTAGCGAGAATTCTGCGTGCAGCCCGTATATCCAGCTTTATCTGCTCTGTGAGTTCATCTATGCTGTTGAATTTCTCTTCATCCCTGATTCGTTCTATGAAGTTGACCCTGATTTTCTCACCGTATAAGTCGCCGCTGAAATCAAGCAAATGTACTTCCACTGTAAAGATATGATCCTCAAATGTCGGGCTGTAGCCGATGTTTGCAACTCCTTTGTAAAAACCCGGGATGGTTTCAACCGTGACAGCATAAACACCGGTTT
This sequence comes from uncultured Desulfobacteraceae bacterium, assembly GCA_964626455.1. Lineage (GTDB taxonomy): Bacteria > Desulfobacterota > Desulfobacteria > Desulfobacterales > Desulfosalsimonadaceae > Desulfosalsimonas. Next base: position 874 of record CAZVFQ010000012.1, on the reverse strand, counting down.
TGGGGCAAAGCTCGTCCTGGATTTTTATGTTTGCAGTGGGAAATCCAAGCTTCCTGCCTCCGCGGTCCCGTCCTTTGCAGACCTCGCCCCTTAGCTGATAATATCTTCCCAGAAGCGGCTTTGCATCAGCAACTCTTCCTGATTCGATTATTTCCCGTATACGGGTGCTGCTAACCCTTTCAGAACTGCCGGGTAAAACAGGAACCCAGTCCGGGACTATCACCTCGAATCCGTATTTTTTAGCATGAGCCCTCAGGAAATCTACATTACCTTTCCTGTTTTTGCCGAATGTATAGTCTTTGCCGATTACTATGGCTTTCATGCCGATTTTTCCGACAAGGATGTTGTCGAGAAACTGTTCAGCGGTTAATTCGGCAAATAAACGGTCAAACCGAATGCAGATCAGCACGTCAAAGCCGAGCTGTTCAATCAGTTCGATCTTTTGCTCAAGAACGGTGATAAGCGGGGGAGAGCCGTTGTTACCCAAAACTTTTACCGGGTGCGGATCAAACGTAACTGCAACCGAAGTCCCTTTTATCTCATGGGCCTTTTTAAGCACGTGTCCGAGAATTGCCTGGTGGCCCAGGTGCACGCCGTCAAAGTTGCCTATGGCAACCACGGCATTTTCAAGCGGCGCTCTGATTTCATCTGTTCCGTGTATGATTTTCATAAAAACAGTATGCTCATTTCCAAAACAATAACGGTTGACGGTTTCGTAAAAAGTCGATTTTGAGATGGCAAAGTAAAAAGTTCAAGATCAAGGCGCGCAAATCCCAAGGAGTGCAGAGCAACGCCTTTATTGGACTTTTTACTTTGCCATCAAGGTTGATGCTCTCGTAAAAAGTCTGATTTTAGATGGCGCCGTAAAAAGTTC
>CAZVFQ010000011.1:0-47946 GCA_964626455.1 uncultured Desulfobacteraceae bacterium | reverse complement strand
TGTTGACAGACTGAATGCAAATAAATATAGAGGGGATCAAAAAGAAAAAAGTATGAACACAACAGCTGCAACAAAACACAATATATCCGACAAGCCGCTAAACCGGCAGATCAAACGCAGACGCACCTTTGGCATAATCAGCCATCCCGATGCAGGCAAAACCACCCTTACGGAAAAACTGCTTCTTTTCGGGGGCGCCATACAGATGGCCGGCTCGGTCAAGGCACGGAAAGCAGCCCGGCATGCCGCAAGCGACTGGATGGCAATAGAACAGACCAGGGGCATTTCAGTTACCAGTTCAGTGATGAACTTTGGTTACAATGGCTATGAAATTAATCTGCTCGATACTCCCGGCCACCAGGATTTCTCTGAAGACACCTACAGGGTTTTAACCGCTGTTGACAGCGCGGTCATGGTCATAGACTCCGTTAAGGGAGTTGAAACCCAGACCCGCAAGCTAATGGAAGTCTGCAGGATGCGAAACACCCCGATTCTGACCTTCATAAACAAGCTGGACCGTGAAGGCATGTCTCCTCTCGATATCCTGGATGATATCGAAGAGAGTCTGCAGATCGAATGCGCCCCGCTCACATGGCCGGTGGGAATGGGAAAGCGCTTTAAGGGAACCTACAACCTCTATCGAAAACAGCTTTCCCTCTTTACACCAGGCAGAGAACACAGGCCCGACGATGTTGTTACAATAAACGACCTGGATGATCCTGCACTTGACAGGATTCTGGGAAGCCAGGCAAACGGGTTTCGCGATGATATAGCCCTTATCCAGGGGGCTGCCAACCCTTTTGATATCAACGAATTTTTAAACGGCGGACAAACACCGGTTTTTTTCGGAAGCGCTGTCAACAACTTTGGTGTCCGGGAACTACTCGACACTTTTGTAGAAATAGCACCCGCACCGTCTGCCAGGCCTGCTGTCACTCGCACTGTCCACCCCGGGGAAAAGGAATTTTCCGGTTTTGTCTTTAAAATACAGGCAAACATGGATCCTGCCCACAGGGACAGGATCGCTTTTCTGCGCATTTGCTCGGGCCGGTTTTACAAAGGCATGAAGATTCGGCAGCACAGAACCGGCAGGGACATGGTCATAGCAAATCCCACCATGTTCATGGCCCAGGACCGCACCCTGGTGGAGGAGGCATGGCCCGGAGATATCATAGGGATACATAATCACGGCACAATACGGACAGGAGATACTTTTTCGGAAAAAGAACCCCTGGCCTTTACCGGTATTCCGAATTTTGCTCCTGAACATTTCAGGCAGGTCAGGCTCAAATCCCCGCTCAAAGCAAAACAACTGCAAAAAGGTGTCAATCAGCTGGTGGAGGAAGGTGCGATACAGGTTTTCCGGACCCTTTACGGAAACCGGCTGATACTGGGGGCGGTGGGCGTGCTGCAGTTCGAGGTCACCATGGCAAGGCTCAAGGCAGAATACGGCGTGGATGCCGACTATGAACCGGTAGGTTATGCAGCCGCACGCTGGGTGGCCTGCGATGACAAAAAAATGCTCGACAGGTTTAAAAAGGAATATCAGTCCAGCCTCTCCCTTGATGCTGAAAACAATCTTGCCTTTCTTGCCCCTAGCATGTTCCAGCTCAAATATGCACAGGAAAATTGGCCTGAAATCCGGTTTTTTAAAACAAGGGAGCATCAATAACCACAGGATAAGCACTTTGTTAAGACCTTACGCCCTGCACATGGACACGCGGTTTTTCCCGGACCTCTTGGATACATATAGGGCATTATCACCGGACATCCAGGGGCCCTGTTGTTGAGAGTACTCACCGGCCTCTATGGTCAGCTTACCGTCTGTTTCCAGGATTAAAAAACCCCGCTGAGCGCCCGCATTGGCAACAGATATCTGCATTATCTTTTGTGAAAGCTTGCCAAGCACTATCTCGCTTGAAATTGCCTGGAATGTCTGCATAAAGGTTTTCAAATCCAGGTGCTGAGAGCCTGAATCGCTTCCAGCTGCACTGTTTCTTGATACTTCTGCCGAAAAATTTCCCGATGCTGCTGCAAGAAAGGGCCAATGTTGCTCCATATGCTGCTGCTTGCCTGAGGCGCCCCATCTGCCGTAGCATTGGTAGGCCTTCTGCAAAAAAACCTCGGATTCTTCCTTTGCATCAAAATTTGAATAAAATATTGCCGTTCTTTCACAGGCAAGTGCTTCCTCGTTTAAATATCGGCGTTTAAATATCGGCGTTTCCTCAAACTACTTGACGCACAGCAAAATGCTCCTGTATAAAACAGGATTTATGGGAATCAAAACTTTGCAGGCACACTGAAACTGATCAATAATAATAAGTTATATGTATACCTGGAATCTTAAACAAGAACGCAGAGAGGCTGAAAACTATCTTTTATACCGGCAGACTGATTTCACAGCCACATACATGCAGGTGTCTAATCTCCAGTTCATAGTAGCAAAGCAGCCGGAAACCATAAAGCCCGAAACAGTTTCAGCCTTAAAAAGCGTGCTTTTCAGCACCACGCACAACTCGCAGCGCCAGGTTTTCTTTTTGTTCAAAAAAGCCGCCGACGCCCTGGCCGCGATTGTGCGTTACCCTACGCCGGACAAGACAGCAGCACAGGCCGGAAAAGCGCTGGCCGAGGCTTTGTCAGGGCTAAGCGGTCATTCTTTCCGGGCGGCGGCAGAGGCCATGGGCGGGGTTCCGCTGGAATTGCAGGGAAGCGGTAATCAAGGTTTTAATAGCAGTGTTTTCCGGATACGCCCTGTAAAAGACCTGGCAACAATCACCGGAACATCGTTTCCCGCCAAGATGCGGTGGAAAGGCAGGAGCCTGGTAATAGACCTTGATGAGGAACCGGAACGCGTGCTTGTTCTTAAGTTTGCCAGACCCGGACAGTCCGTCTCTGATCTGGCATCAGAGGCCGGATGGATGAAATATCTGTCCGGACGGAGACTTTTTGAAAAACAGATCTTTGAAATACCCGAACCTCAGGGAATAAAAGATACAATTGTATACAGGGTAAGCGCATCGGCTGTCAATTTCCCGAAAACGCCTGATATTGATCCAAAACACCATGCAGTGGCGTTTATGACATCCTCTGACTATTTTGCCTATCCCAATCACCCGAAAAACGGAAAAATGATATCAAAAAGTAAATGCCGGAAAATTCTTGGGCAAAGCGCCCGGCTTTTAGGGAATCTCTCCGCATTGGGTATCATCCATACAGCTCCTATTCCGCTTTTCCACAATCGGGTCCAGCGCCATCGCAGACAGGACCGGGGTTTGTATCAATGGCGGCGAGGCGGCCGGCTGGACAGATGGCTTGATTCATGCCGGCATCCAAATATCAGCGCAGGCGGCATCCGGGATTTTGAACATTTTATTACATTTGACGGCCCGGCCCGCACGCTCTACGAATATATAGGCACCCATGTGCTCAGCCTGATTCTTGTGGCCGGAAGTTACTGCCGCAACCATGATGAAACCCGCGCAGGCATGGATGATTGCGGCAATCCAGTTGACGCCCGGGATCTGTTTGATCATGACTGGCTTAAAAACGTATTGGCTGATGTTTTTACAAACTATTATGAAGGATTTACAGGAGCCCGCCATTCCGGCAATCCACCGCGGGACCTGAATCTGCTGGCCACCAGGCTGATCGAGGAAATGGGAGTTGATCGGCACATGGAAGAAATCCTGCGCACTGCGGAACAGGAAAACATGAGTGATAAAGAATTCAGAAATTTTCTTGAACAGAGGGGTTTTGGCCGGAAAACTATTTCCGGGTTGAAAAAAGGGGAAAACGACATAAGCATTCTGACCGGACCGCACCTGGGTGGCTTCAACCAGCGGATCTCGGTTCCGGAGCTCATAGAATATGCTGCAGCCCTCTCTGCCCTTTGTATTATGGACAGATACTGCAAACAAAGATTTATTCCGGCCGGTACTGCCCGGGATCCACTCCGGTCCTTCGAAGAATCTTCTGCAGGGCCACCCTGCTCAACCCGGCCAGCCTTGCACCCTGTGTAATATTGCCCCTGGTTTTTTCCAGCAGATCCTGCACATAGTCGATTGTAAACCTTTGCAGCACACTCTGTCTGGCCTGTATGTAAGGTTCCACAAAGGAACCTGTCTGCGATTCGCTATGGGTCAATCCATTGCTTTCAAAGAGCTTCTGCATTACCGGAGGACCAATCGTCGGGATCAAGCCTGTCATTTATGTGGTCAGAGAACAGCCGGTAATAAACGATGCCACTATTCAGGATGCTGAGGCTGTGGGAATTGGCAAAGTTCCTGAAAATAAGCAAGGGACAGGGAAATTACGAGGCTCTTTCCGGACAGACGAACGGAATTTTCTTTCTGCTCAAGGCCAAATGCGACGTTGTGGCCCGTGACGTGGGTGTTCCCGCACCCGGGCGGTCAGGTCACCGGCAACCAGGGCGGCAATCACCACAAATACGACAAGTCCGGGCCATCGAATAAAGCGTGTCATACCGCACCCCTCCATCCGGAAACGTTTTTGTATGCGGAATAAATCCGGCTGCCCTTGACCATCTGGGCAATCCGGGTTTTTTCAACCCAGGTCATGATATGCGTGCGGTAGCGCCGAATCAGCGCGTTGCACCCGAAATACACCGGCAGCACGCAAACCAGGGACACTATCTGGCCGCCCATGACAATTGTGTTGTTAAACCGGGTCAAATGCCAGAAGCCGGATCCGTAAAGCAGCGACCAGAACGCGGAATAATAATCATCCGAAAAAAATACCCGTTGACGAGGGTTGCCCCTTTGGATGATGTGATGCGGAAAGCCCGGCGCAGTTTCTCTGGCTATTCTGGCCATTGATCTTTCCAAATCTTTCGTTCAGGCACAAAAATAGGTATGATGTCCCCGGAATTCGCAAAATAGGCATGTCCCCGGAATTCGCGGAAAGGACTGATAGCAGAGATGATCAGGACCGGGGAAAATCCACAGGTCACGCCCCGGGCCCTGATCATTTTTTCACAAAAACGCACTTTTCGAAAAAAAGCCGAAACAGGAGGTTCAAAAAGTTATATAGGCTTCGCCTATTTCATATACAATATAAGCACCGTTTTCCTGTACCGAAGATATAAAAACAGCCCGGTTGCCGCCTCCGGGCCACAGGATATCTATATATTCCAGGTTATCATCTGTTTCCCCGTGCATATGATAGATTCCCGCTTTTCCTGTCACCTCCAGTTCAATGTTTCCTGTTTCGCCTTCAGCGTCCTTGTAACTTAGATCTGCATTTTCCCCGGTAAGTTCTATGGTGCCTGAGATCCAGGCCAACCTGTAGTCGCCTATATCCAGATCCCCGGTTTCGGGATCCACTATATAAACAGGTCTTGCAAGGAAATCCAGCAGGTAATCACCGAAATCAAGCTCCAGCAAGCTATCAAAAGTTCCGTCAGGCCATGCATAACCAACAAAGGGAACGGAAAAATCAGCAGCATCAATGTTTTCATTAATCACACCCCCCCAGGACACGTCGCCCTGAACCGCGCCTGCTGAAAATATTTCTGCTACAGAAAGAAAGTCTTCTTCCGCATCGATTATTTCATCGTCTTCGTTTGAACAATCTTTGACCCCGACAAGATTCTTGCTGAGCACTCTTACTCCGCCTTTTGTTGCGGCGTTTCCTTCTGCACTTATCTGGTGCTCATCAAATTCGGGAGCCCAGCCTGTTGTTAATTCGTTGATGAAATTTTCGGTTTCAGGCCGGGATTCTCCAATCCAGTGAGGTGAGGGTGCACATACATACAGATCATAAGAATAGGTTTCCCCTGCCTTCAGGTGTCCGCCCACGGCATCGTTTCTGGCAAAATATGACTCGCCCACTGCATAGGCGCTTCCGGTTTCGCTATCTCCTGCTATATAGATCCCCCTCCGGTTGCCCAGTGCCTGGATCAGATAGGCATAGTCTGTTTCAGTCTCAGAGCCGCCTTCTGTTTCCTTAAACCGGAGAACCGCAAGTCCGCTGGGGGTACCGTCGTCAAGGCCAAGTTCAAGCAGCTTTCCCTGGTCAAACCGGATCAACCCGGATTCCTCATCTGCGACGTTTAAAAATATTTTAAAATCGTCTGCCCTTATCTCCTTTTCCCCGATATCAATTTCAAGGTTGTCAACAATCCCCCATCCCAGGTCCCGCTCTCCGTAAATATCCCTGAACAGGGCATTGCGCTTGCCGGCGTAGATTTTTTCAGCCATATTTAAAAAACCATCAATATCCATCCCTTCCTCCGGCATCAGGGATGCGACGAAAACACCGGTGGAAAGAGGCGGTTCTGCACCCTGATCAAAATCAGCATAATTTCCTGAAAAGCTTCCCAGAAGGCCCAGGGTTCCGGAAATGTTTGTTACGCTGGTTTCATCGTCCTTTATCTGCAGAAGCAGGTTTGCCCCCTGGATTCTACCGGTTATATCAGGTTCTGCAGAACTGCCTTCATAGTCAAAAAGTCTACCGGATACTTCACCTCCGGATATCGAAAGGGTTGCTTCCAGATAGTTGTTGTTTAATATACCGTCAATGGATGAAAAATCAGGGCCTGCATCCCCGGTATGGGACTTGTCCAGATAAACAAGGGCCATCCTGTAATCCCCGTCTGCAAGGACAACTCCTTGTTCACCGCTTGCAAGGCACTTGTAGAGGGCCTGTTCCAGTTCTTCAGAAGCGCCCTCTGCCAGGGGATCCTCGAATACTTCCGGCAATGTTGAAAGTCCTGCATCGTCAATGAAGTCATCCCACTCAAAAAAATCATCAGCACGCATCATGGATCGTAAAAAGAGATCAGTGACAGGGGTGATGTTGTAGCCGCCGGAAGAGTCACCGTCAACTGCGGCAATCGGGTCATCAGAGGAATAAATGGGTACCAGAATCATGGTCGGCGCCGGCATGCCGGTATCAATTACAGTTCCGCCCCTGGAAACAAATGCCATGTTTTCCGGCAAATCTTCTTCGGGAAGTCTTATGGAAAATCTCCCGTTTTCATCGGTTGTGCCCGCAGCTATTAACTTTACAGATTCAAGCGAATCGCCCTGTACAGAGGAATAAACCTCAACAGTTGCATCCCTGACATATCCGTCCACAACCCTGCCCTGCAGAGATGTGTAATTTTCATCATCCCCGCTTGTGTAATTTTCATCATCCCCGCTGCTGTTCCCGCAACCATAGAACAGGAAAAAAGCACAAAACAACATGACCAAAATACCGATACTGTAAAAACAACTCCTTTGTCCCATACAAAGCCTCCTTTTAATAACATAAAAGTTTTAAAATACAGTTCACCATTTATTTTTCAGCCCCTTCTCTGCAGCCGAGCTTTTAATAACTGCCTGTCTCATATGTCTTTTTATAGATTCATCCCGTTTACTTCTGCAAGTCGCCGCCTTGTAGACCTTTCGTTTTTTTTTGCTTTTTGTGTCGTCTTTTTGTAAACTAATGAAGAAAAAATCCGGGAATACAGACGTGACAGCAAAAAGCTCTTATATATACCCCGTACTTTGTTTCGGGACTTTCGTTTACTGGCTCATAGCAGTGGCAATGGACGGCCCGATCCCGGCTGAAGCCGGCCTTTCAGGCTCCTCCGAGGCCTTCCTGCTGGTCCATGCCGCATCCCTGTTTTTTATAGGAATTTTCTGTCCTGAAAAAATTTTCAGGCGATTGGTTCCTGCCGGATGCATTGTCACCGCCGGACTCACAATGCTTATACCGTTTGCGAACCCACCGACCGGTTTCTGGATAATGGGCACAATGGGAATCTCAGGCGCTTTCGTAGCAATAGGTGCCTGCATGGTCCTGACCTGCAGTCCTGCACCCTTGCTCTGCGCTGCTGCCGGTCTGAGTGCTGCAAATCTTCTTCTGTTTCCCCTGACTAAATTCCCCGCCCCCATCCTTGTGCATTCAGGGGCTGTTGCATTGGCACTTGCCCTGATTCCGGCTGCAGCCGCAGGGCTTCCCGCCGCCGAAACCGAAGGAAAAAAGATCGCCGGGACCTGGCATTACCTGCCCTTTATCCTGGTTTTCAAGATCGTATGCGGACTGATGTATTCTTTCATAACACCCGCTTACAATGAGACAGCGGTGATACCGGGTTTTGAGATGATTTTTTACGTGCTTGCAGTTTTTGCGGGATATCTGGTAATCAGGATAAACAGGGACCTTGCCCTTATATGCGGAGTTGTTTTCGGCATGACCGCATTTACCATCCTGCAGGCAGGATCGGGAATGCATTCTGTCAACAGCGCCATGTTTGTGCTCCAGGGTGCAACAGGGTTTGTCGACATTGTCCTTATTTCGGTTATTCTTGATCTCCCGGACCGGGTACGGGGATTTGGAATCGGTCTTGCCACCATCTGCACCGGTATAATTGCCGGCGGACTTATAGGGCGGCATTTTGCAGGAATGATCGATGCGATTGTCCTGGCGGGACACTTTGCGCTCAACCTTTCGGTATTAACGCTTTATCTGCTTGGACGCTACGGGTATATACCGCGCAGGAGCCACACTGCTCCGGTGCCTGCCGGTACAGACAGGCAGGATATCTTACAGAACATTTCCGGGCAAAACGAAACAATTCCTTCCCGGGACAGGGGGCAACTCCCGGGTTTCGTGCCGAAACCCGGGAGTGATGAGGTTTCTGCAGAGATGCCCAGGTATCTCAGGCTGCTGCTCTCAGAAAGGGAATGCCTGGTTTTAAGGAAGGTAATGGCCGGCAGGACCTACCGGCAGACAGCCGCAGAGCTGGATATCTCTGAGTCCACCGTAAAGACCTACATGCACAGGATTTATGAGAAAATGGGCGTCAGCGGAAAAAAGAATCTCTTTGAAAAACTGAACTCACTTTGAGAAGAGCAGAAAGATTTCATCCCCTTCGGGTTTTATAGTGCGGGGCCGCCCCGGTTTCTGCCTTTAACGTGCGCAGCAGTTGCTCAAAGGCACGGTTTAATTTTATAAAGGACTCGTGCTGCCCACCCTGGTCTGGATGGCGGATTTTGGCCATTTCCCTGTAGCGGCAGGTAAGGTCTTTGACAGTCATTTTCGAAAGACTCTGCCTGGTAATGCCCATGATATGGGCTGCCTCGTCAACGGGCATGGAATATTTGGGCCTTGGCGGCCTGTATGTCCTATGCCTGGAAATAAACTGCTGCATCAGGTCTTCCAGGTACCAGCTGTTTTCAAAGGCAGCGTCAAAAAACCAGCATGCATACCTTACCAGGTAGTCATGCAGGTGCTCTGACACACCCAGGTCCGCCCAGAAGGATGCATCTTTGTTTAACCTGCACAACGCGTCCATAAAGCAGAAATCAACTTTGTCCTGGTTCACTGCTTCTGGAAACTTTCTTGCCAGGGGTCCGGAAAAGCAGGAGGGCACGTCAAAAATGACGTATACATAGTTTTTCTTTTCGCTCTCCCTTAGGACGCTTTCCATTTCCATGAACTGCTGTTCGAGTTCATCGCGGGACTTGTCGAGAAGAGGCCTGTAAATTTTTCTTGGAACCGAGTATATCCTTGACTGATCCAGTTCTCCGAACCGGAGATAATGAATTCTTCGCATGTCAAATATGTGAAAGGCCTCTTTTTCGCACCTTTCCGCCTGCCCCCTTATTTTTTGTCTTGATAGTCCGCCGGAGGTGTCGCGGGTAAAAGCCTCGATCACCCTTCGGGTCTCGGGGTCCAGAAAAGGCCAGAAAACCTTTTCCAGCTCGTCATAATCAGGCGCAAATCCCTGCTCTGAAAGGCGGTCACAGAGTTCTTCATTAAAATAGAAGCCCGGCCCCGAGCCGGGATAAACTACATAGTTCTCAGGATGTTCGCCGAGATCAAAAAGCTCGAGGCTTCTATATCCCTTCTCCGTGTTTACGCTGCTTCTTATGGAATATCTGATCCTGCCCTTTTCCCGTCTTCGTGCAAGATACATGAATACTTCCTTATTCCGGCTTTCCCGACAGACCGGCTATGCGGTATAAAACTATCTTAGTTATAGCACGTTATAGCTTCAACGTTGGGACACCAGTGCCCCGAATTCATGAATTCGCTCGTGAATTGCTGTGGATACACCTATAAAAATCCTAAAATAAATTCTATAAGACTAAAAAATAAAAGCCCACAAAAAGAAAATTTGAAGACCCAAAACCAAAGACCAATTTTTCCCTCATTTCTTAAGGCATCATTAACATATAAGGAAAAAAATTTTAACAGATTCCAATAATAAATTCGAAATTTAATCAATTTTTTCCATAAAGATACCTTTTAATAGCGCCCAATGAAAATGCTGCCGATATAGCTAAAATTCCTACAATTCTATTGCCACAAAATTCAGTCTGGGCAAGCATTGTGTTTGATATACTCGGCCAGTATATAAACGGCGATCTCCGCAGGCAACTGCTTCGCAGGTGCTTGCTGAAGCTTTTTTGCCCTGCGCTGGCTGTTTGCCGTTTGCGGATCGCCTGCAAAATAAATGTATGACCGGCCCTGCTTTTGTCGCTGAAGTCTTGCCTGGCAATAAGGGCTGACCAGCACCGAATGGCAGCGGCATCGGAGAATATCGCCAAGGTCTTCGGCGGTCATCCCGGCCTGGCTTTGCTGGATCAGGGCGACAATGGTGGCGGTTAACGGGCCGGCTTTGGAAAAGCCGATATCCTGGTAAAACCACAGCCCCCTGCGATTGAAGCGGGGGATCGAGCCGAGCGTATACCATGATGCCCCGTTGTGCGTGAAGGTGCTGTAATAACCGGTTTGCGCCAGAAACCGCCGGACCGATGGCACAGCGTACTGCAGTGCTTCTGCCAGTGGGCTGATCTTCCAGCAGGGCTGCTGCTGGAATAAAGTGATCATATCTCCGATTGCTTTTGGCGTTGATGACATAATGCGCTTCTGATAAAGTGCGGGAATTATTTTAAGCATTGGAATTTCGCATATGTAATAGGGCTGACTTGGTTTGTTTTAAAATATATTTGTAAGTATGCAGCAGGAGGGACTCAGACGTGTCAATTCATAAAAGCCGTGACAGGGGACTTATAAAACTACGGGCGGTCTAAGAGGCATGCTTGAAACGATTACCTGCCTGCATTGAGAAAGGAAAGCACCCTGGCAACATAATTGCGGGTTTCTGTGTAGGGAACATCGCCGGCAAACCGCTTTACCGCGGCAGGCCCTGCATTGTAAGCAGCCAGAGCTTTTTCAAGACTGCCGTCAAAAAGATCCAGCATTTTTCTGAGATATCGTGCTCCTGCATCAATGTTTTCACGTATATCAAAAGGATTTTCCACCCCGAGTTGCCTTGCAGTTTCCGGCATGAGCTGCATCAGACCCCTGGCGCCCGCATGCGAGACAGCAGAAACGTCAAACCCGGACTCCGCGTGTATAACTCCTGAAATAAGCTTGCCGGGAAGATTGTATCTGGATGCGGCACCGGTTATTGACTCTTCTATCTCCTCCATGTAATTGTCAGGTAAAGCTTCAGTGCTGTTATACCCGAAAGACCGGCCGGAATTTTGCCCTTCCCATGAGAGCTCTTTTGTATCGGGATCCATAAAAATTTCAATTCCGGATGGTATGCTGGTATAAGATTTGTCATAATTTTGCCTGGAATGAATAATTTCCCAGCAGTCCCCGTGATATTCCGGATGATCCACCATAAGGTGGGAAACAGTAGGATTTTGTGAAGAAATCGTTCCCAGACTTATTTTATCCTGCCCCTTTGATATTTTTGTTTCGGCATACCGCGCATTTGCGGATTTCAGGGTCTGTTCAAAGCCGCTGTAAAGGCTCCTGCTGCTGCCTCCGCCGCCCGCCGCCCTGTCGCCCCTCACATATATCGAGTCTGCTTGATGAATCTGCATGCAAAAATCCCTGAACATATAATGATTTACCACTGTGTTCGTTTTGTATATCGACTGATCTGCATGTATTCTTTAACAAAATTATCCGCTCGGCATTAAGCGTGACAACTCCATGGTTCTTATCAACCCGTCCTGAGACAAGATACGCTCTGTTCGGATCGAGAATGCGGGAAAACCGGGAGTATGCGTGCGGGAAAAACACGGTTTCAACAATGCCTGTTTCATCTTCAAAAGTCACAAATTTCATTGGTTCGCCCTTTTTTGACAGGATTGTCTTGCCTGTGACAAGCCAACCTGCAAACCTTACTTTGCAGCCGTCATAATCAGCGATATTGTTTGCTTTGACCGTGTTCATGCCTTTGAGTTTCCCGGAAAACAATGTCATGGGATGTCGATCGCACAAAAAACCAAGCACCGCGTATTCGCGGCGCAGGCGCTGAATCAGGGCTTCTTCCGGCAATTCCGGCCCGGCCGGCGGGCCGGTGGCGGGGAAAAGACAAAGGCCTGTGTTTTTGCAGGCACTGTTTTTGCGCCATTTGTAATATCTCCAGAGAAGTGCGGACCGGTGTTTTCCCGGATCAAATCTGTCCATGGCCCCGCTGCGGACAAGGGCGTGCGCTTCGTGTTCATCAGGCCGCACGCGGCTGAAAAAATCCTCCGCACTTTTAAAACCGCTGCTGTTTCGCTCCCTGATAATCCGGTTTTGCGTTTCGACCGAAAGATCCTTTATCGCCAGAAAACCAACCCGCAGACTCCCGTGTCCGCCGGTCCACCTGATACGGCTTTGCTCCACGTCGGGAGCAAGCACGGTCAGCCCCATGCGGCGAGCCTCTGAAACATAGGCAAACGCGGAATAAAATCCGCCCTGGTTGCTTAATACAGCAGCCATAAATTCTGCTGGAAAATGGGTTTTCAGATACGCGGCCTGAAATGAAACCTTTGCATACGAGGCGCTGTGCGGCTTGCAAAAGGAATACCCGTTAAAGCTCATTATCATGCACCAGATTTTTTCAATATCAGCCCTGCTGACTCCTTTTTGCCGGGCACCCTCGCAAAACCTGGCAAACCAGTCCTCAAGACGCCTGTGCCTGTCCTTTCTCGACATTGCCTTTCGCAGTCCGTCTGCCTCTGCATGGGAAAATCCAGCCACCTGCACCGCAACCCGCGAGACATCTTCCTGGAAAACCATCAAACCCAGGGTCTCGTTTAACACATCCGCGGCAAGCCGATGAATAGGCTTCCAGGCCCCGCCGTGGAGCCTGCGGATGTATTCCTGTATCACATCGTTTGCAGCGGGCCGTATAATTGAGGAATGGATCACCAGGTGCTTAAAATCGCCTTTCCGGGTTTTTTTCTGCAAAAGTCTCATTGCCGGGCTTTCTATATAAAAACAACCCATGGTATCACCCCTGGCAAGAGATTCGCAGGTAGAGGCATCGTCTTCAGGGCTCCATCTATCTTCGCTGAATGCAAATCCGTTTTCCCTGATATCAGAAACTGCGTCCCTGATCACCCCGAGGCTCCGGTTTCCCAGAAGATCGATCTTAACCAGTCCCGCATCCTCTGCACCGTCCCTGTCCCACTGTATAAAGGGCATGCCGGCCTCGGAAACCTGTACAGGTACGTAACTCTCTGTTTTTTCAGGAGTAATTATAACGCCGCCCGGATGCAAAGACAGACACCTTGGCAGGCCGGCTATAGGCCGGGCAATTGATGCAATTTCAGGATAAGGTTTCATTCGGCCTTGGGTTATCCCGGAAATCTCTTTTTCCGTAAGTCCGAACACCCTGGCGGTTTCGCGAAGGGCCATGCGGGACTGAAAACACACGTGATTTGCAACCATGGCCGCACGACCCGTATATTTTGAAACCACCCTGGAAATCACGCTGTCGCGCTCATCCCAGGCAAAATCCACGTCTATATCCGGCGGATCTTTTCTGCCCGGGTTTAAAAATCTCTCAAAATACAGATTGTGTTTTACAGGGCAGACATTGGTGATGCCCAGGCAATAAGCCACAAGAGATGCAGCTCCTGAGCCCCGGCCGCAGGTGCGGGGGCTTTGCCGCACAATGTCTGCCACCACGAGAAAGTATCCGCAAAAACCCATGTTTTCAATGATTTCAAGCTCATGTTCAAGGCGCTGTACCACGGCCCGGGATAATCTGCCGTATCGTTTCACAGCCCCGTCATATGCAGCCTGCCGCAGACCGGCCGCAGCCTGTTCAGGCGGCAGACCTTCATACCGAGGCATTACAGGACCGAAGTCAGGGCCGGCAAAACAAATGCGCCGGGCGATTTTGGCTGTACTGGAAACAGCCTCAGGACAGGCGGCAAACCTGCGCCGGTATTCTTCGGGAGAAGCCAGGAAAGCATCCTTTGAAGCCGTATCTCCGCGCTTTAGGCGAAAAAGCGTGGTTCTGCGGCAGATTGCCCGCAAAACCCGATGAACCTCAAAATCTTCAGGCAGGTTAAAAAAGCTGCCCGGGACTGCAGCCAGGACAACACCCAGGCGCCGGGCTGTTTTTATGAGCCTGTGTGCCGGAGGAAGAGGTTTTCCAGGCACGGCTGCGGCAACATCCATGCCTGAGTCATGGCAGAAACACACCAGATCAGGCTCTGAGGCGAGCACCACCAGGCCTTTTGAAAACTTTGCAAGTGCGGACTTAATATCAAAATCCGCGCGTGTATGCCTGCGGGTTAGTATGCGGCACAAATTGGCATATCCCTGCCTGTCTTTAACAAGGCACACCGCACGTGCGGATGCATTCGGTTCTGTTATTTCAGCACCGATGATTGGCCTGATGCCTTCGCGCCTGCATGCGGAAATAAACTCCCACAGCCCGCAGAGATTATCAGTATCAGTCAGTGCCATGCTGTCATAGCCCAGGGATGCCGCATGACTGCAAAGAGAGTCTATGGTGGAGGTTCCCTGCATGAAGGAATATCCGGAATGAACCAAAAGAGGAATCATGATGAAATCAGGGTCCGGCCAGTGCACACAGCCCTGCTTCCGAAACGGGACCTGACGCGGTCAACCGCTTGAACCAAAGCGTTTCTTTTTTCACGGATTTTCATATTCCGGGAAAACAGCTCCATCTGGACCTGCGGGGCAACAGGATGCAGACAGCTAATCCGTATACCGTGCAGCCGGACCCGCCGGATCCATGCTTTTTTCAAAAGGGTCAGACATGCTTCAAAAAGTGTAATGTCATCCCAGCAAGGAGGGCTCACGGTCATACTGCGAAAACAGCACATGCCATCCGCGTATTGCACTGCAATAAAAAGACTTCCCGCTGCCCTGCCCCGGCTGCGCAGTTGTGCGCCGATTTTTTCGGCAAGCAGATAAATCCGCCGTTCCACAGCATCAGCATCACTGAGTGGGCACGAAAACCTGCAAAAAACAGATATCTTCCGCGCTTTTTCCCATGCAGCCCGCACCTGTGAAGAATCTATGCCGCGCACTGAATCATAAATAAATCCAGCGCGCTTTCCAAATATTGCTTCCAGCTCTTCAAAGCCCAGGGCAGCCACCCGGCCGATCCTGTTGAGATTAAACTCATTGAGCCTGGTGATATCGGATGTTTTAATGCCGGGAAGCATGGATATGCAAAGGGGGGCAAGAAAATCCGCTTCTTCGCCCTGTTTGACCACGCATTCGCCCAGGGGTTTGACAACCCGGGTGGCCACCTTGGAGACAAGTTTGTTTGCGGCAACAGACCAGACAGGTCTGAGTCCGAAACAGTCCCTTATACTGCAATACATTTGCTTTGCCGCATCCTGCGGGGCTCCGAACAGCCTGCGGGTCCCTGTAAGGTCTGCAAAAAAATGGCCGTCGATTTCCCCGGGTTCCACAAAGGGGGAAAATTCGCACACCTGCCTGAACATTGCTTTCATGGCCCGTCTGTAAAGTTCCGGGCTGGGCGGCGTTATCACCGCATCCCGGCACATCCGCCCGGCCTGCGAAACTGCCATGCCTTTTCTTACTCCGGCCTGATAAGCCTGTTCACTCATGTCATAGACATACGCCCTGCCGCCTGTCTGCGGGGCCACTATCAGGGGATGTTTTTTAAGGCGCGGATCAGTGCGCTGTTCCACTGCGGCTGCGAAATCAGCTACATTTATATGCACCACTGCCCGGGGATGTGCGGATTTGAAAGCAGTCGTCATAACTAAAGCCTCTGCATGACCTCCGGGCCGCGCTGAATACCGATCACCCTGCCCTGGACCAGAACCCGGTCGAAACCGTAGCGCATTGGCTCATAATCAGGGTTTTCCGGCTTTAAAAGGATATGGTCCGCGCGCGCAAAAAACCGCTTTACAGTTGCTTGCTCACTGTCTATGAGTGCGGCCACGATTTGCCCGTCAGCGGCAAACTGCTGAGGCCTGCAGATTGCAAGATCACCGTGGAAAATTCCCGCCCCGGTCATGGAGTCCCCCTTTACGCGCAGGGCAAACAGGCTGGCGCCTTTATAAAGCTCCGTATCCACAACTATGCTTTCTTCCCACTCCTGCTGGGCATACATGGGAAGTCCGGCAGTAATCCGGCCGATGACCGGCACCTCGCGAAATCTTTGAATCCCCGCGGTCAGGCCGGACCTGTTTAGAAGATGGATTGTGCGTCCATATCGGCCCTGCCGTTTAACCAGCCCCTTTTCTTCGAGCGCTTTAAGGCCCTGGGCAATTGCTGTATGGCTTACGCCGAGATCCGCCGCGGTCTGCCGCAAAGACGGCGTGAACCCCTCATTTGCTAATTTTTCCTGCAGATAATCCAAAAGCCGCTGCTGTTTCGGTGTTAACAGCTTTTCCATGATGCCTCCGGTTTTTGCATGTTTTATAAAAACATAACCGGATCAAATGTAAATGTCAATGTAAATGTTATGTAAAAAAAGGTAAATATTTTTACAGCAAAAGCGGCTTCGCTCAGATCTGCATTTTAATCAGGAAGCATGCTTTAAGGAAAATTTTTCAAACATCTGCACCAAGCCGGCACCCAGGGTATAGACGGAATGAATGCTCAGGTTGTCTTCCACGCATTTATCGAAAAATATCTGCAGATTCGACTCCATCCCCTCTTCCGGTTCCCAGTAACAGATTACAATGGGTGCTTTTGGAAGCGGATAGAGCACCACTGCAATGTCTGCATCAAATTTGGTTTCCGTCTGGGTGCCGCTGAAAACATCTAACATGTCATTGAAAAAATCCGTGTATGTATCAGCAATCCGCTTAAGCGGCTTTACACATCGCTGTTCAAAAAGACCGGCGCGCTCCCTGCCTTCTTTGAGTTCGCGCAGCGGAATCCACTCTCCCGTGGGAGAAGTGCCTTTTGCATTTACTATATAATCAAACACAGGCACCGTGACCCAGGGATTGACATGGATCTGGGTATAGATACGTCCGTTTTGATCCACGCTGAAATCCTTGCCCATCACCCTGATGGTAATTCTGCCCTTTTCTTCATCATATGGAGCCTCCAGGCGCCTGGCCGCTTCTTTAAAGTCAGTGTTTTTTACCTTTTCCCGCAGTTCTTCAACCGCTTCATTCACATCCTGGCGGGAATCTGACTGAGATTGTTCCTGCCGGGCATTTCCGTTATATGCGCCCGCAATTTCCGGATCCACATAGGGACACTCGGAAAGACTTCTTTTGCCCTTAAACACGGCTGCAGCAAAAGCCATGCAGGTTTTTTCATTGCACTTGCGGCAATTGGTTTTTTCCAGAAGATTATAAATTTCCATCGGATTTGAAGCCTGTCTCATAAACAACCACTCCTGATTTGCAGTTTTTCATATTTTATTTGTATATTCTAATGGTTATACGCCCGAACTTCTAATTATAAGCATTTTTTCAAAAAATGCACCCCCCGCGCAGCATAAGAAAGCTCCGGAGCGGCCTTTTCAGCCCAAAGGGCGCTGGTGAGAGTTCTTGGATTATGGAGATGTCCGGCAACACACAAAGCCGCAGTTTGATTGTTTGGATGCGGGATTATCCGCATGGAACAGGCCTGCAAGCTTGATGTTTACAGAACCGGCTTTGCCAAAATGATTTTTTTTAAACCCAACAGCCTTGAAACAGACTGGTTTTAAAACCTTGAATCTCCAGAATGTTGACATCGGGACAAATCACTGTCATATAAAAAACAAAAACCCTCTGTAATATCTTTTCAAATAATATCCCCGGACCCCGGGACGGAGAAAGTCGCAATGCAGAAGAAAAAACGATGGCTGTATGGTGTTGGCGCGGTAATCGTGCTTGCAGGAATCGGTTGGATTTCCTTCTACTTTCTTTATCTGGATTTTCTGGTTGACTACTGGTGGTTTGATTCCCTGGGATACGGCAGGTACTTTTTTCTGCGGATATTTTACAAGTACATGGTTTTTGTCGGTGCCACCCTGTTTTTCTTTATATTGTTTTTTCTTAATTTCTGGTCGGCTTCACGTTTTCTCGGTGCCGGGATGCCCGACGACCCGGAAAAAAAGGATAAAAACCGCAGGATGCGCTATAAAGAACTTGCCCGCATGTTCCGCACCGGCTCAATGAAGGTGTATGTACCGCTTTGCCTTGTGCTTTCAGTTTTTATAGCCATGCCTCTTTTTGAAAAATGGGAGAGCTTTCTTTTTTATCTGTTCGGCCCTGAGGCCGGGAGCCTGGATCCGGCTTTTGGCAAAGATGCGGGCTTTTACCTGTTTTCCTATCCAGTATACACTCTCCTTGAACAAAGACTTCTTATTGCAGCGGCTATTGCGGTGGCAGCATCGGTTATCCTTTACCGGATCGAGCGGCGGATGCTTGCCGGAAGCGGCCGGTCGCTTCCCAGGGGGGCAAAAATCCATCTCAATGTACTGGCACTTATTCTTGCTTGTCTTGCGGGATGGGGACTTTTCCTGAAAAGATACGCCCTTGTTTTTAGTTCCGGAAATATGCCTCTTTTTTTCGGTCCCGGCTTTACCCAGATGCACGTGGATCTTATACTGATCTGGGCTTCTGTAATCCTGTTGGGGGTTGCTGCCGCCGGGGCCATTTATTATCTTAATTTCAGAAAAGGTCTGTGGCCGGCAGCAGGTATGGTGCTTCTGTTTTGCGGCGTATTCTGGCTGTCCACAACTAGTTTCATAAGCCAATCCGTACAAAAATATATAGTGGAGCCCAACGAACTGTCCAGGGAAACCCCATATATTGAAAACTGCATTTCTGCCACACTGGATTCCTACAATCTCTCTGATGTCAAAACACTAGACTTTCATGTGGAAAAAATTCCCTGGGGACGCACAGGCCGGGCCATAGACGAAAACATTGAAAACGTGCCCGTATGGGATCGCTACCTTCTTGAAGACGTATATGATCAGCTCCAGAGCATACGACCTTATTACAATTTCACAGGAGTTGACGTAGACCGATACGAGATTGAAGGCCGCCGCCAGCAGGTCAATCTTGCAGCAAGAGAGCTGAATCTGGACAAACTCCCGGGCTCGGGCAGAAAATGGACCAACCGCCACCTGCAATATACCCACGGCTACGGACTGGTAATGACCCCGGCGGCCCAGAGCGGCCAGGAGCTTATGCGATGGTTCATAAAAGGCATTGAGCCTGAATCCGAATTCGGACTTTCTGTTTCTTCGCCCGGGATATATTTCGGCCTTGAGGATCTTGATTATGCCATTGCCCCCAATGATGCAGGAGAAATGGATTATCCGGCCGGAGATTCATTTGCCGGGACCGATTATGACGGAAAGGCAGGAATCCCGGTTAATTCGCTCTTTCGCAAACTTTTGTTTTCCATGTATTTCAAGGACAGAAACATCTTTTTTACCACCAAGACCAACAAGGACAGCAAGGTATTATTCCGCAGGAACATCACTGAGGCAATAAACAATCTGACCCCTTATTTTAAACTCGATTCCGATCCTTATCTTGTTGCCACAGAAGACAGCCTGCTGTGGATACAGGATGCATACACCCGTTCCAGATGGTATCCCAATGCAGAGCCTTATGATAAGGAAAAGGGATACAACTATATCAGCAGCTCGGTGAAAATCGTTATAGACGCATACCACGGCACAATTGACTATTATATCGCAGATCCTGACGATCCTCTAATTATCGCCTACAACCGGATCTATCCCGGGATGTTAAAGCCAATGCAAGACATGCCCGAAAATATCAGGGCACACGTGCGCTATCCAAAGGACATTTTTCAGATCCAGATGAACATATATAAAAAATACCATCAGACAGACCCCAAAACCTTCTACAGAGAAGAGGACGCCTGGGAACTAGCCCATCAGAAAGAAAAAGAGATCAGGGAAATCGGTTCCCAGTCCATGCAGGCCTATTACCTGACCCTTGACCTGATCGAAAAAAACAAACCCGAGTTTTTGCTGATATCCCCCATGAGCCCGAAAAACCGGCCCAATCTGCGATCTCTTGTGATAGCCGGATGCGATGGACAAAATTACGGAAAATTTTATGCCTACAGCTTTCCCAAGGGAATGCAGGTCTACGGCCCTTCCCAGATCAGCGCGCTTATAGACCAGGATACCACGATTGCAGAGCAGTTTACACTCTGGGACCAGGCAGGCTCGGAGGTGAAAAGGGGCAGGATGATTATTCTGCCGATTGCAGACGTGGTTTTCTATATTCAGCCCGTATATCTGAGCGCATCAGCTGATCTGAAAATTCCCCAGCTCCAGCGCCTCATTGTCACCCAGGGCGACGTTGTGGCAATGGATGAATCCCTGGAAAAAGCATTTGACAGAATACGCACCAAATTTATTCTGGAAGAAGATAAACCTGTCTCGCCCGCTGTCGAAGACTCAGGTAAATTGCAGCAGAAGCAGGACTCCCCGCAGGACAATAACAACAATGAGCATAATCAGGGAGATGATTAACCGGAAACTGACTGTAAAACAGCAACTCAAAATTTGCCGCCTCTTCAAAATATCATATACAAAATCCACTTTTTCTAATAAACTGTCAGGATACAAAAACTGGGTCAGTATATCCCGAAGCCCGATCAACCAAGGAGAAACTTTTCAAACAGACCTATGCGGAGACCCACAAAATACCTGACAGCAGCAATCCTGATTTTTTGCCTGGCCTTAATAATTCATGCGTCTTCTCTTCTGCTTTCCCCTTTTTTTGCAAAACGAATAGAGAGTACGCTTTCTGCAAATCTTGATGCAGAGGTTGAAATTAAAGGACTTGAAATCAATTTTTTTACAAAGGCAAATATTGACTCTATTGTAATTTCTCCCCATGGCCGGGGCTCAGACAAACAAAAAGCCATAAAACTTTCCGAAACAAGTATCGACCTTTCCCTTGCCTCACTTGTATCGGGCAGATACTTGCCTGAAAATATTTTAATTAAAAACATTCAAATCAATCTGAATAAGCCCGTTCTAAGCTGGCTCCTGTCTCTGGATTCCGGGCTTGGCTTTACCGAAAGACTCCCCGCGCTGGAAATACTAGACGGAAACATTAAAATTGAACTTCCCGTGCTTAAAAAAACACTTCACCTAAATAAAATAAAAGCATCAGGCCCTGCAGGCAAGATGATCACAGCCAAGGGAAAGGCCGGTTTTGAAGGACAAACCAACCAGCTGGATTTTAATATGAATTTGGCCGCCCATGGCGCCGAAGCTGAAATCCGCGCGGATAATTTTGATACAGCCTTTCTGCCCGCAATAGATATCAAAGACAGGACCTTTAATCCGGCCTTGCTTAATTGCTGCAAAAATTTGACCGGAAAACTCTCTGTTAGCATTTCGCCTGAATCCAGAACTGTTACGTTTCAAAACGGGCTTTTTGACATTGCCGGCGGAATCATAGAGATCTCCTCGGGCGGCCTTGCGTTTGACAAAAAAGGCATAGAACGTGTCTGGCTGCGCGCTGATGCAAGACGATTAAACTCCTCGATTCTTGAGGATTTCAATAAGCGCCTTCAGACAAACGAGACTTTCGCGGCAAAGATAGACCAGGGACGAGTAAACATAAACGGCCTTGCCCGATGGAGCAGAAACAGCGGCCTTGATTATGAGGCTGACATATCAGTAAGGGACGGTTCTGTTTATTTTCCGGAACTAAAAACCATGGTCGATGACATAGAAGCAGAAATCGAAGCCTCATCAACCGGCAGGTTCAAAATCCGCAACTCTGTTGGATGGGTTTCAAACGGCAAAATAGAAGCAGTTGGATTTCTTGATCTGAAAAACACGGAAATAAAAGATTATCGCCTGGAATTTAATCTTAGTGAAATTGCCGGAAATGACAACATACATCTTATATTGCCGGCAAAAGTAAGACAGGTGGTCAAAGATATGCAGGTCATGGAATCTCAAGTCAACGGAAGAATACTGCTGAGCTCGCAAAATTCCAATGTGGATCTTGATGTAAAAGCACGCCAGACCCGGATGCCTGGCCTTCCCTTTACTGTCAGCAACCCTGCGGCAAGAATCAAGTGGAATTCAGATTCCAAAAAAATCTATTTTAACAGATGCCAAGGATATATAAACGGAGGATCCCTTTCCGGAAATATACTTTTAAAATACAACGGTTCCCCAAAAGCCGATTTTACTCTTCATGGCAGGCGTCTGCCAATTAACCGGGAACTGCTTGAATGGCTTGAACTTGATAGTAAGCCCTGGATGATAAGAGGCGGCTACGATATCGAACTAAGAGCATCCAACTGGCGTTCCGGGGAAAAATCTCCTTCTCAGGCTTTAAAAAAACTTCAGGTGCAGGCGGATTTAAGAAATTTATCCATATACCACCACAGGCATGGCACTGTAGCAAACAACTGGTACGGACACCTTTCAATGGATAACGAGGGAACAAGGCTTAAAGACTTCAGGGGAGAAATTTTTGGTATAGGCTTTCATGCAAACGGAACAATTCCTTCCCATGACCTTTCGGATGCTGTTTTTGGTCTTGAATCTGAAAACATCTCTCTTAATAAAGGACTCTACAGAAGGCTTCCTTTTGGAGAAAAAATTGAAAAAACAGACCTTAAAGGACAGTGCGAACTAAGGGCCGAGCTGCGCTGCCTGGACAAAAACTGGATACCCCGGCAAGGAAGTGTTTCAACCGTGATTCACAGGCTGAGTACCGAAAACGGAAGCATTAAACTCAACACCGGCGGAACCGCACGCATGGGTTTTTCCGGGTCGGATACCGGGGATATCCGGGTGGAAGGCAAGTTTGAGACAAACGGGCTTAGTCTAGACAGATTTGATGCAAACAGGCTTTATGGAAATTTCGCCTATTATAAGGGCGGAATCGAAGTCCCGGAGATGAAGCTCAATGCATACGGAGGCAATATCAGATTCGCCGATTCTTATATAAATACGGCAAAAGGCAGCTGGCGCACAAATTTATCACTGGCACATATGGATCTGGAAAGTGTTTTTGCAGCATTCGGTATAACCGGTGAAAACACACCTGCCGGAAGTCTGCGCGGACAAATCAAATTTAAGGGGAAAAAACTGAATCCCGAAGCCCTTGACGGCGGCGGTACGATAAAAATCGCACGGGGCATGCTTTATGATTTTCCCATATTTGCCTCGGTATTCAATGTACTTGATCTTCAGATGCCGAGACAAAGGCCGATAACCGATGCATACGGTAATTTTAAAATAGAAAAGGGCAAAATAAATATAAATGATCTGCTTTTAACAGGCGGCACTGTTCCCATGCATATGGAAGGATCTGTGGGGTTAAAAAGGGATCTAAGATTCAAAGATCAAGACCTTGATCTGCTGGCAACCGCGGCAAAAACTGACGGACTGCTGGATCGTATCCCTGTGGTAAACTTAATTAAGCATTACACCCTGGATTTGTTCCGCAGGTTGGCAATGCAGGCCCGGATTGAAGGGACGGTTGGAAATTACAAGATAAAAAGACTCTCCAGCCCGGTGACAAAACCGGTTGAGAAAATGTGGTCGCTTATGGAAAAACTCTCTACTCCTCCGGCTGATAAATAAAGAAGTGGCGCATATTAGAAAAGGTCAGGACATATCTCCGTAATCCTTTCGCACCAGGACTTCCCTGGGTTTGACTCCATCTGACGGCCCTACAATGCCTTCTTTTTCCATAAGCTCAATCATTCTTGCTGCCCGGTTATACCCGATTCTCAGATGCCGCTGAACCATTGAAATAGATGCCTGTCCTGTTTTTGTCACAAGAGCGACCGCTTCATCATAACGCTCGTCATAGTCCTCTTCATCCCCGGTGTCTTTATCCGGTTCTGGTGTTTCGACTATCTGGTGATCATATTGCGGTGTTTTTTGTGTTTTTAAGAACTCTATAATCTTTGTCACCTCGTCTTCGGAAACAAAGGCGCCGTGTATCCTCTGAAGCCTTGCCGTACCAGGGGGAAGAAAAAGCATATCCCCGTTTCCGAGCAGGGTTTCAGCACCGCTGGTATCAATGATGGTACGCGAATCAATTTTGGAGGAAACCTGAAACGAAAGCCTGGTGGGAAAATTAGCCTTTATAAGTCCGGTGAGCACATCGACTGACGGCCGCTGGGTTGCGAGTATCAGATGGATTCCCGCGGCCCTTGCCATTTGGGCAAGACGGGTAAGACTTACTTCCACATCCCGGGACGAGACCATCATAAGATCTGCAAGTTCATCGACTATTACCACAATATAAGGCAGCTTTTCAGGGGGCTGCTGGCCTTCCGGCACGGTTTCCCTTGCGATTTTTGTATTGTACTGACCGATGTTTCGCACCTTTTTTTCTGAAAGAAGCCTGTATCTTCTTTCCATCTCGCGTACGGCCCAGAACAGGGCATTAGTGGCTTTCTTCATGTCTGTTACCACAGGGGCTATCAGATGCGGAATCCCATCATAATTTGCAAGTTCGATCCGCTTTGGATCGATAATGATAAATTTAACATCCTCGGGGGTGGCTTTGTAGAGAATGCTTGTAATCATTGTATTAAGAGCCACGCTTTTTCCTGTTCCGGTTGCGCCTGCTATGAGAAGATGCGGCATTGTCTGCAGGTCCGCAACAACAGGATATCCCACAATGTCTTTTCCAAGCCCGATGGTAAGTCTGGACGCGGATTTTTGGAATACCTGCGATGACACGATATCTTTGAAACCCACCAGTTCGCGTTTCTTGTTTGGAATCTCAATTCCTATAACTGCTTTGCCGGGAATCGGAGCTATAATTCGCACGCTTAAGGCTTTTAAGGCCAGGGCAAGATCATCTGAAAGGTTGACGATTTTATTGATCTTTACCCCGGGAGCCGGGGAAAATTCATACCTTGTAATTACCGGTCCGGGCAGCACCTCTGTGACGCTTCCCTGGACACCGAAATCAAGCAGCTTCTTTTCAAGAAGTCTTGACTGCTCCTGCAGGTATTGCCTGTCAACCTCTTCCGGCCTGGATTCAGTCTCTTCAAGAAACTCCAGTGGAGGCAGCTGAAAGCCTTCCTTTATTTTCATGGATTCAAGCACCTGCTGCCTGGGTGCACGGCCGGCGGTATTTTTCATGCCCGGGGCCGGCTTCTGAATTCTAATCTGAGAAGATGCTGGTATTTTCTGATCAGGCGGGGACGCAACTTCAGCAGATTTTTTAACCCCGGTTTCAGCAGATTTGCTGTTGTGTTTTTTTATCTTTTTCCTGCGGCCGCCGATTTTCGGAAAACGCAACTGCCCGAGCCGGTTTAAAAAACCCAGTACAGCCGCAGAAGTCCCAGTCCATACAATTGCCGCTATCCGCAGAAAATTTCTGGAAACCGCTATAAGGGATATACCGGTGGTAAGTATAAATCCTATGGCAAGAATCAGAAGCAATATAATCAATGCGCCGGTCCAGTTGGCATATTCATGAAAAATCATGGCAACCGGCCCTGCAATGATTCCGCCTGCAGGATATTCGGTATTAAAAATCAGGTAGCCGTCTTTAAACAATGAAGAAAGAGCTCCGGTGCCGACCAGAAGCAGAATGCCTCCCGAAGCTTCAAGCCATGCCGACATCTGTGCATCATGGGTGTAGAATCGGATGCATGACAAAAACAGCAGGATAGGGATCCAGAAAGATCCCACACCGAAAAGTCCAACCAGCAGGCCGGCTATATAGGCTCCTGCAAGACCGAAAAAATTTTCAACCTTGCCTGCGTCGACTGCATGATTAAATGAAGGATCAGCAGGACTGTATGAGAAAAGGCTTATAGCAGTAAACACCACCAGGAAAAAAATAATAATACCTGCAATTTCCCTTCGAATAGTCATCTTGTTTATTTGCTCTCTTTAAAAATAACAAGGCCGACCGGAGCTAAACCTCCAGAATAAACGGAAGGATCACCGGACGCCTTTTTATTGTAAAGCTGAAATACTCACGCAGCGCTCCTGGAAGACGCTGCCGGATAATTTCGGCCGGATGGGGAAGGTCGACTGCCTCATCAACGATTTCCAGAACCACGCATTTGGCATCCTCGATTATATGGCCTGTTTCATATTCGAAAACAAACCCTCTTGATACTATTTCAGGGCCATATACCACAAATCCTGTATCCTCATCTATGGCCATGGTCACGGCAACCATGCCCTCCTCGGAGAGAAGCCGGCGTTCCTTTAACACCAGGCGGCCCACATCGCCTATTCCCTTGCCGTCAACCAGAACCCGGCTTGTGGCGATCCTGTCGCTTATCCGGCCGCCCTGATCATCGAACACGACAACATCGCCATCTTCTGCAAGAAGCACCCGTTCCCGCGGAATACCTGATTCTGCGGCCAGCTGTGCATGATGATAAAGATGCCTGTATTCCCCGTGAATCGGAATAAAATACTTGGGTCTTGTAAGGTCTATCATCATCCTGAGTTCATCTCGAAAAGCATGCCCTGAGACATGTATGTCAGAAATTTTTTCGTATATGACATTTGCGCCTTTACGGAAAAGATTGTTTATGATCTTGGCTATGGCCTTTTCATTTCCTGGAATAAACTTAGATGATAATACAACAGTATCGCCCGGTTTGACACGAATTTGCCTGTGAGTTCCTGTCGACATGCGTGCAAGGGCTGACATTGGCTCTCCCTGGCTGCCGGTAGTCATTATAACGAGATCTTCTTCAGGGCAATGCTCCACATCTTCAATTGGGATTTCAAGGTTCTCCGGTATCTGAAGCAAATTTAACTGCTTTGCAATCCTGGTACTAAGCTCAATGCTTCTGCCGTTGAAGGTTATTTTGCGGGTGCTGTCTTTGATGATATTTACTACTTGTTGTATTCTGGAAATATTAGAAGCAAAAAGCGCTACAATGACCCTGCCGTGGCTGTTTTCAATAATGGACTGAAGGCTTTTTCGCACGGTTGCATCAGAAGGGGTTCGCCCGTCGCGTTCCACGTTGGTAGAATCAGATAAAAGTGCCAGCACTCCACGGTCTCCGGCTCTGGCAAAGGCGTCCACATCTGTTGCCACGCCTTCAATGGTGGAATCGGAAATTTTAAAATCACCGGTATGTACTATAAGCCCGGCCGGGGTATCAATGGCCATGCCTACTCCGTCGACAACGCTGTGATGAACTTTTATGAATTCAAAGCCAAACGGCTCCAGATTGAGTTTCTCTCCCGGCTTTATAAGATTCAATGATGCCGAGCCAAGAAGGCCGTGCTCTTCAAGCCTGTGGGCCACCATTCCAAGGGTAAAAGCGGTTGCGTATATCGGCGGGTTGACCTCTTTTAATAAATAAGCAAGCGCACCGATATGGTCTTCGTGCGCATGTGTGAGAATAATCGCCTTAAGCCTGGATTTGGACCGCAGAATATATCCCATGTCAGGAATCACATAGTCAACTCCCAGCATATAGTCCTCGGGAAACATGAGGCCGGCGTCTATTACTACAATTGAATTGCGGGATTCTATAGCCATCATGTTTAAGCCGATTTCGCCAAGCCCGCCCAAGGGAAGAATTTTAAGCATATTGCCACGCACCTG
The DNA here is from genome assembly GCA_964626455.1 of uncultured Desulfobacteraceae bacterium. Lineage (GTDB taxonomy): Bacteria > Desulfobacterota > Desulfobacteria > Desulfobacterales > Desulfosalsimonadaceae > Desulfosalsimonas. Next base: position 20,152 of record CAZVFQ010000011.1, on the reverse strand, counting down.
CCGGTGATTTGAAAATTTATACTGCAATAGCAAGGTCCCGTACAATGCCGTCTATAAGGCTGATAAACCATGCCTGCTGTGCTTTTGTCGCGTATCCCATGCACTCACAGCGCATCCTGTTGTGGGTACGCACCAGAAATTCTCCGACCAGCGCCCCTGGTTTGATCTGCAGGGCGAAATAAAGCGGATGGCAGTCTTGGTGGACAGCCTGCACAGGAGTATAGTATTCAGGGTCCAGCGGCACCCAGTAAACCCTGTCGAGCATTGCGGAACCATACCGTTGTGTTAAAAAATTTTTCAGCTTCTCCAGGTCGCTTTCGCGAAGTTCATCAATAACATATTGTTTCATTTTAATATAAATATCACATTTACTTTCAGTACGCAAGTACACTATGTTTCAGGACGCCTTCATGTTCCAGCAGCCGGCTCTTCATGTCTGTGCCGCCGCCAAAGCCACCGATAGATCCATTGCTTTTTATTACCCTGTGACAAGGGATAATCAAGGGGAAAGGATTGGCCGCCATTGTGTTTCCTACAAAACGGGCGGCACCCGGGTTTCCCGCCTCTGCTGCAATGTCACCGTAACTCCGAACGCAGCCGAACGGAATTTTTGAGACAACTTTCAGCACGTTCTGGCGGGCCACTGTGAGACCTTCAAGACACAGCCATTGCCACGGCGTATCAACAGGCTTTTTATTATTAAAATACTGTCTGATCATACCGCAGAAATCCTCTGCCTGTCTGAAGGAATCCGGATTTGCGAATTCTGCCGCAAAATCGCTGAAATTGGTTAAGGTGGCATCACCTGAATATGTTTCAGGCAGATAAATGCGTAAAACACGAAAAGGCTCGGGTTCAAACACAACCCTGACCTTGCCGAGCCATGTCTCAATATCACAAGATGCCATTTTACCTCCCGGTATAAAAGGATGTGTTCCGCGTTTTTTTAAAATATCGACGAAACAAGCAGATTCTGCCGGAATACTGGCTTTTCAGCCCAAAGCATGAAAAATCCTGCCAGAGTTTGCGGTGAATTTGATTTTTTTACTGATGGAATCCACGGGGCGAATCCCGGGTTAAAATTACGGGCCGGGCGTCCTTTGAAAATGGCAAGACCCCGGCCATTTGTAAAATGGCCGGGGCGAAAAGTCAAAAAGCGCGCGAGTTATATTTCTTCCACGGTGATTGCACCGGGCTCGCAGACCTCGATGCAGCTTTCGCATCCCAGGCATTCCTCTGCATTAACAGGAACTGACTTGCCGTCCTGAATTTCAAATACCTCAACCGGGCATACCTCTACACACTCTTCACAACCTTCACACTTTTCAGGGTCAACAATTGGATTAAAAGCCATTTTCCATCTCCTTTCTTTTGGTCGAAAAATAAATGTTTATAAATACGGGGCCTATTGTTCCGGCATTTGTATTGCAAGATTTTTCTCAATATACCAAATGATAAATCGAGTCAAGGATCATGATTTTATTTTTTCAGCTATTCATCCTGGCGGGCTAACAGGCAAACAATCCGGTTAAGTTCGGAAAGTCTGTAAGCTTTCATATCAAGCCCGTCGTTAGGCAAAGCTTGCCGGCCGGGCTCATAAAGCATGTCCGACGGTTCCATGTCCCCGTAAATCTCCTGTAAGGCCTCGACTGCAGCCGGGCTTGGGGTAACCAGTATTTCGGGCGATTCAGGATCGGCATCCATGAGATATTGCCATGCCCGCAGTCTTGATTCTGTCATATACCCGCCAGTGTCCCGGGATTTGTTGTAATCATCAAGGCCGTTGGAAAAACCGGTATTCTCGTCGGTGCCGCCCTTTATTGTAGAAAAAAGATCCCGGGCCGCAATGTCTGCGTGCGAAAGTTCTGCATCAAGTTCAGCTGCCTGTCTGTCATATTCCTGGGCCAGGATCAGAAACAGCCTTGCGTTAAATACCGGTCCCGGATCGGCTGCAGGTTCTTTTAAACCTTTTAAAATTTCACTTTTTATCTCAGGGGCAAATTCCTGGTTGTAAAACCCGTTTTCCGCAAATTTTTTAAGAGCTGCGGCAGCCCCCTGGTGCATTTTGCCCCAGTCCAGGAACCGGCGTGAAAGGTTTATAAGGCGGCTGTCATCTCCGGCCAGCGGATACCGCAAAACAATTTTTCCTTCCTGCTCCAGCGCAGCCATTTCTTTTGAAAGTAAGCCTCTGGCCGGCTGATATACCACAACTACACCAAAACGGGCCGCACAGGCCCGGGCCATATCCGCGGAAATAAACGTAAACGGGAAAAAAGCAACAGATGACTTTTTCATTTTTTATCCATCTTTTCATCCTTTATTTCAATGCCGGCCTGTTTAAGCTGCTCGCGAATCCGGTCGGCTTTTGCAAAATCTCCGCACCTGCGCGCTTCAGCGCGCTCCTTTATCAATGCTTCTATTTCGGGGGGATAAGCCTTTCTGGTAAAATCGAAAAACCTGAGAACCCGGTCAATATCAGCAAAAGTCTCAAGAATCTTTTCAGCATCCTGTGCACCAAGACGGTCATTTGCGCTCAGGGCGTTTATCTGGCGGATTTTTCTGAATATCACCGCCATTGCCCGAGGTATGTTAAGATCGTCATCCATGGCGTTTATAAAACCCTGCCTGATATCATAGGCTATCTGGTCAATCTCTGCCTCACCTGATTCTTTTCCCCCAGTCTCGGCGGTTTTCTGAAGCACACGGATGCATTCGTCGATCCGGCTGATTGCTTTTTTAGCCTGGTCAAGCTTTTGTGGGGCATAGCCCAAAGGTTTGCGGTAATGGGCTGTAATCAGCCAGAAACGCACCTCTCTTGGGCTATATCCCAGAGATTTTAAAACCTCAAGCGTGGGAAGCCCATGGCGCTGATGATCGGCGTGTTCCTCTGCCAGCACCTGTTCGCAGTGCACCCAATAGCGGGCAAGCGGCTTGCCTGTAAGGGCTTTTGCAATGGCCAGCTCATTTTCATGGTGCGGAAACACCAGCTCACGTGTGCTGGTGTGTATATCATAAGTTTCGCCAAGATGCTTCATCGAGATGGCCGCGCACTGTATGTGCCAGGAAGGTCTCACGTTGCCCCATCGGGTCTTTACGTAAATGCCGCGTTTCAGCTCCGAGAGCCTGGCTCTTTTCAGCAGCGTAAAATCCCTGGGATTGTCCTTTTCATATTCGTCAAGATCCACTGTGGCCCCAAGCTTTATCTTGTCAATATCAATGCCTGAAAGCTTTCCATATTCATCAAATGCGCCTATGGAAAAATAAAGGGACCTGAGCTTATCATAGGCAAAACCCTTTTCATAAAGCTGTTTTGCCAGTTCAACCATGTCGCCCACATGTTCGCTGGCCCGGGGATATAGTTCTGCAGGAAGAATGTTTAAAGCTTCAAGATCTGATTTAAAAAGGTCTATATAATAATCTGTAAATTCCTCAAGTGATTGCCCGGCAGCTTCTGATCCTTGTATAGTATTGTCATCCATGTCTGTAATGTTCATTACATGGGTGACTTCAAGGTCCCGGTAAGCAAGATAGCGGCAAAGCAGATCGGAAAATACAAAACGCCTGCACTCTCCAAGATGAATGCGCTTGTTTGCGGTCGGACCGCAGGTATACATGGAAACCCTGCCGCTTCGGATCGGATCAAAAGGCTCCTTGGACCTGTTAAGGGTGTTGAACAGATGAATTTCCGCCTTTTTCTTTACCGAAAACAAGGGTGTGCTCAGATAACGCTCACCGCTGTCAGGAAATATGACCACTATAGTACCTTCTGACATGTTTGCTGCCTGCCCGGCTGCTACCACCATTGCCGCCCCGCTGCTCATGCCAACAAACAGGCCTTCTTCACGGCCCAGGCGCCTGGTCATTTCAAAGGCTTCTTCGTCATCTATGTTTATTTTTTCATCCAGCCACTGCTTCTCAAAAATTTCCGGCCGGTAGGCTTCCTTGAGATTTTTAAGGCCCTGGAGCTTGTGGCCCAGATACGGCTCCACACCAATGACTTCTATGTCCGGGTCAAATTGCCTGAATTTTCTTGCACATCCCATCACCGTGCCGGTGGTGCCCATGGTGGCTATAAACTTTGAAATTTTTCCTTTGGTCTGAGAGATTATCTCTTCTGCAGTCCCGTTGTAATGAGCCTGCCAGTTGGCGGGATTATTATACTGATCTGTCATAAAATAGCGCTCAGGATCTTGTCTTACAAGCCTATAGACCTCCTCTATGGCCCCGTCAGTACCCAGGTGCCCCGGAGTCAGAAAAATTTCAGCCCCCCTGGCAGCCAGAATCTTGCGCCGTTCCATGGAAACCGCATCCGACATGGCAAGAAGCAGCCTGTATCCCTTAACCGTGCAGACCATGGCAAGGCCTATTCCGGTATTGCCGCTGGTTGCCTCTATAACAATCTTTTCGGGGGTCAGCTCACCGGATTTTTCCCCGGCTTCGATCATGGCGAGGGCCGGCCGGTCCTTTACCGATCCGCCCGGATTAATGTATTCGAGCTTTGCCAGTATTCTGACATCGGGGTTTGGATTCAGCCTCCGGATCTCCACCATCGGCGTATTGCCGATGGCATCGAGTATGGAATAACTCATGGCGATATCCTTAAAAACAGCGCAGCAGCCTTGTGCATCAGCGCCGCTTGTATATATTCTTTTCAGAGTCTTCCTTTTATATTATTTGCCAGCAACCGGTCAAGTTCGGCTTCAATGCTGGCCTGAACGTCCTTTTGCGGCGCGCTCGCATCTATTATACGGATTCGCCCCGGCTCTTTTTGCGCAAGCGCAAGATAGCCCTGCCGAACCTTTTCGTGAAACCTTATGCGCTCCTGTTCGAACCGGCTTTCGCCGCGGTTTCGCAAACCGGTCTCGATCTGGCGCCATGCACGGGATAGCCCGAGTGCGGGCGAAAGATCAAGCAAAAAAGTAATGTCAGGCTCAAGATCCCCAAAAACCATTCTGTTTATATTCTCAATAAGCTCCGGTGCAATGCCTCTTGCCGCTCCCTGGTAGACGATTGTGGAATCTGCAAAACGATCACATATAACGGTTTTTCCCGTTTCAAGGGCAGGCCTGATAACACTGCCTACATGCTGTGCCCGGTCGGCTTCATATAGGAGCAATTCCGCCATTGCATCAAGTTCGGTGTTTCCGGGATCAAGCAGGATAGCACGGATCTGTTCGCCCACCGTGGTCCCTCCTGGCTCCTTTGTAACAAGGCAGGTGTGTCCGAGCTTTTCCATGTGCCCGGCAATACCGGGAATCTGGGTTGACTTTCCCGAGCCTTCAATGCCTTCAAGCGTTATAAACATGGTAAAAATGTCCAATTGCCGGCTATACTGCCGGGCCGGGCTTTGCTTTGTAAAAAAACCGCTCAAGGGGTTTATGATAAGCAGTCCAGTCAGCTTCCGGGTCCTGGCTTTCCATAAATTCCCGAATGCCGTTAATTTTGGAATCAATCTCATCCAGGTAATTCAGCAAAACCGCTTCCAGGGTTTTCGGGGGTTCAGGCGAACCGAATTCCCTGGTTCCATGATGGCTTATAATTAAATGTTTAAGTAAAAGCGCAGTGTTTGAGGATATAGAAGGCACCTCTGCAATTTTTTGCTCCAACATACGGATACCGATAACGATATGATTGACAAGCCTTCCCTCGTCCGAATAATCGATCCGTGTGTCGTAGGTAAATTCATGGATTTTTCCTATATCATGAAGTATTGCTCCTGCAATGAGCAAATCACGGTCAATACCTGAGTAATGCCCTGCAACCCGCTGGGCAAGAAGAGCAAGAGAAAGCGTATGCTCAAGTAACCCGCCTATATAAGCATGGTGCATTTTCTTTGCCGCAGGGGCTTTCTTGAACAACTCAACAAATTGGCTGTCCTGCCAGAACGTTTCCAAAAGCTCACGCAAAGGGCCCGGTTCAAGAGTCTCTGCCACAGCCTTTAACCTCTCGAGCATCTGTTCAGGATCTCTGCTGGCAGCAGGCAGGAAATCGGCGGGATCGACCCCCTCGTTTTCCGCTGTCATTGATTTTACCACTACCTGCGGCAACCCTTTATATTCGGACACAAGCCCCTTAACCCGTACAAAATCGCCCGCCCGGCCTTGAGATGCGATCTGCTCCACATTGTCCCAAACGACCCCACGGATTTGTCCGGATTTGTCTGAAAGCAAAATACTAAGATAAGGCGCTCCGTCTTTTTTCTGCCCCATGTTTTTTTCAGACAGAACAAACAGGTCGCTTAATGATTCGCCGGGGCTAAGCTGATTTACAAACCGCTTTTTCATTTTGGCCGTGCCTTGCAAATGCTTAATTTGCGAGAATCGTATCCGCTATTGGGTTGACTTTTTTTATTTTCCGGTTTTTTATACTGGAAATTAAGCCGTGCATCAAGTTATTATTCACAGCCCATGGTAATGATTTGCAGGAAAACTAATCCCAGTGCTGTGTATTGTATTTTCAGATGAGCAGAATTCATATGTCAGATCCGAAATCTCTAATAATTTTCATTTATCTGCCTGCGGCAATGATCTGCTTTGCCGCGGCATTAGCCCCAACGGCCCTGTGTCAGGAATTTCTCAATCAGGCCGCACAAAACGGGGAAACATGGCGGATTACCGCGGATAAAATCACATATCATCCTGATACCAACCAGTATACTGCCTCCGGAAGCGTTGAGATAATTCAGGGTCAAAAAAAACTCTGGGCCGATCACGTCATATTGAACAAAAATGAAATGACAGCTGCAGCCTCGGGCAATGTAACCCTTGTTTCTGAAGGCGACCGTTTGGTCGCAGACCGTCTGGATATGAATCTTGAATCCTCTACCGGAACTCTGTTTCAGGGCGATGTTTTTATAAAGGAAAACGATTTCCGCATCCGGGGCAGCAGAATTGAGAAAACAGGCGAAAATACATATCATATTACCGACGGCGCCCTTACCACCTGTGAAGGTCCTGAGCCGGACTGGCAGATTACGGGAAAACAAGTCAACGTAACCATTGAGGGTTATGGATACGCGTCTCATGCAGCATTATGGGCCAGGCGTATGCCGGTACTTTACGTGCCGTGGTTCATGTTTCCTGTAAAACTTAAACGCCAAAGCGGACTTCTCCTGCCAGAAGCCGGGTATTCGAGCAGAAAAGGAGGCGAGTATGTTCAGCCTTTTTTCTGGGCTATCTCCGATAATACTGACGCTACTTTTTACTATCATCACATGAACAGGCGCGGGGAAAAATTCGGATTGGAATACCGTTACTTGCTGTCTCAAGAGTCTAAAGGCACATTAATGGCCGACGGATTCAAGGACGGCAAAATTGACGACGGCTCACAGGAGTCCACAGATAAATGGGGCTATGATGATGATACTGCGATACGACCCAATGACGACCGTTACTGGTTGCGCATGAAGGCGGATCAGGAGCTTTTTGCAGGAGCAACCGCACGTCTGGATATTGACATTGTAAGCGACCAGGACTATCTCAGAGAATTTTCAGACGGTTACATGGGTCATGAAACAACCGATGATTATTTCATATCCGAATTCGGCCGCGACATAGACGATGAAAACGACCCGGTGCGGACAAACCGCCTGAACGTAAACAAAACATGGTCATATCACAGCATAAACGCGGACCTTGTATGGTACGACAATGTAATAAAGCGCCGCCTGGAAGATGAAGACGACACCCTTCAGCAACTGCCCCGGATTCAATACGGCGCACTCAAGCAGCCCGTATTCGGAGAAAAAACAGGCGGCATGCTGTTTGGCTCCTTTGATTCAAATTATACTTATTTTTACAGCCGCGACGATATGACAGGCCATCGCATGGATCTGCATCCCAGAGTCTATTTACCGCTGCGTGCAGATCCTTATTTCAGTCTTGAGCCGTCTGTGGGTTTCCGCCAGACAACATGGTATATTGATGCGGACAGGAAACTATATGATTCTGAAAAAGAACGCTATATGCACAGGGAATTATATGATTTAGAGCTTGATCTAAGCACAGATATTAACCGGGTTTTTTCATTTGATAAAAAAAGGCTTAAAAAAATCAAGCATGTGATAATACCGAGACTTTCCTATGGATATATTCCTGAAAAGGATCAGTCGGAATATCCCGAATTTGATCAAACCGACCGGATTGAAGACAAAAACAGTCTTTCTCTGTCCTTTACGAACCTGTTTACTTCAAAAACAGCCGCGCCCGGAAAAAATCGAAAAAATGAAAGCAGGTATTCCTATAACCGGTTTGCCAGGTTTTTCATTGAACAGGCCTATGATTTCAGGCAGCAGGAGAATCCCAGAGAAGCATGGCTGCCGCTTTATGCCGAACTTGATCTTACCCCTGCGAATCTGATGGCCCTGCATGCCGATGCAGGATGGAACCATCAGGACAATGAACTGGAAACAGGCAATGTGTCATGCCGCCTATATGACAGGCGCGGCGATGAACTCAAAGTGGAATACCGCTATACACGCGATTCTACAAAAAGCATAGACGTTTACGCAAAAACACCGGTCACAAATAAGCTTACTCTTTTCGGCAATTATGAGCGCAACCTTGAAACTGAAACAGATATTGAAAAAGGTCTTGGCCTGCGCTACGAATCCCAGTGCTGGGCCGTTGAGCTTGCCTGGAAGGAGGAGGCCGAAGATGATGATACACGCTACATGGCAATGATTGAGCTCTTCGGCCTCGGGGGATTCGGCGACACGCTGGATAACAGGTAATTTTGATGGCCTAGGTTTTTTCGCTTAATCTACATAACCCCTTGACTTGTTAAAAATTTATGAGTAAGTATATAAATGACATGCAATCAGGCAACAGCACACAGGAGGAAACATGAATAAACTCGAAATGATATCCGCTCTCAAGAAGGAATCAAATATTTCAAAATCAGATGCAGCCAAAGTTGTGCAAATCTTTTTTGACTCCATGGCAGATGCCCTGGTAAAAGATGAAAGAATCGAGATCCGCGGTCTGTGCAGCTTCTTTGTCAAAAACTACAAAAGCTACACAGGCAGAAATCCTAAAACCGGTGAAAAAGTTCGCATCCAGCCCAAAAAGCTGCCTTTTTTCAAGTGCGGCAAGGAGCTGCGGGAACGTGTTAACACAAGAGCAAGGGCTTAAGCGGCAAATTTTGTGGGCGGCCTTAATACGCTAATAGGACAGCAGCGCCCGGTCCGGCTCCTGTGCGATGCATTAAAAAGCGGCAAACTACCGCATGCCCTTCTTTTTACCGGTGAGAACGGAGTGGGCAAGACAACCGCGGCTCTTGAGCTTGCAAAAATCTGCAATTGCACGGAAGCCGGCGTTCGGCAATATACCAAAACAAATGAAATTGCCGAACCTGCATTTTCTGCATGCGGCAAATGCCGGTTTTGCAGGAAAATCAAAAACGGGATGCACCCGGATATTCACAGGATCAAACCCTCGGGCGGGTATATACGAATCGATCAGATTCGATCGCTTTACAGCAGTCTTGCTCTGAAATCAGATGCCGCTGTCACAAGAATTGTCCTGATCGAAGATGCACACCGGATGAATCAGGAAGCTGGCAACGCGCTTCTTAAGATCCTGGAAGAACCCCCGGATTCAACGGTGTTCGTATTGACAGCACCTGACACCGGGGACCTGCTGCCCACAATCGTCTCCAGATGCCGCCATATCCGTTTTAATCCGATCCCGCAAAAGGAACTGGCAGACCATCTTGTCCGGCAAAACGGACTTAAAGAAAATCATGCCATGATTATTGCCTTACTTGCCCGCGGGAGCCTGGCAAGAGCCCTGGATCTGGCAGATGCGGACTGGATAACCTACCGTAACTTTATTGTTGATATGCTTGGCAGGCTGCACGATCTGCCGGCCTCATACAGGCTTGCTTTTGCTGAAATGCTTGCTTCGGATCGCGGTAAACTTGAAGGTGTTTTCGAAATAATGAAAAACTGGTACAGGGATCTTGCGGTATTTTCACGCAGTCCTGAAAAAATTTACAATCATGACCTGAGCCTGCTGGTAAAAGAAGCTGCACAGCAGATGCCGATTGATTTGATAATTAAGAAATCAGATGCTGTTATCCGGGCTGAAAAGGCCATCTCGGGCAACGCAAACATTAGGCTTAGCCTGGATGCACTGGTAACCAAGCTGGCACAAAATGAGCACTGACTTTATCAAAGGCTGTCAAAATGCCATAATCAGGGAAAAGGATCTCCTTTTTGCAAGACTTTTAACAAACAAAAGACAATTTGTTCATAATATGACTACAGATGAATCACAAGCTACCCGAAAAAGCACCCTTAAGATAGTAGGTGTCCGGTTTAAGCCGGCCGGCAAAATATATGATTTCAATGGCGGTGCATATGTGCTGAAAACCGGGGATGAAGTAATAGTTGAGACCGAACACGGTCTTGGGTTCGGAACAGTTGCAACGCCCCCGGAAACTGTTGATGCGGACCAGGTCCGCCATACACTTAAGAAAGTCTACCGGCCTGCAACCAATGATGACCGTGACCAGCAGGAAAGAAATTCGGAAATCGAACAGGAAGCCTACGAATACTGCAAAGAGTGCATTGACTCGCTTGATATTGAAATGCACCTGTTTTCGGTTGAGAGCAACTTTGACGGCAGCAAGCTTACCTTTTTCTTTACGGCCGACGGCAGAGTCGATTTCCGCAAACTTGTAAAAATGCTCGTCAAACAGTTCAGGACAAAGATAGAGATGCGGCAGGTGGGCATCCGAAATCAGGCAAAAATGTGCGGCGGCGTTGGAAGATGCGGCAGAATTCTTTGCTGCTCGGCGTTTATGACAAAATTCGATCCTGTGACAATAAAAATGGCTAAAAAACAGGGATTATCTCTTAACCCAACAAAGATATCGGGCGTCTGCGGAAGACTGATGTGCTGTCTGGCCTTTGAAAATTACGGCTACGAGGAAAACACGTACCAGCAGCAAACAGACGTCCCGGATAACAAGGAATATACAAACGGGAATTCTTAAACAATGACATCTGCCTTCTATATAACAACACCGATATATTATGTTAATGCAAAGCCCCATCTGGGGCATACCTATACCACCATTGCAACGGATGTGGCCAGACGATATCACCGTATGAAAGGCGAAAAAACCTTCCTGCTGACAGGTACGGACGAACACGGCGACAAGATCGTAAAGGCAGCAGAGGCAAACAATACAGATCCAAAAACATATGCGGACAAAATATCGGCTCTGTTTAAAGATCTTTGGCCTCATTACAAAATATCCAATGACCGGTTTATCCGGACAACAGATCCTGATCACATAGCTGTTGTCGAAAAAATCCTTCAGAAAATATACGATTCCGGAGATATCTATTTCAGCGAATACGAGGGGCTGTACTGTTATGACTGCGAAAGGTTCTACACAGAACGCGAACTGGCAGACGGCAAATGCCCGGATCATGAAAAAAAGCCGGAACTCATAAGAGAATCCAATTATTTTTTCAAAATGAGCCGCTATCAGCAATGGCTTATAGACTACATCCACCAACATCCTGATATGATAAGACCGGAACGCTATAAAAACGAAGTTCTTGGCTTTCTGCGGGAGCCCCTGGAGGATCTTTGTATTTCAAGACCTAAAACTCGCCTGCAATGGGGAATCACACTGCCTTTTGATAAAAACTACGTTACCTATGTATGGTTTGACGCGCTTATAAACTATGTCTCGGCCATGGGATATCCTGAAGGCGAGAATTTTAAAACCTTCTGGCCGCATGTACACCATGTAGTTGCCAAAGACATTTTAAAGCCGCACGGAATCTACTGGCCCATAATGCTTAAGGCCGCCGGTATAGATATATACAAGCACCTTCTCGTACACGGCTACTGGAACGTTGATGAAAGCAAGATGTCAAAAAGCCTTGGCAATGTTGTTGATCCGGTTTATCTTAAGGATACCTACGGAAGCGATGCGATCCGGTATTTTCTTATGCGGGAAATGACTTTCGGCCTGGATTCAAGTTTTTCCGAGGTGGCCCTGATCCAGAGAATCAACTCGGATCTTGCAAATGACCTTGGCAACCTGTTTTCCAGGGTGCTTGCCATGTTTCACAAGTATTTCAAGGGGGTTGTTCCGGAATGGAGGCAGGACCAAAACCCTCACCCTGAATTTGATCTTAAAGCCGGGGCCAGGGAAACGGTACGGAATTTTTCCGAAGGAATGGACAATTTTGAATTCCACAAGGCTCTTGCATCAGTGTGGGAATATATAGGCAGAATGAACAAATTCGTTGACACTGCCGCACCATGGGAGCTGGCAAAGGACAAATCAGCCCACCGGGAGCTGGCCGCGGTTATCGGCAATCTGCTCGAAGGCCTCAGGGTTGTATCAGGGCTGGTCTACCCGGTAATGCCGGAAACTGCGACAACCATGCAAAAACATCTTGGCCTGGACCATAAACAGCCCTTTTACCTTATAAGTGAAATAAACAAATGGGGAACAATCAATCCGGGTTCCGCGCTGCCCAAGGGCGTATCTCTTTTCCCAAGGCTGGATCAGGAAACCATTTTTGCAGAACCAGAGAATAAAAAACCTAAAAAATCACAACAACCTGATATTGAGCCGGAAATTACAATAGATGACTTCGCTGCAATGGATTTGCGGGCCGCTGCGGTGATTTCCGCTGAAAAAGTCCCGAAAACCGACAAACTGCTGAAGCTCGAACTTGACCTGGGCTTTGAAAAAAGAATCGTGGTTGCCGGAATAGCAGAACTTTACACGCCCGACGAACTCATCGGAAAGACCGTTGTTGTTCTGGCCAATTTAAAGCCGGCAAAGCTTAAGGGAATTCAATCGCAGGGAATGATACTGGCGGCTGTCGAAGGTAAAAACGGCTCTGTGGCGGTTTTGGACCGTAATGTTAAACCAGGAACCCGTTTGAAATAATGATGGCACCGTAAAAAGTCCAATATCTGCGTTACGCGCAATTTCTGAAGAATTTCACGTACGGCTAAGTACGCTGCATTCTTCGAAATTGCGCAAGCCTTGATCTTGAACTTTTTCCGGCGCCATCTAAATTCAGACTTTTTACAAGTGCATCAAATAATCAACCGATCAAAAAATGGCAAATATATTCAAACGAAAATCCAGGAAGTTAAACTATGTCAGGCAAAACGGCAATGCCGCATGGCGCCGCTATCAGAGTGCCTTCAAAAAAAAGTCCTTAAAACGCAGGGCGTTTGCCAGGATTCCGAAGTATCTGCTGATCCTATTGGTATCTTTGCTCCTGGTAAAGGGCGGATTCTATTTAATGAAGGGCATGCCTGCAGGCGCAGGGGAGCAGAGCCAGGATGACAGTCCGGATATCGTACGCATTGAGCACTCAGAAATAAAGAATCTGCTGGAGCCCACGGATTTCGTCAATCCCGAAGACAATATTATCAGGAAAAAAATCGGCGATCATGACTATGCTTTTAGCACCACCCTGGATCCTTATCTGCAGCACTTCGTAACTTCAATGATAGATACCAAATGGGCCAAACATATTGCAATAGTGGTTATGGAACCGGAAACAGGGCGTATCCTGGCCATGGCCTCCCATGACAAAAACAATCCTGATGCCAATGCGTGCCTTAGCGCCAAGTTTCCCGCGGCAAGTCTTTTTAAAATTGTTGCGGCCGCAGCGGCAATCGAAACCTGCGGATTTCAGCCTGACAGGCTTATACCTTTTAACGGCGGCAAATACACGCTTTACAAGTCCCAGCTTAAAAACACGGAAAACAAATATACAAACCGGATAACATTTGAATCAGCATTTGCACAATCGGTCAATCCGGTTTTCGGAAAAATAGGACAAAATCATCTGGGCAAAACCGTTCTTGAAAAATACGCTCTTGATTTCGGGTTCAACCAGGAAATCGAATTTGACCTGCCTTTGGAAGCCAGTATTGCACCAATTTCAGATCAGTCTTATAATTTGGCTGAGGTTGCCTGCGGTTTTAACAGAGACACCCTGATATCCCCGGTTCACGGGGCCATGCTTGCGGCATCGGTAATTTATAACGGCAGGATGATGAAACCGCGCCTGATCGATTCGATAAAGATAAGCAAGCGCACGGTATACCGCCAGAAGCCCGAACCTTTTATAAGACCTGTAAGCCCGCAGACAGCCCAACTGTTAAAACCCCTAATGCATGCATCGGTTACCAGCGGGACTGCCAGGGGCAGTTTCCTTGGCACCAGCGGCAGGGCGCTTCTTGAAAATTTTGAAATCGGCGGCAAAACCGGCTCAATTAATCACAACCCTGAACAAATCAAATATGACTGGTTTACAGGCTATGCCCGGCACAAAGACACAAGCAACAAAATTGCGGTTTCCGTGCTTGTAGCCCATGAAAAATTTATTGGCGTAAGATCCACGGAATACTTTTGCAAAATCGTGGAACAATACTTTCAAAAACTAGTTCAAACAGCCGAATTTCAGAAATGATGCAGCAAATTCACTATAAACTCATAAAGCTTTTGCAGATAACCGGCAAAATTGCCAAAATCTTTGGCGGCAATATTTATTTCGGCAAAACACCCAGCAGAATAAAAGGAAAAGCGATTATTCTTTTCCCGTATCTGCCGGGGCGTCTTTCATGCGGATTAACAGGCATGGTTGCCTTCAGGCGTGCCGCCATCCGGCCAAATCCCATGGAAGCAGACCCTGAATCTATAACTTCTCTGGTGAAACAAATCGCTTCTTCCGGACTGCCCGAACCGGATACTGACCCGTCGGCAATCAGCGGAAACTGCCTTGGCGGGCCGGATACGGCCGGAAAGCTTTTTGACGAAATCCGTGCGCTAAAGGAAAACGAGCGGTTCTACAGTTTGATGTGCAATGAGTCTGCTGTAAAAAACCTGTCTCTGGCCCTGGATAGTCTTGCAAAGGTAGTGGACAGGGAATCGGCCAAATTCCGTTACTGGATGGGAAGGCTTGATGCAGAACAGTTTGAAGCAGTGTCAACCCGCCTTGAGGCAATGAAGGATGCGGCATGGAGCCTGAGAACCGAAATTCTGGACAATGCAGACAAGGTGGGCGATCTTCTGGCAAATATGCCCGGACCTTCCAGAAATGCCGTTTTGACCGCCCGGCAGATAAATGCCGTATTTAACAGCATTGACCGCCTTGAAGTACGGGGCAGGGATTCGGCTGGAATCTCTCTTATGTTTGTTCTTGATCATGACACATTTGCCGGATTTGAAAAACAAATCAAGGCTAAAGAACTGGAAAACGAATTTTTGACACGGACAAGCCAGAAACTGCTTACAAACAAAAGCATCTCATTTAGGCACTCGAATGCAGACAACGGCGCGAGACAAACAGCACTGACGATTACATACAAAGTCGCGGCCGAAATCGGGCATCTGGGCGACAATATAGAGTTTCTGAGATCCCAGGTTCGCAGTGATAATATTTTTCAGGAAATTCTCCAATTGAACCACCTGCATTTTACGGTCTCGGCACATACCAGGTGGGCCTCCGTGGGTGAAATCAATGAAGCCAACTGCCATCCTGTGGACGCATTTACAGCTTCAACTGCTTTAGAAGACACAGGCATTATCCATGTGAGTCTAAACGGAGACATTGACAATTATCAAAGATTAAAGGCTGCCCACAGCGCTGCAGGCATATTTTATCCAGATGAAATCACCTGTGATACAAAAGTCATCCCCGTTCACATAGCCTTTTATCTCAATAAGGGCCACAATATCAAAGAGGCTTTCAGGCTTGCTGTAAACGATTTTGAGGGCTCCCATGCCATTTCAATGCACACGGATCTGGCCCCGGGGAAAATCTTTCTTGCACTTAAGGGAAGCGGTCAGGCTGTATTTGTAGGCCTGGGCCGTGATCATTATATTCCGACCTCTGAAGTTTATGGTTTCGCAGAAGAGACCCGGCATTTTATCAAGATGGATGGGGAATCTGCAGGAAAGGATGCAGACGGAAGATCGGTTACCGGTCAGATCTGCGTAGTGGACCAGAATTCAAGCGGGGGGCTCTCAGGAATTTCCGCAATGTTCTACGACGGCACCCCCATTGTATTAACTGAAAATGATATACGGCAGACCAGTCTTACATCCAGGGACATAGACCGCCAGGAATTTGATCACTATTTTTTAAAGGAGATCTCCGAATCCCCGGCCTCTGTGCGCCGAACCCTGGAAAACCGCTGGAAGCTTATAGATACAAACGGTCGCAGATACGAAATAAGACTCGATGCCACCAATGTGCCTGAAAAATTGGTAGAACAAATCAGCCGCGGGGCCATCAGCAGGATTCTTTTCATAGGCCAGGGAACCGCCGGTGTTGCTGCGGCCGCGTGTGCCGATCTGATGCGCTACTATATTGATGACCCGGTTATGCAGATCGAGTCTGTAAAATCCTCTGAACTGTCGGGCTTTATGCTCCATGACAAGGACGGCCGGCAGATGGATGACACACTTCTGGTTCCTATCAGCCAGTCCGGCACTACCACGGACACCAACAGGGCCGTGGATATGATAAAAAAAAGGGGGGCTTGGTCGATCTCAATTGTAAACCGCAGGGATTCGGACCTTACCTTTAAAACCGACGGGGTATTATATACAAGCAGCGGCCGGGATATTGAAATGTCTGTGGCCTCGACAAAGGCATTTTATTCCCAGATCATTGCAGGTGCTATACTGGGATTATACATAGCCCAGATGACCGGGAAAAGAGGCATGGCATTCGTGTCAAATGAAATCAGGCAGATGATCCGGCTTCCGGATATCATGGAGCAGGTGCTTTCCATGAAGGAGAAGATCAGGACCTCTGCATATCGTCTGGCTCTTCAACGCACATACTGGGCTGCTGTTGGAAGCGGACCCAACAAAGCAGCAGCCGATGAAATAAGGATAAAACTCAGTGAATTGTGCTATAAAACCATTTCATCTGACTTTGTTGAAGACAAGAAACACATAGACTTGTCATCAGAGCCTCTGATTATAATTTGTGCGGCAGGGACCCGCAGAAGTGTTATAGGCGATATTGTAAAGGACACCGCCATCTTCCGTTCACACAAAGCCCTGCCGGTTGTAATAGCCGACGAGCACGAGGACAGGTTTGACGCATATGCAGAAGACGTCTTCCGGGTACCGCCCGTAAGCGAGCATTTCGCCCCGATCTTAAACACGCTTGTCGGCCACATGTGGGGATATTACGCCGCTCTTGCAATAAATGAAGGCTCCAGGTTTCTCCATGATTTCCGCGAGGATCTGCGCCGCACTATAGATACATTTTCAAGCCGCGGCATGGATATATTTGAAATCGTGCTTGAAAAATCGTTCAGGGAAAAAATTCTGCAGTTTTACTATGAACTGCGCAAACGCCAGTCTGAAAACAGGCTGCCCAACACCCTTGCCACCCAGGAATCGACAAATCTGGTGCTCTTGTTAAAATATCTTTCAGGCCGTCTGCCCATAGCAGACTTTGAGCTCGATTTCGGTGTCAAGGGAACTGCAGGCAACATGTTTTCCATGCTTTTTGCTTCCCTTGCACAGGCCATAAACGCCATGGCAAGACCGGTAGATGCCATAAAGCACCAGGCCAAGACTGTCACCGTTGGCACCAGCAGGCTTGAAGAAAAGGCTGAGGGGCTTTTGTTTGACACTGTTGCCGGCCTGGACTTTGGCATTGAACACCTGACCATAAACAATATCATGGTAATGCGTAATATTCAGAAAATCATCGAGAAAATAAACGGCTATACTCTGTATAAAATTTCCGGGGTCAATCTTTTGGGCGAACCCACCGACGAGACCACCATAGAAGTAATTGACAAGCAGGGGACATCGGCTGGTTTGGCTTCACGCGCCGAAGCGGACAAAACCCTTAAGGGCACAAAGAAAATCATCGTTCGGGAAGGCAATGTGTATCTTGGCAAGGGAAGAAAAGATGACAGGAGCATCCTTATAATCCCTCTTATTTCAGGCGATCCATCACGGCCCAATATGGTGGAACACATGGTTTTGCTCGATGTGGCCTTTAAAACAGACGCTGATCTTCAGACCCGGGTCAAAGCCCTTGGCGGCAAACACGAACATATAAAGAACATAGTCCAGGAAAACAACATCACATGGAAAGACGAACTACTTGACCTTGTTGAAATGGACGAACTTTTCGGAAGATCCGCGGAAAAAGTGGCCGAAAAAATCGTCAAAAACGCCGGCTGACAGAATACAGGGCTTTTACAGCCATTTTTTCCGCTTAAACCACCAGACCATACCCGCAAAAATTGCCAGAAACACGGCCCACACTGCAGGATACGCATATTTCCAGGAAAGCTCGGGCATGTGCTCGAAATTCATTCCGTAAACTCCTGCCAAAAAGGTTAGCGGAATAAATATGGTTGCAATCACTGTGAGCACTTTCATGACCTCGTTCATTTTGTTGCTTATCCCTGTCAGATAGATATCAAGCACGCCTGAGAGGATGTCGCGATGGGTCTCCACGGTATCGACTACCTGGATGGTATGATCGTATACATCCCGCAGATAGACCCGGACATCGCTTCCTACGAGCTGTGATTCATCCCTGAGGAGCCCTGCAATGATTTCACGCACTGGCCATACTGCCTTTCTCAGATAAATAATCTGATGCTTGTACCTGTGAATGTCTTGAATCGTCCGCCTTCCCGGATCATCTGTCACCTCGTCCTGCAGTACTTCTATCTGCTCTCCTATCTGCTCCAGGATTGCAAAATAATGATCAACTATCATGTCCATAAGGGCATAGGCCAGGTAATCGGTCCCTGATTTCCGGATTCTTCCCTTTGCCTTTCTGATTCTTTCGCGCACGGGGTTAAAAACATCACCTTCTTTTTCCTGCAGGGATATGACAACGCCCTTTTTTATTACCAGGCTTACCTGTTCATGGTCCAGCTCGCGTATCTCAGGGTCATAGTCGATCATTTTCAGCACTGCAAAAAGGGTATCGTCATAATCATCGAGCTTGGGACGGGTTTCAGTATTAAGCACGTCTTCGAGCAAAAGCGGATGCAGGTCAAATACCCGGCCCAGTTCACCGATCATCTCAGTATCATGTATTCCTGATATATTGACCCAGGTAACAGAATCCCGCATGACATAATCAAGGCATTCAGACAAATCCTGAACAACAGTCTCTGTCAAATCTTCTTTAGAGTAGTCCATGACAGTAATACTTATAGGCGCCTTTTGTTCATCACCTATATACACAAGAGAGCCCGGCGCCATCCCGAATTTTTTACTCATCCCTTCGGCCTGCATAATCTCCCCTCCCCTGGTAAATCTGAAATTCAGTGGTAAAACCCGGCATAAAGCCTGCAAACTATGCCCTTAGGCTATAAATTTTTCGAAAATTCCAATACTTTCATAACATCCCCGGGCTTCCGGCGCAACCCTGAGGTTTCGACTGCATAATTCAAGGGCAATTTACCAGCTGCCTTACATTCATTGAGCAGACAAATGCCCATGAAAACACAAAGCCGCAGTTTTGTTTTTTGGATGCTGGCTTAGCCGCATGGTACAGACTTTCAGGAGCGAATTTTACAGAACCGGCTTTGCCAAAAGGATTTTTTATTACCTCTATGGCTTTGAAGCACCCTGGAAGCAAAATTAGAAGCTTCCCTGATCTTGGGGCAAGGGGCGTCGGGGTGGTTTGTGAGTCTGCAGCGAACAAATCCGCCCCGGCAGCCCCGCAGCGGAAAAGACTGCAAAGAGCCGGGTTGTTATTTGCAGGGATCGCCGGAACACCTCGCATTATGGCGACGCCATGCAATACACACAACAGACAAGCTAGCTTTTGCCAAACACGACAATCCGATTAAAGGCCTTGACGGATGTATGCTGCTTGTCTATTTTTACTGACTTGACAGACTAAACATTGATGGCACCGTAAAAAGTCCAATATCTGCGTTACGCGCAATTTCTCAGAATTTCACGTACAGCTAAGTACGCTGCATTCTTCGAAATTGCGCAGGCCTTGATCTTGAACTTTTACGGTGCCATCTAAAATCAGACTTTTTACGAGGGCACCAAGATTACATCTTTAAAGTCCTAAAAAAGTATTACCAGGGAGTGCAAACAACATGGATACCAGATGGAGCCTGAAAGACGCATATAAAAA
>CAZVFQ010000010.1:44253-49172 GCA_964626455.1 uncultured Desulfobacteraceae bacterium | reverse complement strand
TGGGCTTCCTTGGGAGTCTATTTCTGACGGCAAAGTAAAAAGTTCAAGATCAAGGAGCGCAAATCCCGAGGAATGCAGCGTACTTGATCGTACGTGAAATTCCGCAGGGATGAAGCGCAACGCAGATATTGGACTTTTTACTTTGCCGTCAAAATTTTACGGGTTCAGACTTATGAGAATCAGGCCGAGCACACCTGTGAATACCCCCAGAATAGTTATCCGGGTGGGGCGTTCCTTTAAAATGAGAATGGAGAGGGGAAGGATTAAAACAGGGGCGATTGCAGTAATCAGAACCGTTTTTCCGGCGCCTATCAGCTGCATTGCAACAACCAGGGCAACAGATGCCACTCCGTAGCTGAGCACGCCGCCGCCTGCGGCAAGAGCAATATTATAGAAACCATAGCGTTTAAACTGCAATACAGTTCCCTTTTGCCGGCTTAACACGAATAGGGTCAGGCCCAGTGCTGATATCGGTATCCTTATGGCGGCCGCCACAAAAGGGTCAACATCGGTGACACCCAGCTTTAAAAGCGTGGCCCCGGTAGTCCAGGATGCGGCAGCCATAAATGCCAGAAGCACACCCCTGGCATCTGCCTTTTTCATGGCAGCGGAGGCAGCGGGAATTCTTCCGCCCAGAACCACCACTATATAAACCCCTCCTACCACCAGAAACCCGCCGAATATATTAATCAGTGAAAAAGGCTCTTTTAAAAAAAAGACGGCCACAAACATTGTAAGCACCGGAAAGGTGCACTGAGCAATCGGAAATCCGCGGGAAACATCTATGAAGCTCAGACTTTTAATATAGGCCGTATCCCCGATGCTAAAAGAGATGAGCCCGGCTATTGCGATAAGAAACATCTGGTTAAGCGGAGTGCCGAGCAGCACTTCAACACGGCCTGTAAACAAAACAAAGACTATCAGGATAACAGCACCCACCCAGAGACGAAGGGTATTAATGGAGAGAATATCTATGCGGGTAGTCAGAAACTTGTTGATAACAGCGCTGCTTGCCCAGGCCATGGCTGTGATAAGCGAAAATGCTATGCCAAGCAATTTTTTCTCCCGGCTCTGCCATTAATAATGTTTAAAACACTATAATCCGTCAATCAGACTCTGATCCGTTAAGATGCCGATACAAAGTTCTCCTGCTTACACCCAAAAGCGCTGCAGCCCGTCTTTTGTTCCCGCCGGTTTTTTCAAGAACTTGCTCTATATACCTTTTTTCTAACTCCTGGAGCGTGGGCAGTATCTCCTGTTCATACATCAGGCCGTTGATCGTTTTATCAGGGACAGGCCCGGGCTCTTCTATTAGTGATCCGCCGGCATACTGCCGCATCCTGGTGGGCAAATGATCCACATCCAGGTGTGTACCGTGGCAGAACGTGACCGCTCTTTCAATAATATTCTGCAGCTCCCTTACGTTTCCGGGAAAAGAGTACTGGCCCAGCAGATCCAGGGCCTCGGAAGTCAACCCCTGGATTTCCTTTCCCATTTGAAGACAGTAACGGTTTAAAAAATGAGCCGCCAGAAGAGGAATGTCGTCTTTGCGCTCCCTTAACGGCGGCACAGTAATGCTGAAAGTTTCCAGCCGGTAAAAAAGGTCCTGGCGGAACTTACCGGAGGCTATCCGCTCGTCGAGTTCCTGGTTTGTGGCACAGATCACCCGGACATCAACCTGCTGCTCTTTGCTGCCGCCTACAGGCAGAAATGTCCCGTCCTGAAGCACACGCAGCAGCTTGGACTGAAGACTGTGCGGCATTTCCCCGATTTCATCGAGCAAGAGAGAGCCCTGATGGGTCCGCTTGAAAATTCCCTGCCGCTTTTTTACCGCCCCGGTAAATGCGCCCTCCTCGTGGCCGAAAAATTCGCTCTCAAGCAATTCGGCAGGTATTCCTGCGCAGTTTACAGCAAGGAAAGGAGCCTTTTGTCTTGGGCTCAAGTCATGGATTGCCTTGGCCACAAGCTCCTTTCCCACACCGCTTTCACCCAGGATCAAGACCGGCCCCTGGGCCTCTGCAATTTCCTGTATCTGATCAAACATCACGCGCATTTCCCGGCTTCTTCCCAGCATGCCGCAGAAGCCGTCGTTTGCCATCAAACCCCTGAAACGTCTGACTTCCTTTTGCAGCTTCCTGGTGCGCAGCGTGCGTTCCACGCTGAGACGAAAATGCTCAAGATCCAGCGGTTTTGCCAGAAAATCGTCGGCTCCGGACTTAAGAGCAGCAACCGCCTGGGGGATGCTGCCGAAAGCCGTAATTATAAGAAAACCCGGCTGTG
Source organism: uncultured Desulfobacteraceae bacterium (assembly GCA_964626455.1). GTDB lineage: Bacteria > Desulfobacterota > Desulfobacteria > Desulfobacterales > Desulfosalsimonadaceae > Desulfosalsimonas. The sequence continues at coordinate 46,892 of CAZVFQ010000010.1, read as the reverse complement.
CATACAGCTCCTTTACGCGCTGCAAAAGAGCCATGCCGTCTTTGCCGGGCAACCTCAGGTCGCTTACCACAAGATCCGGCTCCCATGTTTTGAGAAGATCTTCAGCCTCTTCCGCGGAAGCTGCACCCGCGACATGGTAGCCCGCATCTTCGAGTTCCTCGTAAAGAAGCTCAGCCAGCCCCTGGTCATCTTCGACAAGCAGAATGCGTTGCCTTCCGTTTTCAAAAGTTTCTGCATTTTTTTCAGACATTGCCTTTTTCCTGGTCCAAATTGTTTTCCTCTTCCGGCTGCAGGGGAAGCACAATCCTGAAGCCTGCACCGCCAAGCTCTGAATCAAACACATTGATCGAGCCTTCATGTTCCCGTATTATTCCATGGACGACCGAAAGCCCGAGTCCGGTATTTTTAACGTCTTTGTATGCACTGAAAAACGGCTCAAAAATTCTCGGCTTGATATCTTCCCCGATTCCCGGGCCGTCGTCTTCAACCTTTAAAACCACCTGCCGGTTGTCTGCCACTTCCCACCCGATATGCACCTGGCCGGCCTTTCCGGTCTGGGCTGCATTTCGCAGCAGATTGATCAAAGCCTGCTCAAAACGCAAGGGGTCAACATAAACAAAAGGTGAAGGTTTGTCACCTTTTGTAAAAAATTTCACTTTATCGCCGATTTCCTTGCGAATCGTCAAAACAGACGACTCCGCGAGCTTATCAAGCTTAATCCATCGTTTCTGCCCCATGGATCCCTTGCCGAAATCAAGAAGCTGCCTTACGATATCGTTCATCCGGCTGACCTGCTTGCGGATATCATGAAGACTGTTTTCATGAGATGCCCTTAAATCAGCGTCCCGCAGGCAACGCTGCGCTTTTCCATCAATCAGTGACAATGGTGCTCCCAATTCATGAGCCACGCCACCGGCCAACTGCCCCAGAGCCGCCATTTTCTCGCTCTGTCTTAGCTTGTTTTCAAGCTCCTGCTGAACCTTGCGTCTTTGCTCGATTTCCTTTTCCGATCTATCCACACTGTCGAGCATATCATTTAACGATTGTGCCAATGAGGCGATTTCCCTGGGGCCCTCTGTACTTGCCCTGTGTGATCGGTTTCCTGCCTCTACCCGGGACATGCTTTGTATTAACTCAGTAAAATATCGGCCTGCAGCCTTGTAAAACCCGAAAAGCACCAAGCCGGAAATAAACAGTCCGGTGCCAGCGATTACACCTATCCCGCGAATTCTGAGCGCATGTATGTAATTCTCTATATCGCTCTTTTTGCGGGTAATCTGAAGCAATCCGTTAGCCCTGCCTGCGGTATCAAACAGGGGAACAAAATAGGAATAGACACTTCTGCCACTTATTTCCTCGTATTCCCCTTTGCGGTGTCCCTTTTCAAGAACTTCCAGAAGGTCATCTTCTTTGCGGTCGGGTTCAACCGCGCCTACGGCGGCAATCCGCCGCCCCTTTGCGTCATAAACGTATGCTCCGTAAACTCTGCCTATGTGAAAAACCGACTGCAAAGCCTGACTGACGCCGCCAAAGCGATCCTTTTCCAGGCTGTAGCTAACCGGCAGCCGTATTGCCCTTGCCACAAGCTGCACGTCTTCCTGAAGCCGGGCCTCTACCACCTGCTCCACGGTCCTGAGCCCGAACCAGGTTGCAGCTGCCATGGCAAGCAGAAGGGGTATAATCACGTTTAGTATAAGCATCGACCGCAGACTTAGCCGGTTAAAAATTGCATCCCACACTGGCAAACCTCCTTTGACAGGATAACACATGTGACATTTTGTCACATACTTTATATTTATTTTAAGCAGAAGTAAAGAATATTAAATTTAACATAAAATCAAAGTGTTAAAAAGAAAATCCGCATAACCTTAATTTTTGGCACGATGCATGCTGTCTTTGATATTAAATTCGAATTAATGCAAAAATTACAACTGCAACTCTAAACTCTTAAAAGGAGGTATCTTATGACAGCAAAAATCATGCACAGAAAAACCGCTCTCTGGAAAATCCTTGTACCGGCCATTGTTCTATGCTTTCTGATTGCCGCTCCCGCAGCAGCCCAGGAGCAGGAACAACAGGGACAGGAACAACAGGGACAGGAAAAGCAGGAATACGAGTATCAGGAGCCTGAAAAAAAGGCGGAAGACTTCAGTGAAGGTGATCTTGAAAAATTCGCCGAAGCTCAAAGTGAAGTCGAGACCATCAGAAACGAATATTCCGATGAACTAAGCGGCGTGGAAGACACGGAAAAAGCGCGGGAACTTCAGGATAAATACGCCCAGCAGATGGTTGACGCCATAAAGGAAATCGGCCTTGATGTTCAAACTTACAACGAAGTCAGCATGGCCATTCAAAACGACCCGGACCTTAAGGAAAAGGTTGAAGGCATGGCCAACTAACAAAAAAACATCAACCCGCAACCGGAAAAGGGCGCAGGATGTCATCCGGGCGCCATTTTCCCACAAACGAAAAAGAGGAGGTCAATCATGTTGAAACGGTTTCTTGCAATACTTGCAATTGTAGCAATGATGGGAATCACAATGGGCTGCAATCCGCCGGAAGATGCCGGTGAACAGCCAGGACAGCAGCAGCAGCAGCAAGGCGGAGGTAGCAGCGGCGGCAGCGGCGGCAGCGGCGGC
>CAZVFQ010000010.1:0-44153 GCA_964626455.1 uncultured Desulfobacteraceae bacterium | reverse complement strand
GCGGCGGCGGCGGCGGCGGCTTCTGATTCTAATACAAACACCCCCCTCCTGAGCAGCGCGGGTCATCCGGACTGGATGACCCGCTTTTTTTATTTAACTGTTATTGACCTTCCCCGCAGTTTTTTAAAACCTCGCGAATCGTTACAGCCATTTTCCGCTTTAAGACCGGCTTCATAAGAAAGGCTCGAATTCCCCTGTTTTTTGCCTTCTGTTCCGAAATCTTCTCACTGAAACCGGTGCACAGAATCACAGGGATATCTTTGCGCAGCCTGATCGCCTCTTCGGCCAGTTCATCGCCGGTCATATAAGGCATTGTCTGGTCTGTTATAATAAGGGCAAACCTGTCAGGAGCTGCGGCAAAAACATCCAGTGCCTCCAGGCTGTCTGTGTGCATTGTTACACCATAGCCCAACTGCTCAAGCATCTGCTTTAACATGCAGGCCACCTGGGCCTCGTCATCAACAAGCAGAACATGCTCTGTGCCGCATGGAATCGGAAGTTCGCAAATATGGCTTTCAGACGGCGCATCGATTTCAACCTGCGGCAAATAAATTTCAAACAGGGTCCCTTTGCCTGTTTCGCTTTTAACCCTGATATCTCCCCGGCATCCTTTGACAATACCGTGAACCACTGAAAGCCCCATGCCTGTACCCTCGCCCGCTGGCTTGGTCGTAAAATACGGATCAAAGATACGCTGCAGCGTATCTTCATCCATGCCGCAGCCTGTATCGCTGATACCAAGCCTTGCATATCTGCCGGCAGTAAGATTAAGCGACAGGCTGCAAATCTCGTTTTCCTCAAGCGTTTTTTCCTCCAGCACAACATTGAGCTCTCCGCCATGCTCGCGCATTGCATGATATGCGTTTGTAGCAAGGTTCATCACGATTCTGTGTATATCAGTGGGATCTGCAATCACAGGGCCGCAATTTCTGTCAATCTGCTCGGTTATGGCAATCGTGCTCGGCAATGAGGCCCGAAGAAGTTTTATGCCCTCCTTTAGGACAAGCTGGATCTGAAGCGGCGCCTTCTGGGCATCGCTCTGCCTGCTGAATGCCAGTATCTGCTTTACCAGCTCCCTTGCCCTGCCCGCGGCTAAAAGCACCTGCTGCAAGTTGCGATAAAGGGGATCATCTTCTTTGGAATCCTCCATTGCCATTTCCGTGTAACCGAAAATCGGAGAAAGAACATTATTGAAATCATGCGCAATGCCGCCTGCAAGAGTTCCCAGGGCTTCGAGTTTCTGGGCCTGTCTTAGCTGCATTTCCAACTGAAGATTCTCCGCCTTTCTTTTCCGCAAAGATTCTGACAATTCATTGAAGGCATCGGCAAGCCTGCCTATTTCATCCTGGGTATCGACCTTCACAGGCTCTGCATCACCTTCTTCTTCAAGCGACTTTATGGCGCTTGCAAGCCGGTTAAGCGGCGAAGTAATGCTGTTTATAACCAGGAAAATCAAAACAGAACCGGCAATAATAGCCAAAACCGCTATTAACACTGCTTTTACCACGAAACCGTAAATCTGTCGGTTCAGGAAGTCCCTGCTGATATCTATGCTTACAAACCCTATAACCTTTGACTCCAGGGTCGTTTCATCTTCTCTGAATATCAGGGATTCATGAGTTGAATACTCAGGCATTGAAAATACAGCCGACCATACCTGAAGGACCCGTGAAGAATCAAAGTACACGGCTGATTCAGAAGAGCGGATTTTTTGGGAGAATTTATCGTCTATTCTGGAAGGCGGCGCTTCTGATCCGGCTTCTGAGTCAGCCGGGCTTCCGCCTGCGGAATACAGAAGATTTCCGTCAGAGCCGAACGCGCAAACCTTTATCACCTCAGGCTGTTTTAATATTCCCTCCACCGGATTTATCAAAAACTCCCGGCTTTCCGCAAAAACACCCAGCCTGGCACTGTGTGCAAGAACACTGACAAGCAATTCGGCCCGCTCTTTTAAAGAATCTTCAAGAGATGCGTTCTGGTTGTAAACAAAAAACCCGGTAAGGCAGAAACATGTGACCAGCATAATAATAATGCTTATAAAAATCACCTTGACCCTGAAACTTCTTCTGAATCGACTTAAAGGATTAAACTCCATGTTTCTCTTACCTATCGGATTATTCGGACCTGATCCAGGAATTCTTTATCAAAAACAACGCCGAGCTTCTTTGCAATCCTTGTGTTTACCGTAACTACAGTCTTTCTGGCATCCTGGCTTGAAATAGCGCCCGCATCGGCACCAGCAAGAATCTTTTCAGCCATCCGGCCAGCCTGGCGCCCCATGTCATAGGGATCAACCCCTATAGACATCAGGGCGCCCTGTTCAGCATATTTTTCAGAAAAAGCTACGACCGGCCTGCCTGACTCCATTGCGAGCAAAAATATGGACCTTGCGGTCTCGTGGCTCATCACGGTAAGATCCGGCAGCATCCAGAAAACATCTATTTCATCTCTTATCAGTATGAAAGCAGGAGGCACGTTTTCAGGTCTGTAAACTTCCCTGGCTGCAACAGAAACATTTTTGCCGGAGGCAGTCGTCAAGATTTGCCTGACCAGTTTACCTGTCTGCTCAGGATCGTATATCAGGCCGATACTCCCGGCATCCGGGAAAACTCGGCATATGATCTCCAACTGTTTTTCAGGCTCTCCCACCATGCTCACGCCGGTAATATGCTTTTTATCTGAAAACCTGCCGGCAGCATCCAGTACCATAACATATACGATCGGGGCTACGCCTTTATCTTCCACCATGCGAAGGGCTTTCATCCCTATTGCAAGCACCAGGTCGGGCTCGGCGTTGCCTATGCGTTCTTCTGCATCACTTTCAGACAATTCTGAAATGATCAGTCTGGTGATATCCGCTTCAGGCCCCAGAACTCCCTTGAATCCTTCGTAGGCTTGGGTGTATGGCTTTGCACCAACACCCTGCACCGCAAGAATCCTTTGGCCCGCCTGCGCAACAGGAGCGGAAAAAAACGTTAAAAACGCTGTTATCAGGATTAAACATCCAGCCCGCAACACGAGATACCCCTTGATTATTTTACTGCCCTGATCTTCGTACTTGATCAGATGCATGAATGGTGATAATTATAAAGACATTTAAACATGGGCCTGCAGGGTTGGCATAATAAGTTGACATAATAAAATGATAAAAACACAATTCGTAAATCGCCTGTCCGCTGGAAGCCGCCCGTCAAACTACCTGAAAAAAGCTGCGCACAATCTATTTGCGTTCATTTTCATAATGCTTGTAATACCGGTTTTCTGCAATATCTGCAGCGCCGAAGCCGAAGGGGACATGGAAGTTCTGCGCCTGTTTTTTGAAGAAGAAGACCTTTTTACATCCGTGACCCGGACTCCGAAGCCAGTATCTCAAATAGCAGAAAATGTAACAATTGTCACTGCAAAAGAAATCCAGGACATGAACGCCCACAGTGTTGCCGAAGTATTAAACCGTATTCCCGGCATTTTTGTAAATTTCAGCCAGGGGGCGAAAACCATGGGCTCAACTTCCCTGCTTCATGTCCAGGGTTCTGAGGACATGCATGTACTGGTGCTGGTCGACGGCATCCCATGGAATTCTATGAGCGGGGGCACGGCTGAAACAAACAGCATACCCGTTGGCATAATTAAACGAATTGAAATCATAAAAGGTCCTGCATCTTCTTCCTGGGGATCCGCCCTGGGCGGGGTTGTGCATATAATAACAAAATCGCCTGGATATGAAACCGGGCCGAACGGCAGCCTGCAGACCTCATACGGTGAAAATAACACCCTGGATCACAGGGCGCAGGTCTCTGGAAGATCCGGAAGACTGGGCTACTTTCTCTACGGCGGCCGACAGGATTCCGACGGCCCGGATGATGCCAGGTATTTTGAAAAACAAAGCTTTTTTTCAAAACTTTCATATACCGCCTCACCCAGGGTCAAACTTGGCCTTAGCCTCGGCTACACCCGGCCTGATACCGGGCTTGGTGACTATGAAACAATAGATATAAGCTCGGCTGGCTCTGATCGCAACTTCTGGGCAAACGCCAAGGCTGATGCCACCCTCACCCGGGATCTGAACTTTAACTTGAGCCTTTTCAGGTTCGAGCAGAAATCCACCATTACAAACACGGCCCTGGGCCTGGGTTATGTGGGCTCAAAGGGCGATCTTTTCCAGAAAAGCGTATATGATGAATCTGTAACAGGCGGCACAGCCAAACTGGTCTGGCAGAAAGGCGCTCACACGGCCGTACTCGGCGCGGATTACAGCGCAGGGAACCTGGACCAGAGCATTGTTTCAGGCCAGTTTCTGCAGAACAATGGTGCGCCTGCCCGCCTTCACACTGATCCGGATGTTGAAAAAACAGGTATTTATTTTAATGACACAATAGCACTGGACAGGCTGTCTGTAACACCCGGTATCAGGTACGATTACACCAGCACCACCGGCTCATTTCTCAGTCCAAGCCTGGGGGCTGCCTACAGGCTCGGAGAAAAAACGATTCTAAGGGGCTCGGTGGCAAGAGGCTTTACATCCCCGCCTCTTTCCTGGACTTCGGGCGGAGCCCTGTTCCTTGATCCAAACCCAACCCTTGAAGAAGAAAGGGCATGGTCATACCTGGCCGGAGTTGAATCAGCAGCCCTGCGCTATGTCTGGATCAAGACCTCCCTTTTCCGCCACGAAATAGACGATGTATTTGAACCCGAAACAAACCAGAACAGAATTTTTGTCAACAATGGAGAAAGCCGCCGCCAGGGAATAGAAGCCGAGATTGAAACCCTTCCTTTTTATCACACATCTTTTCGCGCAGGGGCCGCATTTGTCGACCTGAAGCCTGCCAGCAGCTACGGAGCTGAAAATATTTACGCTTACAACATCGGCATTGTCTATGACAATCCTGAGCTTGTCAGGGTTGAACTTTTCGGCCACTACGTATGGTGGGATGCGGAAAACCACCCGGATTCAAGTTATGATGACTTTACATGGGACATAAACGCAAGCAGGCGCGTCCATGCTGATGAAAATATGAAAATTGACCTGTTTTTTACCGGCCATAACATATTTAACGGAGACCAGTATCTGGTGCCTGAAAACAAAAATTCCAGCCGTTGGTTTGAAGCAGGGTTCAGGCTGAATTTTTAACTTGTGCGCATACTTTTTTCCTGATATTAGAATAAGATAATGTGGAAATGTATAACCAACCGCAAAAATGGAGGGGCAAAATGGAACAGGAAAAAAGCAAACATACGGAAATTGAAATCATAGACGAGGGTACTGAGCCTGAAGGCGACATAGGCCCGCAAAGAATGTGTTGCTGGGGTGCATATTCACCCATGCTGGACTAATTCTAAAAACAGGCATGTTTTTCTTCCCATTCATCTTTATCTATATTTCTTGATCATTCCTGATGCAACCATCATTCTATCTCAAGGCCTTTCCCTGTGAAGATAGAACAGGACAACTGTTTCTTTTTTCATTAAAAAAGGCATCCATCGCAAAAGTACCGCAGAAACTCTTCCAGGACCTGCAAAACAGCAAGCTTGCGCGGGAAAGGGCAGATCCGCTTTTCCGGCTGGGCATGGCAGTGGAAGACAGGAACGCGGAGAAACGCGAAATGCTCTCCTTTTTTGACCGGTTAAACAGAAGCGACCCGGAACTCCACATTACGGCCGTTTTGAACCTGGACTGCAACTTTGCCTGCGTCTACTGCTATGAGGGCAGCGCCAAGGGCCGACACTATATGACGCCGGATACGGCAGACAAGCTTATTGATTTTATCAAAAACAATCTCACCCCCAAAAAAACAAGCCTGCGCATTGATTTCTACGGCGGAGAGCCGCTTTTAAGCATGGACACGATCCGGCACATTTCAACAGCCGCCCGGGAGCTTGCAGCACAAAAGGGTGCTTCCTGCAGGTTCGTGCTGGTAACAAACGGCTCTCTTCTTACCCGCAAAACAGCCGAAGAACTGGCAGATCTGGGAGTGGAAAGGGCGCGTGTTACCATTGACGGGCCTGCTGAAACGCATAACAGATCCAGACCCTTTAAAACAGGGGCGGGAAGTTTTGCCGCTGTGACAGACAACATCCGCCGCGCCTGCGATCTGATAAAAATTGGAGTCGGCGGCAATTTTGAAAAGCACAATTACAAAAAATTCCCGGCTTTGCTCGACTATATGCTAAAAACCGGCCTTGGCCCCGATAAAATCGGCCCTGTAAAGTTCGACCCCGTGATGAAATCCCCGGCAGGCAAATACCTGCCGCCCGAATATTCAGGAGGCTGTGTCTCGCTTAACGAGTTATGGATCCGGGATGCTGAGGCATACCTGCGCGAAGAAATAATGAAAAGAGGCTATTTTACACAAAAAGTCCGGCCTGTAACCTGCATGGTGGATATAAAAGACTCCTGGGTAGTCCATTATGACGGCACATTGTATAAGTGCCCGGCATTTATAGGAAAATCAGAGTTTGCCGCAGGAAGCCTGGATTCGGAGATCAGGGACTACAGCATAATCTACAGGACCGGGCACTGGAGAAACGAGCAGTGCGCAGAGTGTGAATACCTGCCTTTGTGCTTCGGCGGATGCAGGTATATGTCCTATGTAAAGCATAGCGATCCCGGAGTCCTGGACTGCAGGAAAGACTATCTGGATGCCTGCCTGGGAACCCTGGTAAAACAGGACGCAAAATACATGCAGAAAAAATAAAAGCAAAATCCGCCGGCTCAGAACTTTCCGCCATGGTCCTTTTTTACCTGCTGACGGTCAATTTCCCCGCTTTTGGTTTTCGGCAGCGAGTCCACAAACACCACGAACCTGGGCTTTTTGTAGCGTGCGATCCGTGATGCGACAAAATCGACAAGTTCGTTTTCATCAAGGCTTTCTCCCGGTTTTAATACGCATACAGCCTTTATAGCCTCTCCCCATTGCCTGTCAGGCACTCCTATAACGCTTACCTCGTCAACTGCAGGATGCTGAAGGATGACGATCTCAACCTCGGCGGGATATACATTTTCACCCCCCGGCTTGATAAGCTCTTTTTCGGCCTTGCGCCGCACATACCAAAGATAACCGTATTCATCAAACCTGCCCATATCGCCGGTATGATGCCACCCGCCGCGAAACGTCCGGGCTGTATCTTCATCCCTGCCCCAGTATCCCAAAAATACAGAGGGCCCGCGCACACAGATTTCGCCTTCTTCCCCGGCCGGAACCGGATTGTCCTTGTCATCAAAAAGCGCCACCCGTGAAATTAACGTGGGCTTACCCGCACTTCCCGGCCGTTCGTTTCTTGGGGCCCATGTGACCCCCATTGCCTCGGTCTGGCCGAAACCTGAGGCAAACCCGACATTGGGGGCTATTTTTGAGAATGCTTCCAGGTTTTCGGGATGGTCAAGACCTCCCACACTGCTAACACCCGAAAGGTCAATGCCCCCGCCCAGCTCGTGATATTTGTCAACCAGCCGTTTTAAAATCGGTGCAAAATTAAAAAACGTGGTTCCTTTTTCAGATTCTATGAGCCTGAGGGTTTTTTCCGCATCAAAACGCTCCAGAATCACGTTTTTGCCTCCTGCATGCATCACTGCCATCAGACGGGCCAAACCCGCCACATGGAAAAGCGGAAGAATGCAGATATGACAGGTGCTGATGCCAAAACTTTCATTTGCAATCATTTGCATGTTGATTGCAAAAATATTGTTCTGGCTTAAAACAGCCCCGCGCGGCCGCCCCTGAACAGCCGCGGTATGGATAATTACAAAGCCCGAATTTCCGTTAATATCAACGCAGGTATCATCTGAATTTTCTTCGGCATAAAGCGAATCAAAGGAAATCCAGCCGTCCGGCAAATCCCCGCCGCCGATGGCGCAGAGCTTTTCAACCCCTGCATCCAGCTTCAAATCCATTACAGTCTGCCTGTAGTCCGGGCCTGCAAAAACCCATGACGGTGTTGTATCCTTTAACACATATGCCAGCTCGTCGGGCGTGAACCGCCAGTTTACCGGTACAACAATCGCGCCGATCTTTGCAGCAGCGCCATAAAGAATAACAAACTCATCACAGTTATGTGCCACAACTGCGAGTCTGTCGCCCGGAGCGACTCTGTTTTCTGTCAGGCCGGATGCAAGCCTGTCGCATTTATCCTTGTACTCGCGGAAAGTCAAACGGCGATCATTGAAAACAAGACAGTCGTTATCCGGGTGAAGCGAGGCGTTTGTTCGGATAAAATCATAAACTGTATAATCTCTCAGCCCCATTTTTCCATCCCCCATTTTTTTTTGCATCTTATCAGGTTTCATCAAGCCGGTCCTGTCAAACATAATAAAAATTTATACACGGTTTTTCCATACAGCTCAAGTTTACCTTTACGTACACATCAATTTTGGTTTAAATATCTTTTAAAACCGTTTACAGTGTTTTTAAAATTCAAACCCTTCCACTCTTAAATCAAGGAGGTAAATATGACCCGAAAAATTCGACCCACACCTTCGGCTTATCCCTATCAGCTGCTTATCAAACACATTCTTGAAACACCGCTGATCTATGCCCCTGAGCAGGAAATCATTTACAGGGACTTGCACCGCTATACCTACCGTGATTTTAACAGGCGCGTCCACCAGCTGGCAAACATGCTTTCAGCCCAGGGCGTAAAACCGGGCGACACGGTTGCGGTTATGGACTGGGACAGCCACAGATACCTTGAATGCTTTTTCGGGGTTCCAATGATGGGCGCTGTCCTCCATACTATTAACATACGCCTTTCCCCGGAACAGCTCATCTACACAATCAATCACGCAGAAGATGATGTGATCCTGGTAAATGAAGAATTTCTTCCCCTGCTCGAAGCGGTAAAGGACAAATTTGAAACAGTCAAAAAAATAATCCTGTTAAGCGATACCGGGAAAACCCCGGAGACTTCTCTTTCCCTGGAGGGCGAGTACACCGAGCTTGTGGAAAAAGCCCCGGCTGAATACGATTTTCCTGATTTTGACGAAAATACCATGGCCACAACCTTTTATACCACGGGAACAACAGGGCTGCCCAAGGGGGTGTTTTTCAGCCACCGCCAGCTTGTGATGCACACATACGGAATGCTGGCCAATATGTCCGCCTATGAATCCCAGGCACAGATCACTTCAAAAGACGTATACATGCCCATGACGCCAATGTTTCACGTGCATGCATGGGGGGTCCCCTACGTGATGACCCTGCTGGGGGCAAAACAGGTCTATCCGGGCAGGTACGAACCCGAACTGCTGCTTAAGCTCATAATGGGCCATAAGGTAACGTTTTCCCATTGCGTACCCACGATAATGCACATGCTGGTCTCCAGCCCGGCGGTTCAGAAGATGGATTTTACCGGCTGGAAGGTGATTATCGGCGGTTCTGCCCTGCCGCGCGGCCTTTGCAAGGAAGCCATGAAGCTCGGCATAAACATATGGGCGGCCTACGGCATGTCAGAGACCTGCCCCCTTCTGACCGCCGCCAGCCTCAAGCCCTACATGCTGGAATGGAGCGAGGAGGAGCAGATCAAGATGCGCTGCCGCACAGGCAGGCCGGCTCCCGGGGTGTATCTGCAGATCTGGGATGCCGAAGGAAAGCCTCTGCCCCATGACGGCCAGAGCACCGGGGAGGTTGTTGTGCGCGCACCCTGGCTCACTCAGGGCTATATAAAAGATCCTGAGAAAAGCGAAGAACTGTGGGCAGACGGCTGGCTGCACACAGGAGACATAGGGTATGTGGACACCGAGGGATACCTCCAGATAACCGACCGGTTAAAGGACGTTATAAAAAGCGGCGGCGAATGGATCTCATCGCTTACTCTCGAAGATATCATAAGCCAGCACGAGGCAATAAGCGAAGCTGCGGCCATAGGCGTGCCTGATGAAAAATGGGGCGAACGTCCAATGGTCATGGTTGTTTTAAAGGACAACTACAAGGACAAGGTAGGCGAAGACGAGCTTCGTGACTTTTTCATGAAGTTTGTGGACTCAGGCGAAATACCAAAATACGGTGTTCCCAACCGCGTTGAGATAGTAGACGAAATCCCGAAGACAAGCGTTGGCAAAATCAACAAAAAGGAACTGAGGAAACAGTTCAGTTCCTAATTCTTATAAAGAAGCAAAACCTGGAAAAAAGAAGAAAAAGACCTCGCCCGGGCCGATGCCCGGGCGCAGTCTTTTTTATTATACATGCCCTTGCCCGACTTGCCGGGGGTAAAAAAATAAAGAGCCTCCCCTGTTTGTTACAAGCTCTATCATAACAGTTTTTGGTTAACCCCTCACGATACCTTGCTCTACCCGCTTAACTCGGATTTGAACCTGCGCGTCATAGCTTTTTCATAAAACCCGGGCGCAAGGCGGCTGACCCAGTATCCTAGCCTGCCTGCGGCCGTTAATACAAGCAGATCCTTCTGCCTGCATGCACCCATAAATATTGCTTCAGCAGCGCTTTCCGGGGTGTGCTGCCTGCCCACAAATGTCTGAGGCCGGTCCGTAACCCTGCCGTCCGGCCCCAGGGCGCGATCCTGGAGATTGGTGCGGATAAAGCCCGGGCATACAATCATCACGTGCACACCGAGATGGCGCACTTCAGCTCGAAGGGAGGTAAAAAGTCCATGCAGTGCATGTTTGCTTGCACTGTAGCCGGTGCGGCCTACCAGCGGGGCCACGCCTGCAATACTTTCATTTACAATTATCATGCCCCGGCGCTCGATAAGACTATCAATCGCAGCCCGGGTGCAGTACAGGGATCCGAAAAAATTAACCTCCATTACCCTGCGAAACACCTCGACCCGGGTTTCTGCAAACCTGCTTCTCTGGGTTATGCCGGCATTGTTAAATAAAAGATCAATACCGCCCATCTGCCTGATAACCGCTCCAATGGCGTTATCACATTCCTGTTTGCCGGCCACATCGCAAGGAAGGGTCATTACCCGATACCCGGCATTTAAAAACTCTTTTTCACAGGCAAAAAGTTTCTTTTCATCCATATCCAGAAGGGCGCACCTGGCTCCTGCCCGGGCAAACCGCCTTGCTGCTGCCAGACCTATTCCGCTTGCCCCGCCTGTTATGACCACAACCTTGTCTGCAAAACTGCGCCTGCGCAAAACTACCCCTTTTCAAATAATCAGGACATCCTGCACGCATCCGGGTCAGTTGCCACGGAACCGGGGGGCAGAGGAATCCTGGTGAATATAAAGGCTGTGGCAAGACCGGCAATAATGTGCCATATCCCCCACCAGGCCACCAGTATGGCCATACCGCCCAAGCCTTCGAAAAAGTTGAATACCAGCACCAGACCCAGGGCGGAATTCTGAATGCCCACTTCTATACAGACAGCCCGTGAGTCGGCCTCGTCAAGCTTTGCCAGCCGTCCAGACCAGTAGCCAAGGTTAAGAGCAAGAGCATTATGAACAAAAACCGCAAACATGACAAAACCCACATAGGCTATAAAATATTTCCAGTTTGCCGCAAGGGCCCCGCCCACGATCAGTATGAAAAATACCAGGGCGAAAATCTTAAAAGGCCTGCGCACCCGGTCTGCAAGCTTCGGGAAAATCCGGGTAAGGAGCTGGCCCGTTACCAGGGGAATACCGAGGATTACGAAAACAGTGACAAAGACGTCCATGGGACTCAGGCTTACCGCTCTTAGTATTTCCGCAGTATTTTTGTTTAAACTGCCCCACAGCGCCAGGTTCAGGGGGGTCATCAAGATGGCGGCAACGGTGGAAACCGCGGTCATGGTAATGGAAACCGCACAATTGCCCCTGGAAAGATAAGTCATGATGTTGGACAAATTGCCTCCTGGACATGCGGCAACCAGTATCATACCAAGGGCCATGGAAGGATGAGGACGCAGAATCAATGTGAGCAGGAAGGTAAAAGCAGGAAGAAGTATGAACTGGGCTCCCAGGCCTATGCAGGGGGCCCTGGGCGAGGTGATGATCCGTTTGAAGTCCTCGAGTTTCAAATCCAGTGAAACTCCCAGCATCATCAGGCCGATGGCTGCATTGATCACCATCAGCCCGCCGGGGCTGAAATTGAGCCTGACCTGGTCGATCTGGCCCATAACGGCAGGATCCATACGCCCCTCCCTTGATTTTTATGCCTTATATGCCCCCACGTTTGCCAGGGCCATGCTGGCCGGGCTCACGGTGGTCGGATCTGTCATCACGTTGATGCAGCAGACCCTTGCTGAATCAAAGGCCGCCTTTAAGGCCGGCCTTATGTCTGACGGGTTTTCCACATAAAATCCCCTGCCGCCGATTGCCTCCACCATCTTATGATAATCTACCCTGCCTATATACGTGCCTGCCTCGATTGCATGGCCGATCCTGATTTCCTGGCTGTGGCGGATCATGCCCCAGCCGAGATCGTTTGCAATCACCGCGACAATGGGTAGGTTTTTGCGTATGGCGTTTTCAAACTCCATAAAATTAAAGCCGATGCTGCCGTCTCCCGAAATCAGCAGCACGCGGCTGTCAGGATATCTGAGTTTTGCTGCGTTCGCATAGGGCAAACCCACTGCAAGGGAACCGAATATGCCGTAGTCAAGATATCGGCCCGGGGTGTTTACACGCCGCGTCATACCCATCCATGCCCACGTATCACCGCCGTCTGCCACCACCACATCGTCTTTTCTATCCATGAACGCAGCGATTTCCTCTGCCAGCCGCAAAGGGTGAATGGGCACGTTATCACTTGCCCGGTCTTTTTCCGCCTGCTGCCGGCTTTCCCTGTCTGCCGTATGCAATTTTTCAATCCACGGCGCAAACCCTGATGCAAAATCTTCTGAAAGGTTTTTTTCATCAATTATATCATTGCAGGCGGCAAGCCATGCCTTTATGTCGCTTGTCACGGCAAGATCAACTTTTCTGTTTCTGCCGATTTCTTCTGCATGGATATCGATCTGCACGATTTTTGCTTCAGGGTTAAACACGTCTCCGAACATGTAAAAAAAAGATATCCGCGTACCCAGAATGATAATCAGGTCTGTTTCAATGTAGGCGGCAAAAGCTGCTCCCGGACGGATGGCAAGGGCGCCTTCAAAGCACAGGGGATGATCGTCGGGTATCACGCCCCTGCCGGAAAGAGAGGTAAATACCGGAACTCCGGTGTTTTCAATAAAACCTACAAGTTCTGCTTCCGCGCCTGACTGCCAGACTCCGGTGCCTGCTATAACCAGGGGCTTTTGCGCTTTTTCAAGCATCCCAAGCGCAGCTGCCGCGCTTTTTGCATCAGCAGGACGGGAAGCGATTTTCGTTACAGGGGCGCTTACTGAATCCCGATCAACCGATGCATTTAAAACATCCACAGGAAATTCAAGATAAACAGGGCCGGGGCGCCCTGATGAGGCCGCTCTGAAGGCCATGTCCACATATTCGGCAATACGCCCGGTTTTGCGGCATACCAGGGTCTTTTTGACCATGGGAGCAATCACAGCTTCCTGGGGCATATCCTGAAGGTCAAGCTTTTCCTTCTTATCCAGGCCCACGCACCCGGAAATAAGCACCAGGGGAGTATTGGAGAAAAAACTGCTTGCCACCGCGGTTAAAGAATTGGTAAATCCCGGTCCTGCGGTTACCATGGCAACACCGGGCCTGCGGGTCATTTTGCCCCATGCCTCTGCCATGAAAACCGCGGCCTGTTCATGACGGGTATCAAAAAGGGTGACAGGAGAATCTTCCAGGTACTGATAAATAGGCGTGATATGCCCGCCGCTTAGGGTGAAAATGTATTCAACCTCTTGGTCGCGCAGTGCTTCTGCAACAAGCCGGCCTCCGGGAACAGTTGACATGTGCATGCTCCTTGGTGAAATGAAAAATTTTATAGAATACCATTCTAAAATTGATTATTATTTTATTTCTGATAACATGTCAATAATCAAAAAACAGGAAAAGAAAAGCATTACCAAAAATGCCTGAGCTGATATGTCTGCAGATCATCGCCTTTATAGGCGGTCCTGTGCCGCCAGAACTTTCGCCGGTAAAGAATTATAAAAGCCCCGGCAAATACAGTAAGAAATACCAAACAGACAGCCGGGAAACTCCACCCGCTCCACAGCGGAACATTGACAAGAACAGTGAGTCCGCCCACCACAGGCACTGCAAATATATTCATAAACCCGATCTCTCTTGCAGCAGGGGTTTTCAGTTCAGGATCCACTATTCGCAAAAGCAGCAGACCGCTTGAAACAGTGCCCGTTACCACTCCATAGATCGCAACGGTTCTCTCCAGCCTGTAATCAGACAGCCTCATGCCGAGCACAATCACCACAAGCGTGGTAAAAACTCCCGCAAAAAGGGCTGTAACCGCTATCGGCACGGCATATTTCCATACCAGCATAGCCTGGATTCCGCATCCTGTTGCAACAATTAAATAATCGACTGCTGTTGCTGTGATTCTGCGCTGGAGGGAAGAATCCATCAATCTTCCCAGGGGTGTCTTCTCGGCTGCCTTCCGCAGCAAAACCGCAACCACCAGGCCGAACAAAAAGAAAAAACCCCACAGGATGGCAGCCACGTCAGCAGGCGCAGCCATGGCCAGCAATTCTACTACAAAATATGTAATCACGTAGACAAAACCAATCTGTGACAGGTGAAAGGCAAGGCAGTCCAGGTTTGAGCTGTGCGTGGTCACCGCGCCCGCCGATTCCGCCTTCTGCCCGGACGGCAGAAATCCGCGCAAAAAGAACTGATCCGGTCCTTGTTTAAGCTTACCCCTTTTGCGGAGTCCTATATTGGCAAGCGGCACACCTACGAAAAAGGCGAAAAAGAAACCAATGGCGGCAAAACTCAGTCCTATGGTGGAGGCATCCGTAAAACCGGCCGACTCCCAGGCTCTGCCTATGGAAAGGGCCTGGCCTGGCCCCTCGTTGAATGCAAGGGGAACAAGAAAACCGAATGTCTCAAACAGTTCCGTGCCCGAGATCATGAATACATAGACAAAAAAGGCTCCTGTCAGTGCCTGCAGCGAGAAAGTGGCTGCCTGCAGCACCGCCATCCATACGGAGCCCTGCAATATTACAGCGCCCCTGCCTGCAGAGTCAGGCTCGAATTCCGGCGGGGTAAGCCCTATAGAAATAAAGGAGATATTGAAAAAATGGTATGCAAACGTCTTTATAAGCTCTAGGTCCAGGCCGAAACCATGCAAGTTGATGAGCACAAAACCCAGCAGCCCGCCTATAAGGCTGGCAGGAAAGAGCAGCTTCTGTATAAAGCCGACCCATCCGCGCAGCACTACTCCTGCAAGCAGCAGGATGGAAAAAAAGCCAAACATAAGGACGGCTTCAAATGCAAAGGACTGATTCATGGGCGGTCCTTTTGCTCAGGGATGAAAAAACCGGTTTGTCACCTCCAGCAGAATCTTTTCCCGCCACTGCGGGGACATTATATCCAGCACCTCGTTTACCGGTGCCATGCGCTCTGGCATCTTTGCCTGCTCCATGCCGGCAAGTGAGAATAATGAATCAATGTCCTGGAAAAAATCCTCCCCCTTTGCCTCCATCATTTCCCTTACAGCAGACACGAGCTCTCCTGAGGGCAGCGCTTTTGCTTTTTCCGTGCTTTGCTTTAAATCGGCTGCAAACTCGCCGCTGCGCCCCACATTTGAGAGATTAACCGACAGGTGGATGTTTGCAGGGGTGTTTTCATAGGAAAACGACGGCTGGATGTACCAGCCCCTTGCGCGCATCTCGTCTATTATATGAAAAATATTTACCGTTTCAGAAGAAAAGGAAAGAAGCGTCATCTCCGGCTCCCCGAGAATATAGAGTTCCGGGATATCATTGATTGCCTTTATTATCTCCCTGGTTGCCTCAAGTTTCTTTTCTGCAAACTCCAGGTATTTTTTATCTCCCACGTAATGGAGTACCGCCCATGCCGCGGCAAGAGGGCCGCCGCTCTTTGTGCTCTGCATAGTGGGATTGATCATGGTATAGCCCAGCCACCCGGAAAAGGAAAACATCTGGTATTTTCGCAACTCCGGGCTGCGGTACAAAATTAAAGAGGCGCCCTTGGGAGTGTATGCATACTTGTGCAAATCCACCGAAATCGAGTTTACCCCGGCAAGGGTAAAATCAAAATCAGGTATCTTATGCCCCAGGCGCTTTACATAAGGCAGCAGAAACCCGCCCATGCATGCATCCGTGTGAAACCAGATCCCTCTGCTCCTGGCCAGCCCGGAAAGCTCTTCTATGGGATCGATCACGCCCTGAGTATAGGACGGCGCAGATCCTGCCATAAATATGGTATTGCCAGTTATATGCCGTGCGATTTCTTCGGGCCCGGCCTTAAAAGTCCTGGGGTTAACCGGCACGGTTACGGTATTTAAGCCGAAATAGGCTGCTGCCTTGTGAAAGGCGGCATGGGCTGTTGCGGGCAGAATCATTTCAGGGTGTTTTATATCCGGCCGCCTTTCCCGGAAATAATCCCTGGCAGCCTTAACTGCCAGCAGGATGCTCTCGGTGCCTCCGCTGGTAAAGCTGCCCACAACCTGATCATCCCCGCGCAAATGGGTTCGCAGGATTGCAACAAGATCGTTTTCCAGGCGCAAAAGGCTGGGATAAACCGTAAAATCAAGGGCATTTTCCGATAAAAACAGATTATAAACCCGCTTTGCAAATTCCAGGATTTGCGTACCAGGGTCAAACACATACCCGAAAACACGACCGGAGGACCAGTCCACGTCATCTTTCCTGTAGTGCTCAAGCATCCTGAAAATCTCTTCTTCTGCCATGCCTGACAAGGGAATTTTCATGCCGCCCCCTTTGCGTGCTGGTGTCGTCCCGAAGGTTATTATCTAAGGCCTGCCTATGCTGTCTATTAACTTATCTGTACTGAACCGGAAAAATGAATCAAAATCTTTGTGTTCCATTGTTACGCCCTGCAGCTTGCGGATATGGACCAGGCCGTGAACCGAAATCCAGAAAAATACAGCAAGGCTGCCCGGGTTGTCTTCTTTAAATACACCTTTTTTAACCCCGTCTCTTATTATGTCTGCAATATACTCCAGGATTACTGCCCCTTTTGAATCAATTCTGCGCTTTACATCCTCTGAAAAAAACACCCGGGCTGATGAGATAAAATAATTTATGATGTCAAAATAGTCTCTGTGCTTCTGGCTGAACTCCAGATAGGCTGCGGCGCTTTTACTCAGCCTCATTCCTGGATCTTCAATGTTTTGAGTTTCAGAGACAACGTATGCATAAAGGATTTCCAGGCCCTCGCTTTGAAGCGCGGCAAAAATCTCTTCCTTGTTTTTGAAGTAAAAATAAATCGAGCCTATTGAAAGCTCTGCTTTTTTTGAAATTTTATTTACCGAAGTGCCGGCAAAACCCTCCTTTAATAAAAGCGCTCTTGCCGCATTTAATATCTGGCTGCGCCGCTGCTGTCTTTCGCGCTCCCTTCTTTCTTTTTGTCCCATGTTTGCGCTCTTGTTTCTGTTTTAGCCCTGCGGCCTATAATTCCATTAACTGGCCGCCTGTTATGTTTACCGCCTGGCCTGTGATGTACGAAGATGCGCCCGAGGCAAGAAATGCCGCCAGTTCAGCCACCTCGGCCGGGTCTCCGATGCGGCTGATGGGTATGGTCTTGCACATCTCGATTTTGCGTTCTTCTGCAGTAGTATTGAAAAACCTGGCCTCAAGCTCAAAGCGCCATTTTTCAATATCTGTCATGATCTGGCCCGGACATATGGCATTAACGCGGATACCCGCGCCTGCAAGCTCCTTTGCCATTGCCTTGGTAAGCATTATCACCCCTGCCTTGGCCGCGGCATAGGCGGAGTTGAAAACCGGAGGCACTTTGCCGGCACGCGATGCGGTATTTATGATACATCCGCCGCCGCTTTTCTTCATTACCGGTATTACCGCCTTTGATACCCTGAATACGCTGTTGAGATTTACGTCAATTGTTTTTAACCAGGCTGATTCATCATAATTTTCAACATCGCTTGGAACACCGAAGGAAGCCCCGGCGTTGTTGCACAGAACATGGACTTCACCAGTCAGGCCCCCGGCCTTTTCCACCATTTCGAAAACAGAAACGCTATCTGTAACATCTGCGACCACTGCCAGGCATTTTACCCCGAAATCCGCGGCAATCTGTTTTTCAATATCCAGCATTTCCCCAGTGGTGGCCGTGTTGACCTGACCTTGCCCGGTCCGGGCTTTGCCAATGTCTGCAATCACAATATTTGTCCCGCACTGCGCAAGCTTACTTGCAATGGCATAGCCGATTCCGGTTTTTTTCCCGGCTCCGGTAACAATGGCTGTTTTTCCTTCCAGGTCCCTGTACATGGAAATGAGATCCTCGTCGCGGTGATTGTTTGATTGTTAGAACACTCCTCAAATTTAGAACTATATTCCAATCAAAAAAAAGTCAAGCCATGCATGATGGCTTTCTTCCCGAAAAGCCGCTGGAGCCATCCCTTTTTCTTTTCAACCGCACCTTCCGGACAGACTTCCAGGCAGCAGTAAC
This sequence comes from uncultured Desulfobacteraceae bacterium, assembly GCA_964626455.1. Taxonomy (GTDB): domain Bacteria; phylum Desulfobacterota; class Desulfobacteria; order Desulfobacterales; family Desulfosalsimonadaceae; genus Desulfosalsimonas. The sequence goes on along the minus strand of CAZVFQ010000010.1, from coordinate 25,691 downwards.
AGCGTATGCATTTTGCGTAATCGTATTCCGGAATGTTTTTCCCGCCTGCTGATGCGCCAATGGCTCCTGCCGGACAGATTTTTCTGCACTCATAGCAAAGGGTGCAAAGACCGGCACGGGGCACAGGGCGTTCCACGAAAAGGTCTTTAAACGTTTTCGTATTCAGGGGCCACCGGTCAGATCCTGAAAAATACGAATCCCCGGCTGCGGGAACAAAATCGACGACCTGCATATTTGCAGGCAATTCACCGGCAACTTCTATATCCTGCGGGCCTGCTGCCCCACATCCCCTCTCAAAACCGTTTACAATGGTTGGCGCCTTGCCGGTGTCAAGACCTGCAACACTGGCTGCAACATAATCCACTGCAATCCCATCCATTCCAGCCAGCACCGCGCCCATCTGCCTGGGGCGGCCGCCATGGCCCGGCCCCTCGCCCTCCATTGCAGTCACTGCATCCATAATATAGAAAATCGGTTTGGAAGGATTAAATCCAAAGGTCATTGCTTCGTAAAGATCCAGCAGAAAACCTGCAAAATCCTTATGCCCGGGCAGCCGCAGATGCATCTTTGATTTTTCCAGTCCCGGCACTGCACCGAACAAAAGTTTTACCGCACCTGTGATATAGGTAATACCATGGGTTTTAAACTTGGGCAGGGCAACAATCATGTCTGCGTCAAAGTATGCGGCCGAAATATCAATATATTTAAAACGCCGTGCTCCCGCATAATAAAGCGTGCGCACCGGGGCAGGATCCGCGACCTCGATCTTTTCATCTGCTATTATCTTTGCATACCCGGTCTTTTTTATCACCCTGGCAAGGGAGTGTACCGCCGGAGATTCAACCAGAACGGGGCTGCCGCCTCCGGATTTTATAATCCGTACAGCAGCCCTGAAAAATTCCGGATGGGTGATAACCCCGCTTTCATCTTTTGCTGCAGTCAGCAGGTTGGGCTTGACCGCCACCCGGGCGCCTGCAAAAAAATCCTTTGAGAATCCCAGATTTTCAATACTTTGCGCCAGGGCCGCCTCAACATCGCCTTGCTCATAGCAACTGCATTTCACAAGCGATACAACAGCCATTAAAACCACTCCTTTTCTTAAGAGTTTGACATAAACCGCAAATAAAGATATCAATTCATATACTCTCTTGCACCACAAAAAAAATAAACTGCATAATTAACTCATGAACTCTTCAGACAGCAGCTTTTTTCAGAAAATCGCCCGTGCCGGATCGATAAATCCTTTCAGCGACGGGCACAAGGAACTCGAGCTCGAGATCAGCGGAGTTTCGCCAAACGCATCCAGGGGCAAGCGATTAAAAAAGGTTGTCTACGAACTCCAAAAACGCATTGAAAAACTGGAAGAAAAGGGAGAGGCCCGCATTGACGCCTTTAAAGGCGAAGACCGGGACCTGATGCGCAATGTCTTTCTCTACGAGCTGTTCTACAGGTTCAAGGATCAGTACGACCAGCTTATCCACAACCAGTTGGCAGCAGGCGATACACCAATAAGAATACCCTTTTACGGCGATGTGCATGCGGCCATGGAGGAGCGCGGCTTTGGCGAAGAGGAATTCAGACATTACTTTGCCCTTGCCTACCAGATCCGGCGGGCTTTTTATTTCATAGACCGGGGGCTGATCGGCACCAGCCCCAGCATGAAAAATCTGCGCTTAAATTTATGGAAAAATATTTTTACGCACAATCTGGAGCTATACGACCGGTATCTGCGCGACCGGATGGAGGATTTTTCCACCCTGCTTCTCGGAGAAACCGGAACCGGCAAGGGAACAGCAGCACTTGCCATAGGCAGATCCGGCTATATACCCTTAAACAAACGCTGGAAAAGCTTTGCAGAAAGTTTTACCCGTTCCTTTGTATCCCTGAATCTTTCCCAGTTCCCTGAAACTCTTATAGAATCGGCGCTTTTCGGACACAAAAAAGGAGCGTTTACAGGTGCGGTGGAAGACTACCAGGGGGTTTTTGAAACCTGCAGTCCGCACGGCGCTATTTTGCTCGATGAAATCGGCGAAGTATCAGAGCCAATACAAATCAAGCTTCTGCAGGTCTTACAGGAGCGTATTTTCACGCCTGTGGGCTCCCAGAAGCACAGCCGGTTTAAAGGCCGGGTGATAGCTGCCACCAACCGGCCGATTGAAGATATAAAGGAAAGAAAAATATTCCGCGACGACTTCTATTACCGGCTCTGTTCAGATATTATAACCGTTCCGCCGCTAAGGCTCAGAATCCAGGAAAACCCAAAAGAACTCGACATGCTTTTAAAGTTCACGGTAAAACGCCTGATCGGCAAGCATTCCCAGGAACTCGTGGACATGGTGAAAAACGCGGTAGACCGTGAACTGGGCAGTGATTACCCATGGCCCGGCAACGTACGGGAACTAGAACAATTCGTCCGCCGCATATTGCTCAAAGGCACCTACAGCACGGAGCCGGCATTTGAATCCGGCCAACTCGACCGCAGGCTGGTAACCGGCATTGAGCGGGGAAATATTGATGCAGCCTCACTTATCTCGGGCTACTGCTACCTGCTCTATCAGCGCCACCAGACTTTCGAGGAAGTGGCCAGAAGAACCGGCCTGGACAGAAGAACCGTCAAAAAATACATCCAGGACTGGGACTCTGAAACAGACGAACCATCAGCCTCATAATATCAATATCCGGCGCCTACCTTATTTCGCTGTGATACTGCTGAACCGACTTGGTTGCAGGCTCTCCGGCCCTGCGCGCGGCAATGCCCTTGGCTGCCGCAACAGCTGCCGCGGTCGTGGTTATGTATGGCACCTTGTATCTGATGGCGGTCTTGCGGATATAGGAATCATCCTCCTGGCTGGCCCTGCCCGCGGGAGTATTTATAACAAGCTGGACTTCGCGGTTCTTGATTGCATCGACGATATCCGGCCTGCCATGGCCAAGCTTTCTTAAAACCGCAACCTTGATACCCTGTTTTTCCAGAAATTCTCTGCTCCCTTTTGTGGCATATATTGTAAAACCAAGGTCTGCAAACTGACGGGCGGCCTCAACCACGCTGCTCTTATCCTGATCAGCCACTGTAATAAGAACGCTTCCCTCAACTGGCAGCGGCGACTGGGTTGCCTCCTGGGCCTTGAAAAAAGCCATTCCAAAAGTATCGGCAAGACCGAGAACCTCTCCTGTTGAGCGCATCTCAGGGCCGAGCAGCGGATCGACCTCGGGAAACATGTTAAAGGGAAACACCGCTTCTTTTACCCCGTAGTGTGTCACCATTGGCCGCTGCAGACCAAAATCTGCAAGCTTAGCACCCAGCATAATCCCGGTTGCGATCCTGGCCATTGCAAACCCGCACACCTTGGAAACAAGGGGCACGGTTCTCGATGCCCGGGGATTTGCCTCCAGTATATAGACCATGTCATCTGCTATGGCGTACTGGATATTCATAAGACCCACCACGCCGAATTCCACGGCAAGCTTGCGGGTATAATCTATGATGGTTTCAATGTGCTTAGGCGGAATGCTTACCGGCGGAATTACGCAGGCCGAATCGCCTGAATGAACTCCGGCAAGTTCTATATGCTCCATGACAGCCGGAACAAATGCATCTGTTCCGTCGGCTATTGCATCTGCTTCAACCTCTATGGCTGATTCCAGGAATTTGTCAATCAGAACGGGGCGCTCTTCAGAGACCTCAACTGCTGCGGCCAGATACTGCTGCAGCATCTGCTCGTCCATGACAATTTCCATGGCCCTTCCGCCAAGAACATAGGAAGGCCGGACCATCAGGGGATAGCCTATATCTGCTGCAATCTTTAAAGCCTCGTCAAATGAGCGGGCCATGCCCGAATCCGGCTGGGGAATGCCGAGCCTGCCTACAATCTGATGAAACCGGTCCCTGTCTTCTGCAAGATCGATTGCATCAGGCGTGGTGCCCAGAATTTTCACGCCTGCCGCCTCAAGCTGGTTGGCGATATTAAGTGGCGTCTGTCCCCCGAACTGTACAATCACGCCTTCTGGCTTCTCTTTTTCATAAATGGCAAGCACGTCTTCTGCTGTGAGCGGTTCGAAATACAGCTTGTCAGAGGTGTCGTAATCTGTTGAAACCGTCTCTGGATTACAGTTGACCATTATGGATTCATAACCCGCCTCGCGGATTGCAAATGCCGCATGAACGCAGCAATAGTCGAACTCGATTCCCTGCCCGATACGGTTGGGCCCCCCGCCCAAAACCATTATCTTTTTGCGGTCGCTTACCTCTACTGTGTCCCCGGTATTGTAGGAGGAATAATAATAGGCCGCGTCCTTAACGCCTGAAACCGGAATGGCATCCCATGCCTGGTTCACACCCAGGGCCTTGCGCCTGTTGCGCACTTCCACCTCATCTATGCCCAGAAGTCTTGCCAGGTAACGGTCTGCAAACCCGTCTTTTTTGGCTTTAGTCAGCAGTTCATCGCCCGGCAGTCCGCCTTTGTATGCAAGAATCTGTTCTTCGAGACCAACCAGTTCCTTCATCTGCTCAATAAACCAGGAAGTAATACCTGTTATCTCTGAAATCCGGCTTACATCCGCCCCCTTTCGCAGGGCCTCGTACATTATAAACTGCCGCTCGCTGGTGGGAGTAGCCAGCATTTCCAAAAGCTCTTCCCGGGATCTTTCATGAAAATCTTTTGCAAATCCAAGCCCGTAACGGTTTGTCTCAAGCGACCGGATTGCTTTCTGCAGGGCTTCCTTGTAGGTCTTGCCGATGCTCATTACCTCGCCCACAGCCCTCATCTGCGTGCCAAGCTTGTCCTCGATGCCCTGGAATTTCTCAAAACCCCATCTTGCAAATTTTACCACCACGTAATCGCCTGAAGGTGTATACTGATCAAGGGTTTCTGCCCGCCAGTAGGGAAGCTCATCCAAGGTCACACCGCCTGCAAGAAGCGCGGAAACAAATGCAATCGGAAAACCCGTGGCCTTAGAGGCCAGGGCAGAAGAGCGTGATGTGCGCGGATTGATCTCAATTACCACCACCCTGCCGGTATCCCGGTTATGGGCAAACTGAATGTTTGTGCCTCCGATTACCTCGATTGCCTCCACTATGTTATAGGAATACTCCTGCAGTTTTTCCTGGAGTTGCTGTGAAATGGTCATCATGGGAGCTGTGCAAAAGGAATCGCCGGTATGAACCCCCATTGGATCGACATTTTCGATAAAACACACAGTTACTATCTGATTTTTTGAATCCCGAACCACTTCAAGCTCCAGTTCCTCCCATCCCAGGACCGATTCTTCCACCAGCACCTGGTTGATATAGCTGGCAGCAAGACCCCGGGCTGCAACAGTCCTGAGCTCCTCCACATTGTATACCATTCCGCCGCCGGTTCCGCCCATGGTGTATGCAGGGCGGATAACTACGGGATAACCCAGTTCTGCTGCCACGGCTTCTGCGTCTTTTACGCTTTCAACCGCCCGGCTCTTCGGCATTTCAATGCCCAGCCGGTCCATGGTCTCTTTAAATGCCGTACGATCCTCTCCCCTTTTGATGGCATCTATGTTAACACCGATAACCTTGACCCCGTAACGCTCAAGCACGCCCAAGACAGCCAGCTCGGAAGACAGGTTTAACGCGGACTGGCCTCCCAGGTTTGGCAAAAGAGCATCCGGCCGCTCCTTTTCAATGATACGGGTAAGGGTCTCCGGATTTAAAGGTTCGATATAGGTAACATCGGCCATTTCCGGATCCGTCATAATGGTTGCCGGATTTGAATTTACCAGCACGATATCGTATCCCAGCGATCGCAGGGCCTTGCAGGCCTGGGTTCCTGAATAGTCAAATTCGCAGGCCTGCCCTATGATAATGGGCCCCGAGCCGATAATCATGACCTTGCTTATATCCGTGCGTTTTGGCATTTCCACTCCTTCAGGTTATATTGAATCGTCTGATCTTAAATTCCTCTTGTGCCTTGCACTCTGCACTTTTTGCCTAATAATAGCTGCTGCCGTCCCAGCAGTGGGTACAAAGCTTTTCCTTTGGCAGGCCTATGGCCTCAACCATGTCCTCTAAACGCTGATATTTAAGGCTTGTCAATCCCAGCTTTTCCCGGATTTTTTCCACCATCTCACCTGTCTTCTTCCCATCCGGATTTGCATAACCCCGGATAATATCCTCCTGCTCGATTCCCTCAAGATCATATATCGCCTTGCGGCCTGCAAGATCCAGGGTGGAGCGGGAGGTGGAAAAACTTAAAAACAGGCATGGATATACCAGGGCCGGACAGGCAATCCGCATGTGCACTTCTTTTGCGCCCGCATCGTAAAGGGTTCGGACGTTGTCCTTTAACTGGGTGCCCCTGACTATAGAATCATCACAGAAAAGAAGACGCTTGTCCCGGATAAGGGCCGGCACGGGAATAAGCTTCATGCGGGCCACAAGATCCCGGTCCTGCTGATTCTGCGGCATAAAGCTTCTGGGCCAGGTGGGGGTGTATTTTACAAAGGGACGCATGTATGGAATTTGTTTCTCGTTTGCATATCCCACAGCGTGGCCGATGCCTGAATCCGGAATGCCCGAGACAACATCAACATCCGTGTCATCGGCCTGTGCAAGGGCCCGGCCGCATCTGTAGCGCACCCCTTCAACAGATATACCCTCATAACTGGAGGCAGGATATCCGTAATAAACCCACAGAAAAGAACAGACCTGCATATGCTCGCCCGGCGGGCTGACCGTCTCATAGCCCTCCGGGGTGATAAAAACGATTTCACCCGGCCCAAGGTAATGCACAGCCTCGTAGCCGAGATTGAAAAATGCCGTGGTCTCGGATGCGGCAGCATAGGCCCCGTCTTTTTTACCCAGAACAAGAGGGGTGCGCCCCAGCCTGTCTCTGGCCGCGTAAATCCCTTTTTCAGTTAAAACAAGAAGGGTACACGAGCCCTGTATTACAGCCTGGGCGCTGTTTATGCCATGGACAAAGCTGTCTTCCTGACTGACAAGCATGCCAACAAGTTCCGTCGGGTTAACGCGCCCTTCGCCGGCTTCCGAAAAATGGATGCCCCGCTCAAAAGCCGCGGATGCCAGTTCGGCCAGATTGTTGATTTTTGCGACCGTTGCGATCCCGAAAGTTCCCAGATGCGACCCCACGATCAGGGGCTGGGAATCATTGTCGCTTATCACGCCAATGCCCTTGTTGCCCTCCAGGTTGGGCAGCTCTGATTCGAACTTTGTTCTGAAATAGGAGTTTTCGATATTCTTAATCGCCTTGGCCATACCCTTGCTGTTTTTTACAGCCATTCCTCCCCGTTTGGTACCCAGGTGGGAATGGTAATCTGTCCCGTAAAACAGGTCCATGGTGCAGTCCGATTTCATGGCGCATCCGAACAGTCCGCCCATATATAAGCATTCCTCCGTGTGACTGGTAATTTGATCTGCCGCCGGATACCGCACCGGCAGGCCCGGAACCCATCAGTCCGGCTCAAAATATACAGCAACCTTTATTTACGAATCCTTGCGCCAAATGGCAAGAGCTTATGTGAAAAAATTTTTCCGGTTCCGGCCTGCGGATATCGTATTGTTTGAATCTGTTCAATAATTTTATTATAATCAAATATAAAGATTGACAATCCGCAATAATTCCAAAGGATTTAAAAACAACAAAACCACAGGGGGACAATGCCATGGCACTCTACCTGATCCAGCACGGCAAGAATCTTTCAAAAGAAATTGACCCGGAGCAAAGCCTCTCAGAAGAAGGCAGAAAGGATGTGGAAAAAATTGCAGAGACCGCAGCCGGCTACAAGGTACTTGTCGGCAGAATCCGCCACAGCGGGAAAAAAAGGGCCGCGCAAACCGCAGAAATTTTTGCGGAAAAACTTGACGCAAAAGACATAAAAGAAGCCGAAGGTTTAAAAGCCCTGGATGACCCGGCTGAATTTGCAAAAAATATCATCCCCGGGGAAAATCTTATGCTCGTGGGACACCTTCCCTTCATGGAACGTATGACATCTTTTCTCACCACAGGGAGTACGGATTACACGGTATTCAAGTTCCAGAACGGTGGCATTGTCTGTTTGGACAAACTTGCGGATTCTCAATACTGGTCCGTAATATGGGCCCTGATGCCCAATATCGGCAGGGTCTGATTGCGTTATAAGCCAAACCGGAAACTTCGGGATTGAGCAAAAAGAAAATAAATGATAAATATAATTATCTATCCCTCTCAATAACAATAGCGCTAAAAACGAACCCAAATACGCATACAGGAAAGAGTTTTTCCGCTTTCCATGGTTTTTGAGGCGACTCATGGCCGAGATTAAAAAGGCATCCGGGCGGCTTCTGCCGCATGCCCCGCTGCCCGCAAAGATTACCCGCCCCGAGTTTGCGGCAATAACTTTGCGCGAACGCCTTTTTAAAAAGCTGGACAAGTGTCTGGAAAAACCGGTGACATGGGTCGCCGGTCCGCCAGGAGCCGGAAAAACCGCACTGCTCTCCTCCTACATTGACGCACGGGGCATACCATACGTCTGGTATCAACTCGACGAGGGAGACGAGGAACCAGAAAGCCTTTTTTATTATCTTGCCAAAGCAGCCCGGTTTTATACCCGGGAAGACGAATACGAAAGTCTGCCTGTTTTCACCGGGGATCAATCAGCCGGCCTGATCGCATTTGCAAACCGTTTTTTTGAAACGTTATTCCGCCAGCTGCCCCCGTCAAGCCTTTTGATTTTCGATGATTACCAGGAAATACCGGAAAAATGCGCCTTCCATGGAATAATGCGTGCCGCGCTCCGGCAAATTCCCTTGAATTTGACGATTATCCTTGCAAGCAGAGGCGAGCCGCCGCAGACATTGATGCGCATGCGTGCAAACGACAGGATGTCATTTATGGGATGGAGGGATCTGCGGCTTACACTTGAAGAAACCCGGAATCTGATCCTGCAGAAAAGCGGAAAGCAAATCTCTGATGACATAATCCGGGAGCTTCACCAGTTCACAGACGGCTGGGCCGCGGGGCTGATTCTTTTAACCGAAGACAGGACCATGGAACTCAGGGCACAGGCTCCCCCCCGGTCAGCAGCAGGCCTGCCGCATGAACACATTTTCGATTATTTTGCCGGCGAAATCCTGGACAGGACCGATGAGGTCACACACGCTTTTTTATGCAAAACAGCCCTGCTTCCATGGATGACCGGATTCACAGCCTCAAGAGTGAGCCAAAACCCTCGTGCTGAAAACATGTTATGGAGCCTGTGCAGGGCAAATGCTTTTATTGAGCGCCGGCGGGCAAGTACCGTGTACTACCAATACCACCCACTATTCCGCAGGTTTCTTTTAAACCGGCTGTCCAGGGAAGCCACGGAGCAGGAGATGGCCGATCTTCGCCAAAAAGCCGCCCGGATACTCGAAGGTGAAGGCGCCATTGTAGAAGCCATGAAACTGTTTCTGGATGCCGGAAACTGGGAGGACACGACTCGTATTCTCATGCAAAACGCGCCAGTGCTAATCTCCCGGGGAGGACTACAGACCATGGAGTACCGGCTGGCCGGCCTGCCAGAAGAAGAAATAGAGAAAAACCCCTGGCTTGTTTTCTGGCTGGGCATGTGCCGCATATCTCACCATCCCGAAGAAGCCCGGGCACTTTTGGAAAAGGCCTATCAAAGGTTTGAAAAAAACCGGGACAAGCCGGGACAGATGCTTGCCTGGTCAGGCATTGTCGATACCCATCTGCATATATTTAACACTTTCGCTCTGGTGGATCAGTGGCTGAGTAAAATTGACCGGCTACTCGAAGCCACGCCCCCGGATATCTCTGCAGAGGTTGAATCCAAAACCCTCTCCAGCATGATTCTTGCCATGGCCTTAAGAAATCCCGCTCACCCGGAAATCGAGTCCTTAATGCAGCGGGGCCGGAAGCTTGCTGAAATATGTGAGCCTCTTCCGGTCAAAATCCAGGCTTTTCTTCCTCTCGGCTTTTGTCGGATAATGCTTGGCGACTTCCGGGAGGTGGCGGCACTGATTAAACGATTTGGTATGTATGTGGATAATCCGGAAATTTCCCCGCTGTTAAAAATAATGCACAAAGACCTGATAGCATTTTTCTGCTGGAAAACCGCCAGATTTGACCGTTGCTTCCGGGCATTTGAAGAGGGACTGGCAATTTTAAATGAAATTGAGATCCCGGGATGGCGGATTTTCTTACTGGGACATGCGGCCGCCGCCGCCTTGAGTCTGGGAGATACTGCAGATGCACAGCATAAGCTCGACCAGGCGGCAACAGAGGTGGACATGGCCCGTGCCTGGGCAAAGTGTTACTATCACGTTCTGAATGCATGGAATGCCATGATTCCTGGGGATGCAGCCGCAGCTGTCTATCATTCAGATGCCGCTTTGGAACTTGCTTTTGCATCAGGCGAAAAGCACAGCATAGCAGTTGCCCACCTCGGAAAGGCAATAGCGCTGCAAATGTCCGGTCGTCTCCGGGAAGCGGGGGAAAATCTGGCTTACGGGCGCAGCCTGGACTCGGTGACCCACAACAAGTTCATGGAATTTCAATATGCGCTGGCTGAAGCTGATCTGTCCATGGAAAAAAGTGTTGAGGAAAAATATACCCACCTACTCCGCCATGCGCTGGGCCTTGGCAGAAAGCATGAATATTTCAATACTTATTTCTGGCGGCCGCATATAATGTCCCGGCTATGCGCTGCTGCCCTGGAAATGGGAATTGAAACCGAATATGTGAGAAGGCTTATCCGGGTTAGAAGCCTGGTACCCGGAAAACTGCTTTTCTATGTGCCTGAATGGCCCTGGCCGGTAAAAATATTTGCCCTGGGAAAATTTAAAGTGATGGTTAATGACCAGCCGCTCCAGTTTACCCGCAAGGCACAGCAAAGGCCCCTGGATCTGCTAAAGGCCCTGCTCGCAGCCGGCGGCATCAAGGGTGTGGAAAAAAGCCGTATTTGCGATATGCTATGGCCCGATTCCGAAGGAGATGCCGCGGAAAGCGCTCTCAGCACCACACTGCATCGGCTCCGCAAGCTTTTGACAAACGATCAGGCAGTTAAGCTCGAAGAAGGAAGAATCTTTCTAAACGAAAAGATCTGCTGGGCAGATATCTGGCACCTGCAGGCCATACTTGACAATCTGAATGCAGCCCTGCAGACCGATCCCGAAGTTAAAGAGCTTGATCCCTCCATCCTTTTTATGCTCCGCAAGGCCATAGCTCTGCATTCCGGAGAATTTCTGGCAGGAGAAATCCCGGAAAAGCACTGGGCCATACCAATGTGCGACCAACTGCGCGAGGGTGTGGCCGGCTGCTGCCTTGGTACAGGAGAAATCCTGGAAAATCTGGGGCGACAAGAGGAGGCTCTTTTTTTCTACAGGAAGGGCCGGGAGATTGACCCTCTAAACGAAACATTCTATCAGCGCCTCCTTGTCTGCTACAACCGGCTTGGGCGCAGAAGTGAGGCAATCCGGGAATACCGGAGATGCCGCCAGACCCTGGCCGAACACCTTGACTGCGAGCCATCCGCATGGACCCGGGCTCTGTACGAATCACTTTGATGCCTTGGAGTGCAAGGGGATAACGCCCTCCGGCCCACAAAAATCCAAAATCCCGGATATATGTGACCTATCTGTAAGCCTGCCTATGATAGAAATAAATGCAGTTGAAAATATTCTGTTTCCTGATATAGAGTTCGGAGAACTATAAGCTCCCCATGATCGGCCGGCGGCTTATGCCCTAGATATCCGGCACCGAATTTAACACCGCCTTGTATTTTATTGCGGCAACTTTTCAGGAGGACTGACTATGAAAAAAGGTATATTTTTTTTACTCATCGCCGTGGCTTACTTGTGCTATGCAGCCGTATCCGTTCCGGTGCATGCAGCCGGACCCAACATCCAGGAAGGGAAATGGCAAATCACCACAGAACTAGAAATGCCTGGAATGCCGGATAATATGCCGCAAAAAAAATCCACCCATAAAGAATGTCTGGGCAAAGACGACTATGTTCCACAGGGCTCACAGAGCAGCGGTTCCGGCGGCGACTGCGAGATAAAAGATATTCGCACAAACGGCGACACCGTAAGCTGGACCATGCAATGCGATACCGGCCATGGCCAAATGAACGGCGAGGGCACCATCACTTACAGTGGAGATACCCTCAAAGGAACGATCAAGATGCTAATGCAAGGAATGGAAACGACCCAGCACCTTCAGGGAAGGCGTATCGGAGATTGTGATTAGGAAGACGTTTATTTCACCCGTAAAAGCAGCATTTCGATATGGAGGTCGCAGCTATGATAAAAATGCCTGGCCAATTATTTAACATTGCGGCTGCGGTTTTGCTCATTGCGGGCATCTCTTCAGCACAGGCTGCCGAATTTACGGCAGATATGCTGGAAAGCAAGGCCGGAAAAACGACACAGGAATCCAAATTGTACGTCAAAAATTCCAAATACCGCATGACAGTGCAGGAGAATGATCTCAAGCTGGATCTTATTGTCGATGAAAAAACAGGGACGACCACGGTTCTTTCGCCAAAAGACAAGCAGTACATGGAGGTTGAGAATAACTATTTCCGGGCCATGGATTCCAACCCGGTTCAAAGTTTCCGCCATCATGTGCAAAATTATGACAACCGGGAGCTGGGCCAAGAAACATTCAAAGGGTTTGATTGCACCAAGGTACTCGTTCAGGGGGGCGACAGGGATCTTTTCACAGCCTGGGTCGCCGAAGAGCTGAATTTCCCAGTAAAAATCCTGTTTCACATTGGCGAAGGCATGTCAATGGAGCTGGACAACATCAAGCAGGGACCTGTTGATCCGTCCATGTTTGCCGTTCCCGAGGGTTACACACTCAAAAAGCAATAGCAAGGCCAAAACACGGCAATATCGCTTCACAAAGACTTAACAAATAAACGGAGTCATTGCCATGTTCAAATCAGCCGTCACAACATTTATATCCTTTCTCGTGTTTTTTTTGACCTTATCGGTCTCTTCCCTTTACGCGGCGCAGTTTACCGCGGATGTGATCCAAACAAAGGACGGCAAGACGAGCAAGTCCAGGCTCTATGTCCAAGACACGCAGTATCGTATGGATATGCAGGAAAGGGGAACAAAGTTTTTCTTGCTCGTGGACCGCAAAGAAGGAATGACCCGGGTGGTTTTTCCTGGGGACCGCGAGTATATGGATATGGAGACCACCAGCAAGCCGAGTCTTATGAATAACCCCTTTGAGAGTTTTCGTCAGAGCGCCAGGCAATATGAGCGCAAGGAGAAGGGACAGGAATCTTTCAAGGGATTTGAGTGCAGCAAGGTTCTGGTCCGCTCCGGGGAGCAGGAGCTGTTTACCGCCTGGATCTCCGAGGAGCTGGGCTTTCCCCTCAAGATTGTCTTTCACCTGCAAAAGGGCATGTCCGCGGAGCTCGACAATATTCAGCAAAGCAAGGTTGACAAAAGCTTATTCAAAGTACCCGAAGACTACGCGGCAATGAAAGGACCCGGTTCAGGGGCTGCAAAACAGAAAAAAGACCAGGGGCCGGAAAAAGAGCCCTGGATGGATAGAGTCTCTTCGGCTGAGGTCCTGGAGCCGCCTGTGAAAAAAGGCGACATGGAGGAAGGCGAGATCTTCCGGGTTAAAATTGAGCCGGACAAGGCCTTGAGCACCTTTACCAGCGGCGGTGTGCGCATTTACGCCTTCAAGCAGGGCCAACCAGTGGTGAAGTTCGTATATTCAGGCGGCAGACTAAAGGTGTATCTTAGCCCGGAAGAAGCAGATGAAATAGTGCTTTATAACCCGAGTGACAGCCGATTCCGAGACCACGCACGCGTGAAGCAGGGCGAGATGCCCGAGCGGGTGCTCGCAGCCGGAGAGGAGATGCGCATCAGGATGAAACCTGGTGATGAATCGGTGGCCAGGTTTGTTAATATGGCTGATTCCGAGTCCAAGGTCTATTACACCTGGCTCTCCCAGGGCCGGGAGCTTCCGGAATCCGAGCTTGCCCCGAAGCATTTCCGGACCAAGACCCTCCGGGCGGGGAAGAACTTCCGTAGCACCTTCAACCAGCTGGAGGGCAAGGCCTCCGGAGACGCCCTGTTGGTGCAGGTGCAAAAAGGCAGGGTATTGGTCAAGGCAGGTCAGCCGTTTCAACCTAAAACTGTTGCGGATACAGTCCAAAAGCCGGCCGAATCCAAGCCTGAGCCGGCCAGGACCAAAGAAAAATCCACCTCTTCTGTAGAAACCGCCCAAAAAACCAAGCAAAACAAGGGCTCAGCGAAGGCGTGGCCTACCGAAGCGCAAACTGCCAAACAAAGCACCTCCAGGGCTGCAAACATCATGTTTATCCTTGACGCCTCCGGCTCCATGTGGGGCGAGATTGAAGGCAGGGACAAAATTGCCATCGCAAAAGAAGTCATGGCCGGTCTTATCCGGGATCTGCCGGATAATACCCGGGCCGGCCTGGTGGCCTACGGGCACAGGCGCAAACGTGACTGCAAGGACGTTGAAGAACTGGTACAGATATCCCCCCTGGACAAAGAGGGCATTATCAGGACCATTCAGGGACTCAGCCCCAAGGGCAAGACCCCGATCACCTACTCTGTCAGGGTAACGGCGGAAAAGCTCAGGGTACTGGAGGACGAAACAACAATTATTCTGGTCTCAGACGGCAAGGAAAGCTGCGAGGGCGACCCCTGCGCCCTGGTCAAAGAACTGAAAGAATCGGGCCTGCGTTTTGTGATGCATGTAATTGGATTTGATGTTGGCCAGGAGGGAAGAAAACAGCTCGAGTGCATGGCCGAGGCGGGCGGCGGCAGGTATTTCACCGCCAAAACCGCTGGCCAGTTCGAGGCCGCGGCCCGGGAAGTTGTGCAGGAGACCAAGACCGTTGGCTTTCTTGAAATCATGGCCTTTAGAAATGAAACTCCGGTAAGGGCCCGGGTGGAAGTTTTTAAGCAGGATACCGGGCAAAGAGTAAAAAAACTCAATACAGCTTTGGATGAAAAAAAGCCCGAGATTATCCGCTTAAAACCCGGAACATACAAAGTTGTATTCACAGACGAAGGACTCCCTGACAATCCAAGCCGCAGTTTTTCCGATGTCAAAATCGAGCTGGATCAAACCGTTAGCAAAACCGCCCGCTTTGATGCCGGGATTCTGGAACTAAGCGCGATCAAAGAAGGCAAAAGCATTCATGCCCATGCCAGGCTGTATAAGGAAGACGATCTGGCTGCCTCGGGCTGGCTGGAGGAAGGCAAAGGAGCTGCATTTAGCCTTTCGCCCGGTGGTTACCGGGTGGAAGTCACTGACAAGTCCATCCCGGAAGAGCCTGTGGTGAGCCTGAAAGACATTGAAATCAAATCCGGGCAGAGCATAAGCAAGCAGGCCAATTTTTCCCGGGAAGGGGAGCTGAAAATAGAGGCTTTGAGAGAGAACAAGAGCATTCACGTTCATGCCGAGGTCTACAAGGGCGATGAGCGGGTCGCCTCGGGCTGGCTGGAGGAGGGCAAGGGCGCGAGCTTCAAGCTTTTGCCGGGCGTATACCGGGTGGAGCTCCAGGACAAAAAAATTCCCCAACAACCAGTGGTTGTCTTAGAAGATATAGAGGTCCAGCCGGGACAGACAGTGAGCAAGCAGGCACAGTTTGCCCGGGAAGGACAACTCAGGATCGAGGCCTTCAAAGGGGGCAAGAGCATCCATGTTTATGCCCAGGTCTACAAGGGTGATAAACGGGTCGCTTCAAGCTGGCTGAAAGAAGGCAAGGGCGCTGGCTTCAAGCTTTTGCCAGGCGTGTACCGGGTGGAGATCCAGGACAAAAAAATTCCCCAACAACCAGTGGTTGTCTTAGAAGATATAGAGGTCCAGCCGGGACAGACAGTGAGCAAGCAGGCACAGTTTGCTCGGGAAGGGGTATTAAAGGTTGAGGCGATCAAGGCCGGTAAGAGCTTACATGCCTATTCAAAAGTATACAAAGGAGACGACCGGGCAGCCTATGGCTGGCTTGAGGAAGGCAAGGGCAAGACCTTCAAGCTTCTGCCGGGAACCTACCGCGTCGAGGTCAAAGGCCCTGACAGCCAGGTCAAGGAACAAAAAGGAATTGACATCAAGTCAGGACAAACAAAGTCGGTTGCTATTGAGTTTTAGAAACCGCTTTTATCTTGTTGAGTTTTACTTGTAATGTGCTTGTAAAAAAGCCTTGCTCTTCACTTGCGGGGAGGTTTCCATGATCACCAAGAAACAAAAACAGGATGTTTTTGAATGTAAAATCATTGCCAGGCATCTGGTGCTCTGCATTTTTTTTATTGTTTTTGCCGCAGGCTTGTTAACCCTTGGAGAGTATCCTGCCTGGTCGGAGGACGATCCCTATGATATGCTGCCTTCTTTTATGAAACCGGACCATCGAATCTGGAAGGGCATTATATCAATCACCCGGACAGGACACGGGGACAAGCATGTAGACAAATCAAGCGGAGGCAATATCAAGCGCAGCGAATACTCGCGCGATGTTAATGAAAAGATGACTCTTGAGGTCTGCGGCCCGACCTACGATTTGTACGTGCTTAAAATGACCCATACCCTCACAGACCATACCAAGAGTAGTAGCAATGAAGTGGAAGCCAGTACGAACTGCGGTATGCCCGAGGAGGCTAAGGAGCACACTCCCCTGTACCAGATAAAGCACTACGATCATGATATCAAGACCCCCGGGAACTCTAAAAAGAAGGACAGCAAGAAGACTGCCACTCTTTACAGCGGGAAAGGCGCAACGGAGATGAAGAAATATGCCGATGCGACCATTAAGTGGATGCCGGATAATAAGTACGTGATTTCGGCCAGCCACAAATGGTATACCACCCACACTGAAGATAGCGTGGAAAGCAAGACCTACGTATGCAAAGAAAAAACGTTGGCTAGAAAAACGAATTTTAGCACTTGTCCGCTGGGCCAGAAAGGAAGCATCAAAACCTCTGGTTCACTTGGAGATGATTGCATCACCTTCACAACGATAATGCCGCCCAGACCGCACACCTTCGGTTTTGTTGACAACAAAACGGCCGACCGGAGCAGCGACACCATTTCCGGTACCTATACGTCTCAAAATAACCAGGGCATATATAAGGAGAAAACAGTAGCCACATGGAACCTGAAAGCCCAAGATCCTTGCCATGATGTCTTTGATGCACTCCAGGGTGCACTGGGCGCTGCTGAAGCCTTCGCCGACCAGGATATTCGAGATTTTGCAGACAATGTAAAAGAATATAGGGATCTAATCGGTGACAGAATATCCAAAAAGCTTGCTGGCAAGCCCCAATACTACAAATCTGGAGGCGGTGGAGGCTCCTGGGATTATGTAATGTGGGTAAATCAGAAGGATTGCACAATTGAAGGCAGTGACGCCTATGAAGGGCAGCAGAAAAAAGAGTGCCAGCATCCGATCATCTTCGAGGCCACGTTGCTGCACGAGCAACAGCACGTCGACCAGTGCAACGGGGATCACGAGAAGTTCAACTCCGATTTCGGAACAAAAGCAGGCGTTCAAGCCGTGGCCCAGGCCGAGGTCAGCGCCTACCTTGCTGAAGCTAAAAAGCTGCTCGGCTGGCTCCGTACCTATTGCTCTGATAAAAATCTTGATCTTGACGGGTCCGAAACCAGGATCGAGTTTATCGAGGCGATGGATGCAGGCTGGTAGGCCAAGGAAGATGATAAGCAGCTGGTTTCAAAGCATGGAGAAGGGGCTTCAGATAGTATTTATTGCTGTTGCTGTACCGGATCATCCCATATACATTCATTTTTCCGAAAAGGCAGGAGAGAAAAAAGATTGAAAACGGCTTTACCAGCACCACATATGACTTGAAATGGAGGATAAATCTTAAAGATAAACCCTCTTCCAATAATTAAAGGCTTCCTGCTTGCTCCGGCGATACTTATCGTTTGCATGTCAATGTATGCTTCCGGTGGAAATAATCGACCCGGGCGCTGGCATCCGGCTGCCCTGAAGGGCGAAATCCGGGTGGAGCGAAAAATTGATTTCACCACCTCCTTTGGCGGGGCTGACCTGGAGAAAAAAGAACGCGCCTTTATGACCATAACCGTGGATAACACGGTTCGTGTTAAGAGAGCCGGGGCAACAGGGCTTTATACCGAGGGAAGCGTTACAACCAGTGTTAATGGCCGCGAGATCTGGGATTTCAGGGAGCAGAGCCGCTTTACCCATACCTATGATCTTTCGGGACAGGAGCCGTTCGGGCCTGATCCAAAGCTTGCCAAGCAGCGGGTTTATCTGGAAGTAAATGAGGCAAAGGGGCGTTTTCGTTTAAAGGCCCCAGCCGGCCGGGCCAAGGGGCCGTGCCTCTCCACGGTAAAAGCCGGCGACCATACAAAGGATCAGACCAAGCAGATTGCCATGGAGTTTTCCCCCTGGTTTCCAAACGGACCCGATGAAATGGAGGGGACCTACCAGGTCGGGGCCGGCAGTATTCAAGGCCAATACAAAATGACCGGGTACCAGCTTCCGGGCGCTCCGGTCACCGGTGAGGAAAAGCCCCGCATATGGGCAGCAGACGATCCTGATCTTCCCGAAATTCGCCGGCAGGTCGGCGATGAAAAACTCATCCCGGTAGACTACAAGGTGAGATGGAACCTGTCCATCATGGATCATCAACCGGACGCGGGTCCCATAATCCGAACCACGGCTTTAAAGATGACCGGGCTGAGTTCCGAGGAGCGGCTTATACGAACTGAAAAACTCCGGATGACCGGCTTGGATCCTGAAGATCGCATAATTCGAACCGATACAATGCAAATGTCTGGCTTGAACCCGGATGAGCGGATAATTCGCACAGACATCCTGCAGATGACCGGACTGGTCCCTGAAGACCGGTTCATCCGCACGGAAGCCCTGGAAATGACAGGGCTTATCCAGCAGTGACAAAAAAGATATAATAACAAAATGCATAGCCAGGAGGCAGTCAAATGAAACCAGCGCAAAGCCAAGGAAAACATGGTGAAACTAAGTATGGCAAATCCCTGCTTTCAGTGCTTTTCATCCTTTGGTTTGCAGGATACGTCCCGGGGTCATTTGTTGAGATTTCCCGGGCCGCGGACCTGCAGAATTCGGGGTGGACCATCCAGGGACAGCAGGCTTCCGAGACAGCTCAACCGGCCGTACAGGCTCAGGAGCAGCCCGAACAGCTCGCGGATATCCAGGAAGAAGAGCCGACATTTTTCGATCCTGAGAGCCTTCCGGATTCGGTTCCTGAAGCGGACTGGGTTTTCGAGATACCGGTGCGGGTATCGGAAATATCCCAGCAAGTTGAAAAAATCGGCCTTGTATGCGAAGTGTTCACAGGCGATAAGTACATGGAAGAGCTGCACGGAGAGAACAACTGGAAAAACAAGACCGTGTACGGCAGAGCCAAGAGGCGGATCGAATTGCACAATGGCTCTTTTGAAGGGACTGTAATGGTCGGGGTGAACAAAACGGGTAAATATTGGAAAGCTACGCACTATACCTGCTGGATGTATGTGATTGGACCGGACAACCACTGGCATGTACCCTCAATTAAGCCCAAAAACCCATTATATCGGCGAATGCACTCAGGCCATCCTTTCAGGTGGGAAACCCGGGGCGTGCCTTTGCCCCAATGGGCGAAATTTGCCCGCCCGGAAAATGGCCCCTGAAAAGGAGGAAAACTTAGAAGGCAGCTTTCTGCAAATGCTGACTGGTTTTCCCCGAGGGAATCCAAAAAATAAGGTAATTGACTTGAATCAATTACACCAATAAACTTGCCTATGTAGTAAGAGACGCCCTTTATATTTTCATATTTAAAATTTCAGTCAGCACTAAGCCTCCCCCCACCAGCGACAGCTGCCGGTCCAAATCAATGCCTTCTAAAACATAATAACGGGTATCGCCTTCAAAAATAAATTTTGACATAATTATTTGTTATTAGTTATTATGATAAAAGTGTTGCTGTGTTACGAGGATACGGATGATTGCTTGGCCGGCAAGGGGCGCTCTGCACTTGTATTGGATTATACTACTATTTTAAAAGGCTGAAGGCTAATGGACCCGGAGGTGTTGCAAAAAAAACAACCGGCTGAGGTGGATCTGGAACAGGTTGCGGCCATTATCTCCCGGACCCAGAAAGATGACGGGGAAATACCCTGGTTTGAAGGCGGCAAAACAGATCCCTGGGATCATGTGGAAGCAGCCATGGGGCTTTCTATATGTGGACAAGCCAGGCAGGCAAAAAAGGCCTATCAATGGCTTGCCAACAGGCAGCTTTCAGACGGCAGCTGGTATGCCGCTTATATGGACGGTGCGCCTCTGGATATGACCCGGGACACAAATGTCACGGCTTATATTGCTGTCGGAGTATATCACTATTACCTGGCCACCGGAGATCATGCTTTTCTTGCGCAGATGTGGGACACGGTGCGCCGGGCAATGGATTTCACGATCAGTCTCCAGGCAAAAACAGGGGAGATATACTGGGCTAAAAATCCGGATTTAGCAGTGGACCCAATGGCGCTTCTCACCGGATCAAGCTCCATTTTCATGAGTCTCAAGTGCGCGTTGGCCATTGCCGGAAAACTTGGCATTCAAAAAAACGACTGGAAAAAGGCCGCGCTTAAGTTAAAGGCTGCCATAGCAAAAGGATATCATCTTTTCAACATCGCCAAATCCCATTATTCCATGGACTGGTTTTATCCCGTACTCTGCGGGGCGGTGACCGGGGATAAAGCGCGCAAACGACTTGATCAGTACTGGAAAAAGTTCGTGGTAGAGGGTATGGGCGTGCTGTGTGTTTCAAACCGCCCATGGGTAACAATAGCCGAAACCTGCGAACTGGTCCTTGCCCTGACGGCATCGGGTAATCAAAAAGTCGCGGAAATAGTATTCAACTGGATGCATGAAAGACGGTTTGAAGACGGCACCTTCTGGTGCGGATTTACTTATCCGGACATGGTAATCTGGCCGGAGGAAAAAATTACATGGACAAACGGGGTTTTCCTGATGGCCGCCGATGCGCTGTATCATCTAAGCCCGGCAGGACGAATGTTTTACCACGATTTCTGGAATGAAAACGATATACTTGGGTAAAACAGACATTTTTTATTTCACGGACTTTTAAAGTTGCGAAGAGAACACAGGCCGTATGGCATCAAGCGTCTGAATATAAAATTCCAGGAACTTTTCACCAGGTATTACATAAAGCCTCAGCTCGACTCGCTCGGCCAGGGCTTTATGTTTATCAAACCCTGGAATATAAAAATTTTCGGAGCCCCCATAACAATAGGAAACTACGCAAATATACTGGCCACATCAGACAGCAAGGTCAGGCTGACGGTATGGCCGGGCAAAAAGGGGGGCGGCAAAATAGCGGTGGGCGATTACTGCCTGATATGTCCCGGGGCCAGAATAAGCTCCGCGGCAGAGATCGTAATCGAAGACAGCAGCATGATAGCCGGCAACGCATTTATCACTGATGCCGACTGGCATGGAACCTATGACCGGGTCCGGGGCCTGGGGCGCCCTGAACCGATATATATCCGGGAAAACGTCTGGATAGGCGACAGCGCAATAATATGCAAAGGGGTTACCATAGGGGAAAACAGCATTATTGGTGCAGGCTCCGTGGTTGTAAAAGACATCCCGCCCAATGTAATTGCAGCCGGCAACCCTGCTCGAGTTGTCAGGGAGCTTGAAACTGAAAAATCCATGTTTAAACGCTCCTGCTGGTTTGCGGATCCGGCCCGGCTCAACCGGGACCTGCAGAAAGCAGACCGGCAGCTTTTGGCGCAAAACACCCTGCTGTACTGGATAAAAACAATGGCTGCCCCGGGCAAAAAAGACTAAAATTCAAACAACGAATATCAAAATCTGAAACAAAGAGGTTTTATGACCGCGGAAAAAGACATTGTGCTTATTTATCATGAAGACCAGCCAGTGGTATTTGCACGCGTGGAAGAAATAAAACCGGATGTTAAAAAGGACTGGTACCATATAAAGCTCATGCTTCTGCAATTGCCGGTTCAGACCGTAACCTGGATATTAAAGGACGATTACATAAACGGTTCAGAATTCACTATGGGCGGCCAACGCATGCGACTGGAAAGAATTGAGCCGCCGGAAAACGACGAAAACAAACCGGGACAAGACATCATAAGGCAACACACCGGCAAAGAGGCAACCGGGAACAAAGAATCGCAGGGAAAAACCGTAATATCCTTAAAAGACCGCAAACCGCAGCGGTCCTGATCAAGCATAAAACCATTTCTTCCATGAAAACCAGGATCGTAATATCTGCCTCCAGGCGCACTGATATTCCCGCCTTCTACATGGACTCATTCATGCAGGGCATCAAAAGGGGCTGCTTTAATGTCAAAAATCCCTTTAACAATTCTACCTACACCGTACCGGCAACCCCAAGGGACGTACATACGATTGTTTTCTGGTCAAAGGACTTCGGCAGTTTTATCAACGGCGGATACGACCGGATTCTGCACAGAAAAGGATATAATCTTTTTTTTAACTTCACGCTCAACT
Source organism: uncultured Desulfobacteraceae bacterium (assembly GCA_964626455.1). Classification (GTDB taxonomy): domain Bacteria; phylum Desulfobacterota; class Desulfobacteria; order Desulfobacterales; family Desulfosalsimonadaceae; genus Desulfosalsimonas. The sequence goes on along the minus strand of CAZVFQ010000010.1, from coordinate 3,167 downwards.
CTGAATCAAATTTACTGGAACCAAATATTCCTCCCCTTTTGCAGCGCATAGAGCAGGCGGAAAAACTGTGCGCGCGCTGCGGCCCGCAAACCCTTCAGTGGCGATTTGACCCGATTTGCTTTTACCGGCAAAACGAAAAAGTCAAACACAACCTGGACGATTTCCGGTATATAGCGGAAAATCTTTCGGCAATGGGCGTTAGCAGATGCGTGACAAGCTTTGCTGATATTTATCCAAAAATGCAAAGACGCACCGCGCACATGAAGAACTTTAAATGGATTGATCCGCCTTTGGATAAAAAAATACGCATAATCGTCAAAATGCAGCAGGCTCTTGAAAAACTCGGAATGAACCTGTATACATGCTGCGAAAAAGATGTGATCAAAGCCCTTGGTAAAGATTCAAAAATAAAGCCGAGTTCGTGCATTCCAAACCGGTACCTGGCCGAACTGTTCGGCGGCGGGATCTCGTTTCAAAAAGATACGGGACAGCGCGGGCAAAAAGGCTGCGGGTGTATGACCTCAAAAGACATCGGCGGATACGCAGATCAGCCCTGTTTCCATAATTGCCTGTACTGTTATGCAAATCCAAAAACCGGATAATTCAATATAATGAATAAAACTTTTAATATCGGAAAACTGCAACTTGAAAACCCGACTGTAATGGCACCAATGGCAGGCATTACTGATTCAGCCTTCCGTAAAATGGTCAAAAAAAGGGGCTGCGGCCTTGTGTGCTCGGAAATGATAAGTGCAAACGGACTTTGTCACGGATCTGAAAAAACAATCCAAATGATGAGACACGCAAACGGTGAAAAACCTTTCAGCATACAGGTATTCGGGGCAAAACCGGCAAACATGGCAAGGGCCGCTCAAATAGCCGCACAGACCGGAGCCGATATAATAGATATCAACTTCGGCTGCTCGGTCAAAAAAGTCGTAAAGACCGGAGCGGGTGCTGCTCTTATGAAAAACCGCAAGTCAGCCGAATCTGTTGTCAGGGCTGTACGTGATGCAGTAAATATTCCGGTAACTGTCAAGATGCGCAGCGGATGGGAGCCTTCAGGAGAAGATGCCTTGTGCATGGCCCGTATTGCGCAGGACTGCGGCGCAGACGCCGTGATCGTGCACCCGCGCACAGCAAAGCAAAAATTTTCCGGAAAAGCGGACTGGAAAATTATAGAGAAAATAAAACAGACAGTCTCAATTCCGGTCATTGGAAACGGCGATATCCGCACCCCGGAAGACGCCCTGGAGATGTTGCGCCGGACCGGGTGCGACGCTGTAATGATCGGAAGGGCGGCCCCTGGAGACCCGTGGATATTTTCCCGCATACAAGCCATGCTTGCCGGAATCGATTTTGCCGAACCTGACCTGGAAATGCGCTTTTGTGCAATAAAAGAATATGTAGCCGACATGGTGGCATGCTACGGGGAAACCCATGCATGCAGAATAATGAGAAGCCGCCTGGGGTGGCTGCTAAAGGGCCTTCCCAGGGCCAGCCGCTGGCGGGAAACCATTACCGGCATTGAAAAAGAAGCAGACGCATATGCAATACTTGAAGACTATCAGCGTCGGCTCTTTGAATCTTTCCTCACCACGGATTCCACGAATCCAATAACAAAATCCGCATAGGCCTGTACTGAAATCTGCCTGCGGGAATATTTCCATCTCTTCAGATACCAGTCCTGAAGCATGGCTTTTATCACCGCGGCTGTAAGAGCCGGGTTTTCCACTTCGAGCTCGCCTTTTTCCACGCCTTTTGCAAGAATCCGCATAAATATTTCCTCGGTTACAAGCTCATTTTCTATGGCTTTTTTACGCTGATCCCTGCTAAGATTCTTGGCCTCCATGTATGAGAAATAAAACCAGGGCTGCATGACCTCGGTTAAATAAAGATGAGCGCGGATTGCGGCCCGTAGCTGAATCAAAGGCGAATCCTTAGGGTTTACACAGCGGGAAAGCACCTTTAAAGTAATGCGTCTGCCCTGGTTCTGTATCATTTCAAGCAGCTCGTCCTTGCTTGAAAAATACGAATAAAGCGCACCCATGGACAACCCTGAGACCCGGCTTAAATCCCGCAGACTCATGGTCTGAAATCCTCTTTCATTTGAAATCTGCAGGGTGGTATGGAAAATATTTACGAGATTGCGGATGGCGACAGCTTCTTTCTTGATCTTTATCCTGTGCTGATTTTCCCTGAAGATGTCCCTGCAGATCTCCTCCATTGACAACAGGGCCATCTGCCTGAAATCATCAAATGCTTCCGTATCTGAATCCGATACTGTCTTTAAATCCTGCATGGTCTCCCGGGCCGTCTAAGCGGTCTTTGATTGCCCTGCGACCGCTTGTGATTTCGGATTTTTATCCTCGACATTCAAATTTGACCTGAACACATCCTTGCTACAGCACTCTATTTTGTACCTTTACCATAATATTGTGTCAACAAATAATATCGAGCGTTCGTTTTATTTTTTGAAAACACCGAACAGAAGAGATAAGCAGTGAGGATGGATTATTCAGGATAGTGGACAGCTACGGTAGTTGAGATTCCTCCCCTGGCGGTGAACTCGCCTGTAACAGTCATTTTTTTCGGGGACAGCACTCCTGCAAGATCCTCTAGTATGCGGTTGACAGCGTTTTCATAGAAGATCCCAATGTTTCTGTACTGAAGCAGGTAATATTTCAAAGACTTAAGTTCGATAATCCAATCACCGGGTGTATAGCTGATCGTTATGGATCCGAAATCGGGCAGGCCTGTCCTTGGACACAGGGATGTATATTCCGGCTGTTCTATTACGATATTGATATCTCTTTTGCCGGCATAATCGTAGCTTATGGGTTCAAGCATCCCGGTCTCTATGCTTTCGGGCAGACGAGGTGCAGACGCCTTGTTTTCACCATGCTCATTGTTCACGTATTCGTCTCCGCAGGCCTGGTTCTTCTGTTAAAGGATTTTTTACTTTGCCGCAAATCTTTGTTTAAATGATTTCTGCTGCACTGTCAAACAATTGAGCGCCACAGCAAAAATGGGTTGCATTTGATCTTCATACTGGATAAAAGACAGGCCAAAGCCTTTATAAATCCAGTTTTATGATTATATTTGATGTCTGCGTAAAAAGCTTCTAACCTCATTTGAGGTTTTTACAGGAAGGAAGCCCTGCGGTC